>NZ_JAAAHS010000026.1 GCF_009908195.1 Streptomyces boluensis | reverse complement strand
GGTGGCCCGCCCCGACAAGCGGCCCCGGCTGGTCCACGACACCCTCTGCGTCAACAAGCTCTACCGCGCCGACTTCCTGCGCGAGCACGCCATCCGCTTCCCCGACGGCCGGTTCGTCTACGAGGACTTCGTGTTCACCGCGCGCGTACTCGCCGCCGCCCCGCGCCTCGCGCTCGTCGCCAACACGGTCTACATCTGGCACGTCCGCCGCTCCGCCGCCAAGCTCTCGCTCTCCCTCGACCGGGCCGGTACCGCCAACTGGGAGGCCCGTATCGAGGCCCACCGCCAGGCCGTCGACATCCTGCTCGACGCCGGTGAGAAGAAGCTGGCCCGCGCCGCCCGCGCCAAGTTCCTCGACCACGGCCTGCGCATGTACACCAAGGAGCTCGACCAGCGCAGCGCCGAGTACCGCCGCCGCTGGTGGGACAGCACGCGCGCGTACCTGCGGACCTTCGACGAGGCCGACTTCGCGCTCGCCCCCGCGCCCGGCCGGGTCATCGCCCGCACCATCCTCGCCTCGCCCGACCCGGTCGACCTGGACCGCCTCAAGCAGGTCGCGGCGAGCCCGGCCCGGCTCGTCCCGCCCTATCCGCGCGCCGCCGACGCCACGCCCATCTGGTCCCACGCGCTGCCCCAGGTGACCCTCGAACACCTCCTGGTCCGCCCGATGCGGCTGCTGCCCCTCGCCGTCGACGCGGAACTCCACACCCGCGCGCGTGGCTCCGTACTGCGGCTTCGCCTGCACGATCTGTACGGCCGGGTGAGCGCGGCCGTGCCCACCAGCGTCGACGTCGAGCTGCGGGACCGCAGGACCGGACGGTGCGGGATGCGCCGTTCCGCCACCTGGTCACCGGAGCCAGAGCCGGAGCCGGGCACGAGCACGGGCACGGACACGGACACGGACACAGGCACGGGCCCGGACACGGACAGAGGCATCGGCACCGGCCCCACCGGTTCCGAGCCGACCTGGGCCGCCACCGTCCTGCTCGACCTCGGCGCGCTCGCCACCGGCGTGTGGGACGTGAAGGTACGGGTGCGGTTCGCGGACGGTACGGCGCGCGACACCACGGCGCGCGCCGTCGGGGGCCCGGACCTGCTGCGGCCCGTGGCCCGGCCGCACGCGCGCCGGGGTGTCCTGCTGGCCCGGCCGTACGCCACCGCGTCCGGGAACCTGGCGCTCCGCCTCTCCGTGGGCGCCCGCAGCGCGGCCGGCATGCTGCGGCGCAGAGTCGCGCGCCTGCTCGGTCACCGGGCCTGACGGAACCCGGCCCGGCGGAACTCGGCCCGGCACCGACGCGTTACCGTCTCAACGGCAAGACACATCGCATGCGGAACAGGGTGACCATGACCTGGCTGATCACCGGCGGAGCCGGTTACATCGGGGCGCACGTCGTCCGCGCCATGATCGAGGCGGGCGAGCAGGCCGTCGTGTTCGACGACCTGTCGTCCGGCATCACCGAGCGCGTCCCCGCGGGCGTCCCGGTCGTGCGCGGCTCCGTCCTCGACCGGCCGAAGCTGGACCGCACGCTCGCGGAGCACGGCATCACGGGCGTGGTGCACCTGGCCGCGCACAAGCAGGTCGGCGAGTCCGTGGAGCAGCCCCTGCGCTACTACCACGAGAACGTGGAGGGGCTCCGCGTCCTCCTGGAGGCGGTCGTCGAGGCGGGCGTGAGCAGCTTCGTCTTCTCGTCCTCCGCGGCGGTGTACGGCATGCCGGACGTGGACCTGGTCACCGAGGACACCCCGTGCGCGCCGATGAATCCGTACGGCGAGACCAAGCTCGCCGGTGAGTGGCTGGTCCGCGCGGTGGGCCGCACCCACGGCCTGTCGACGGCCTGCCTGCGGTACTTCAACGTGGCGGGCGCTGCCACCCCCGAGCTCGCCGACACGGGCGTGTTCAACATCGTGCCGATGGTCTTCGAGCGCCTCACCCGGGGCGAGCCCCCGCGGATCTTCGGCGCCGACTACCCGACGCCGGACGGCACTTGTGTGCGCGACTACATCCACGTGGCCGACCTCGCGGACGCCCATGTGGTCGCGGCCCGCAAGCTCGCCACGGCACCCGGCACCGACCTCACCGTCAACATCGGCCGCGGGGAAGGCGTTTCGGTACGCGCCATGATCGACCTGATCAACGAAGTCACCGGGTACGACATCGCCCCGCAGGTCGACCCGAGGCGTCCCGGCGACCCCGCGCGCGTCGTCGCCTCGGCGGACCGGATCTCCGCCGAGCTCGACTGGAAGTCCCGCCACGACGTCCGCGCCATGGTCACCTCGGCCTGGGAGGGCTGGGTACGACTGCACCCGGAGGCGGCGCGCGACTGACCCGCCGCACCCCGACGCACATGAATGGGGGCGCCCGGCAACCTGCCGGGCGCCCCCATTCACGTACCCCCATTCACGTACCGGGGACCCACGCCGCACCCCGCACCCCGTACCGACCGCTAGAGCGCCCGCAGCCCCGCAGCCGTGGCCGAGGCGAGCGCGCTCACGTACCCCTTGGGCAGCGCGGCCCGTGCGACCACTGAGCGCCAGTACAGCGGGCCGGAGATCAGGTCGAGGGCGAGGTCCTCGTCGAGGCCCTCGCGCAGTTCGCCGCGGGCCGCGGCCGCCCTGACGATGCCGATCGCCACCCCGAACTGCCCCTCGCGCAAAGCTTTCTGCAGCGCCTCAGCGATCTCCGGGCTGCGGGCCGCCTCCGCCTGGAGGTCCGGGATGATCTGGCCGGCCACCGGGTGCCTGAGTGCGCGCGAGGTGACCTCGTACAGCAGCCGCAGATCGCCTTCGAGGGTGCCCGTGTCCGGTGCCGGGAGGCCCTGCACCGCCACCGCGGAGACCAGGTCGAGGACCAGGTGCAGCTTGGACTTCCAGCGGCGGTAGACCGCCGTCTTGCCGACGCCCGCGCGGCGCGCGATGCCCTCGATGGACATCCGCGCGTACCCGACGGCGGCCAGCTCCTCGAAGACCGCGGCGCGAATGGCCTCGGTCACATCCTCACGGAGTACGGCGGCGCCCGCGGGGGCTCTACGACGGGGAACACCCGGGCTTTCAGTCATACGGACAGCATAGAACGGGACGACGAAACGGTTGCGTTCCGACGTCGCCGGGCCCTACTCTCGACGAGACGACGATACGGGTCCGTTCCGACGTGATGTTCCGGCGTGACGTTCCGGCGTCGGGCCCCGTGTCCCACGGCGTGAGGAGTCGGTCAGCAGTGAGTCAGAGCCAGACCTTGTGCGCCCCCGTACCGGAGGGCGCACCCGTACCCGAGGGCGCCCCCGACGGCGCCCCGCGCGCCGTGCCGCCCGACGCCGCCGAGCTCGCCGCGCTCCACGGCCTCACCGTCAGCAATGCCCGCCCGGCCCTTCCGGCGTACGTGCGTCAGCTCTGGGACCGCCGCCACTTCATCGGCGCCTTCGCCACCGCCAAGCTCACCGCGCAGTACAGCCAGGCGAAGCTCGGCCAGATCTGGCAGGTGATGACGCCGCTCCTGAACGCCGCGGTGTACTTCTTGATCTTCGGTCTGCTGCTCGGCACCAGCCGGGGCATCGACGACTTCGTGCCGTTCCTGGTCACCGGGGTCTTCGTCTTCACCTTCACGCAGAGCTCCGTGATGGCCGGCACCCGCGCGATCTCCGGCAACCTCGGCCTGGTGCGCGCCCTGCACTTCCCGCGCGCCGCCCTGCCCATCGCCTTCAGCCTGCAGCAGCTTCAGCAACTGCTGTTCTCGATGGGCGCCTTGGCCGTCATCCTGCTCTGCTTCGGGGTGCCGCCGGCCTGGTCCTGGTTCCTCGTCGTACCGGCCCTCGCGCTGCAGTTCCTGTTCAACACCGGGCTCGCGATGGTCATGGCGCGGCTCGGCAGCAGGACGCCCGACCTCGCGCAGCTGATGCCCTTCGTGATGCGCACCTGGATGTACGCCTCCGGCGTGATGTTCAGCATCAAGAACGTGCTCCCCGAGCACGGCGTCCCGCAGTTCGCGAAGGTCCTGCTCGAATGCAACCCGGCGGCCGCCTACATCGACCTGGTGCGTTACGCGCTGATCGACAGCTTCGACGCGGGCCAACTCCCGTACGGCGTGGGCGTCATGTGGGCGCTCGCGCTCGGCTGGGCCGTGGTCCTCGGCGTCGGCGGTTTCGTGTACTTCTGGAAAGCAGAGGAGAGTTACGGCCGTGGCTGACACCCTCACCGAGCCCGCACCCCGGGCCACCACCACCGAGTCCCGTACGCCCACCGTGATCGCGGACGGCGTCGACATCGTCTACCGCGTCACCGGAACCGGCGCCGGCCGGGGCAGCGCCACCGCCGCGCTCAGCCGCATCCTCGGGCGCAGGAAGCACGCCGAGCACGAGGGGGTGGGGGGCGTCCGCGAGGTGCACGCCGTCAAGGGCGTCTCGTTCACCGCGTACAAGGGCGAGGCCATCGGTCTCATCGGAACGAACGGCTCCGGCAAGTCGACGCTGCTTCGCGCCGTGGCGGGCCTGCTGCCGACGGCGAACGGCCGGATCTACACGCACGGCCAGCCCTCGCTGCTCGGCGTCAACGCGGCCCTGATGAGCGACCTGACCGGCGAGCGCAATGTGACGCTCGGCGGCCTCGCCATGGGCATGTCCCGCGAACAGGTCCGCGAACGGTACGAGGACATCGTGGAGTTCTCCGGGATCAACGAGAAGGGCGACTTCATCACCCTTCCCATGCGCACCTACTCCTCCGGCATGGCCGCCCGGCTCCGCTTCTCCATCGCGGCCGCCAAGGACCACGACGTGCTGATGATCGACGAGGCCCTGGCGACCGGCGACCGCAAGTTCCAGAAGCGCTCCGAGGCCCGCATCCGCGAACTGCGCGCCACCGCCGGGACCGTGTTCCTGGTCAGCCACAACAACAAGTCGATCCGCGACACCTGCGACCGGGTCCTCTGGCTGGAGCGCGGCGAGCTGCGCATGGACGGCCCGACGGCCGAAGTCCTCAAGGAGTACGAGAAGTTCACGGGCGCCGGGAAGTAACTCCCCGGCGCCGCACGTAGCGAACTCAGCGGTCCAGGAACGCGAACAGCTCCTCCCAGCGGCGCACGATCTCGTCCGTCGTGTACCGCTGGATGTTCTGCCGCGCAAGGTCGCCCATCTTGTCCCGCAACTCCTTGTCGGACATCAACGTGTCGAGCCTGCGGGCCAGTTCACCGGTGTTGCCGAGCCCGGCGAGGAGTCCGTCCTCGCCGTCCTGGACGATCTCGTGCACGCCGGGCGCGCAGTCGAAGGCGGCGCACGGCACGGCCGTCGCCATCGCCTCCATCAGCGCGAGCGGGAAGCCCTCGCCACGGGACGACTGCACGAAGACCGAGCCGCCGCGCAGCGCGCCCGG
Organism: Streptomyces boluensis; assembly: GCF_009908195.1. Taxonomy (GTDB): domain Bacteria; phylum Actinomycetota; class Actinomycetes; order Streptomycetales; family Streptomycetaceae; genus Streptomyces; species Streptomyces boluensis. The sequence goes on along the minus strand of NZ_JAAAHS010000026.1, from coordinate 33,572 downwards.
CACATCGCTGGTCCGCCCCATCCACGCGACGGAACCGTCAAGGCCGAGCTCGGTGCACTGCCGCTTGAGCTGCTCCTCGTCCTCGCCGGAGCCATAGATCCGCAAGGTCCAGTCCGGGTGCAGCGGCGCGACCTCCGCCCAGGTGTCCAGGAGCATGTCGATGCCCTTCTGGTCGTGCAGCCTGCCGATGCTTGTGACGACCTTCGCGGTGCGCGGCGAGGGCACCTCGGGCATGAAGGGCAGCGGGTTCGGCATGAACGATGCGTTGTCCATGCCCCCTTGGCGTATCCACAGGTCGGCGTCCTCGCGGGTGAGGGCGAGCATCCGGTCCACGTCCTTGTAGAACTTCCGCACCCGCCCGTAGCGCGAGCAGGACCGCGAGTACGCGAACGACTCATGGCTCATGCCGATGACGGTGAGGCCCGAGGTGTCGGCGAGCGTCACCCACTCCATGGCCCACACCTGCGTGACGATCACGACGGCGCCGGGCCGCGCCCGCCGGAACAGCGCGGTCAGCTTCGCCGCCTGCTCGTGCATGCCCGCCTCGCGCGCGGCCCGCAGCCGGCGCTCGACGAGGTTGAGCCGGCCCTTGATGCCGCGTGCCGGTCCGACCCGCGGCGGGTGCTCGTCGTAGAGGGTCGTCGTCGGGTACGGCAGCCCGGTGCCGATGTCCTGCGGCTCGGCGGGCTCGGTGATGCCGACGACGTGCACCCGGTGGCCGGCCTCGGTGAAGAGGCGGGCCATCTGGTGCGACCAACTGGTGATCCCGCCCAGCTCGTTGACGCTGTTGCTGACGAAGAAGACATCCCGCTCGGGGTGTCGCGTCCGGGTGCTCATCCACGGCTCCAGTGGGAGAAGAACTGCTCGACGATGCTGCGGGCGGCGGTCCCCTTGTCGTACTCACCGAACTCCGCCACGAACCGCTCGCGTTCCGGCGCGTACTTCACGCTCTGCTCCGGCAGCGACTCAAGCGCGGCGAACAGCTCGTCCTCGCCGCGCACGACCGGCCCGGGGGCGCGTTCGAGCAGGTCGAAGTAGGTGCCGCGGCCCTCGTGCACGTACTCCTCGTAGTCGTACGCGAAGAAGAGCATCGGCCGGTCGAGGAGCGCGTAGTCGAACATCACCGAGGAGTAGTCGGTGACCAGGCCGTCGGCGAGCTCCATCAGCGGGTTCACATCGTGGTGCGCGGATACGTCGATGACCCGGCCACGCACGGACGGTGGCAGCACCACGTGGGTGAGGTAGTGCGAGCGTACGAGCAGCACATACCGGTCGCCGAAGTGCTCCGCGAACCGCTCCACGTCGAAGGGCAGCTCGAACCGCCCGTTCCGGCCGCCGTGTTTACGGAACGTGGGCGCGTACAGGAGGACCTGCCTGTCCTCGGGGATGCCGAGCTCGGCGGCGAGCGGCCCGCGCACCCGGCGCCCTTCGGCAAGCTCGCGCTCCCTGGCGTGCACCAGTGCGTCATTTCGCGGATAGCCGACGCGAAGGAGCGTCTTCTCCTTGAGCCGGAACGCCTTGGCGAGGGTGCGCACATCGTGCTCGGAGCGGATCAGGAACCGGTCGAAGCGGTCCAGGACGCGCTGCTGTTCGTCCTGCCGCGCCTTGGACCTGAGCTTCCAGGCCGGCTCGTCGAAGCCCATCCGCTTGAGCGCGGAGCCGTGCCAGGTCTGCAGGTAGGTGGTCTCCGGCCGCTTGGTCAGCTTCAGCGGATAGCTCTGGTTGTCGACCCAGAACTCCGCCCGCGCCAGCGCCTTGAGATACGGCAGCGACCAGCGGCGTACGAGGGTGGCGTCCGTGGGGAACCCCTCCGGGGACCCGGCGTACGACCAGACCGGCTCGAACTCCAGGCCCTGGCGCCGCAGTTCCTCGTAGATCGCCTTCGGGCTGTCGCTGTACTGCTTGCCGAGCTGGCTCTCGAAGACGACCAGGCCCTTCTTCACCGGCAGCCGGCTGAACACCTCGTCGTACACCCGCAGTTTCGTCTCGGCCGAAGTGACCTTCTTGCGCAGCTTCCTGGCCCGCCGGACCCCCGACTTGGCGAGCCTGCCAGGCGTTCCCTGCACTCCGCGCACGACGAGTTCGCGCACCCGGTCCTTGTCCTCGACGCGGTCGCGGGTGACCAGGCGGAACGCGAGGTGGCCACGCTGCGACACCTCCGGCTCGACGTGGTCGGCGACCATCCGGGTCAGGCGTGGCCGCACCAGGAGCAGCCCCTGTGCCAGGTCGGGTTCGCTCGCGGTCAGCCGGGTCGTGGTGCGCACCCCGTCCACGTCGAGGCGCAGCCGTACGTCCCACACCTCGTCGACGATGCCGAGCGGCCGGAGCTTCCCGGCGAGGTCGGCCTCGGCCTCCCAGGCGACGTACGCGCCCTCGTGCCACAGCGCGGACACCGGGAAACGGAAGCGCTGCAGGCTGCGGCGGCGGGCGCTGAACTCCAACTCACCGGTGAGCCGGGCGCCTTCGGGGATCACGCCGAGCGGATTGGTGACACGCCCGCTGAGCCGGACGGTGCCGCCGCGCTCCTCGTACCCGGTGAGGGCGTTGCGCAGGAACATCCGGTCGACGGTCCTGGTGTGGTACCCGAGGTCGGTGACATCGAGTACGTGCCGGCCGAAGGGGTCGTCGAGGTGCTCCGCACACCAGTAGACATGCCCGTCGCGCTCCACGAGCGGGGCGGAGATCTTGTCGCGGTTGGTGAGGGTGTCGACGGCCGGGAGCAGGTTCTCCCAGTCGTCCTCCCGCAGCAGATAGGCGCAGACAGCCTGGATCGGCTGCACCTCGTCGTAGGCCTCGGGGGCGAGCGAGTCGAGGTAGCCGCGGGCGATACCGGCGAACTCCTGCCGGTAGGAGGCGTTCCGGAACGGCAGGTCACGCAGGTGCAGTACGAGGTCGTGCTTGAGGAACTTGATGTCCTTGGCGAGCTTCAGCTCGTGCAGCCCACGCTCGGCGAGCAGGACGTCGATCCGCCGGTGGATCTCCATCCGGTGCACGAAGTTGGCCATCTCGTGCCGCCGGTTGGTCACCGACTTCGCGGCCCCGTTCTCGTACACGTGCCAGAAGTAGACCTGGTTGGGTATCAGCGTGATGCGCTCCGCGGCGAGATACGCCTCGGCTACGAAGATCAGGTCCTCGTAGAACATCCCCTTGGGGAACCGGAGTTGGTTCTCCATGAGGAAGTCACGGCGGTACATCTTGTTCGTCGACAGGGTGTCCCAGACGAACAGGTCGGGCAGTTCGGTGACCGAGTCCAGGACCTGGGTGCGCGCGTACAGCCAGGGGTACCAGGCGTCGCGCTTCTTGTTGCGGGTGTCCTGGTCAAGGCGGACGCAGAGGCCGGACACGATGTCGGAGCCGTCGCGCTCGGCGGCCTCCAGGAGATTCCGGCAGGCGTTGCGCTCCAGGACGTCGTCGCTGTCGAGGAACATCACGTGCCGGCCGCGGGTGTGGCCGATGCCCACGTTGCGCGGTTCACCGGCCCCGCCGCTGTTCTCCGGCAAACGGAAGGCCCGCACCCGCTCCGGGTGCTCGGCGGCCAGACGCCGCGCCACGTCGTACGAGCCGTCGGTGCTGCAGTCGTCGACGATCACGATCTCGACGCCGCGCAGGGTCTGGTCGAGCACGGACCGCAGGGCGGCCGGGAGCCTGGCCTCGTCGTTGTAGACGATCACGACGACGGATACGTCGAACTCGGGGTGGTCGTCCTCGATCAAAGCCATATGTTCCTCCAGGCAACCTGCACCGCTCGTTCAGCATCCTCTCGATTGTCCGACATGCCCGGAAATCGGGCCTGCGTACGTTCGAGTCAAATGTGCCATACCGGTGAAATTTAGCTGTCTGGGGGGTCATGTCCGAGTTCGGGGGCGGGGTGTGCGGTAGTGCGGCGCGGCTGTACCGCTGATCGGTGGCGCGGCTCAGCGGCGGTCGTGCGGCTCGTCGGTGGCGCGGCTCAGCGGTCGTGCGGCTCAGCGACGGTGTACGTCGCGCTGGAAGACCCAGGTCCGGTAGACGAGGAAGCGGAACGCGGAGGCCAGCACGATCGACAGCGCCTTCGCGATGTTCGAGCCGATCGGCCCGTCCATGCCGAACCCGTGGTACGCGAGCGAGAACAGCGCACTCTCCACGGCCACCCCGGCCCCGCTGAACACGAAGAACAGCACGATCTGCCGCTTGCTCCGCGCCGAGCGGTCCCGGTACGCGAAGAACCGGAACCCCAGGTAGTTGGTGCAGATGGCGACGGAACTGGCGAGCACCGTGGAGGTCATCGGCCCCGCCCCCAGCCCGTGCAACAGCAGGTTGAAGACAAGGAAGTTGACCCCGACCCCACTCCCGCCGACGATCCCGAACTTGACGATCTCCTTGCCGAACCTACGCATCCGCTCCCTGCCGGAAGTCCGCGCCCCGGGGACCCGCGCGGGGGCGGGGACGGTGATGGCTGTCGGTGTTGCCGGCAGTGCGGGACCTGTCGGCGCCGGCGAGGGCGATTGCGCCGACGAGGGCGACGTCGACGGCGAGGTGCGCAGAGCCGTCATGACCGGTCCGAGGAGAACCGCAACGCCGCATCCGGCAACTCCGCCCCGCACCACACCCGTACACCGGCCCTGAGTTCGTTGTCGGCGCCGACCCGCGCACCGTCCCCGATCACCGCGTCGCACACCCGGGCACGCGAGCCGACCGAGGCACCCGCGCCGATCAGGCTGTCGTGGACATACGCGTCGGCGCCCACCACCGCCCCGTCAAGGACCACCGAACCCTGGACCACGGCGCCCGCCCCGATCCGCGCCCCGGCGCCCACGACGGTGCCGTCGGCGAGCTTGGCCCCTTCGGCGACCTGAGCACCCGGCAGGACCAGCACCTCACCGCGCCGCCCCGGCACCGCGGGCGAGTGGACCACCCCGCGCACCAGATCGGCGGACGCCCGCACGAACGCCTCGGGCCTGCCCAGGTCCAGCCAGTACGTGTTCTCGACCTTGCCGTGCAGACGGGCGCCCTCGGCCAGCAGCCCCGGAAAGGTCTCGCGCTCCACGGAGACGGCCCGACCTGCCGGGATCATGTCGATCACCGAGCGCCGGAAGACATACGCCCCGGCGTTGATCTGGTCGGTGACGATCTCCTCGGGCGCCTGAGGCTTCTCGGTGAAGGCGGTGACCCGGCCGTCCGCGTCGGTCGGCACCAGGCCGAACGCCCGCGGGTCGTCGACCTGGGCGAGGTGCAGGGTGACATCCGCGTCGGCCCGCCGATGCGTCGCGACCAGGCCGCGGATGTCGAGGCCGGTGAGGATGTCGCCGTTGAAGACGAGGACCGGCTCGTCCGGGCCGCAGCTCAGTCGCCCGGCCGCGTTCCGGATCGCCCCGCCCGTACCGAGCGGCTCGTCCTCGACCACGTACTCCAGCGTGATCCCGTACGCCGAACCGTCACCGAAGTACGGCTCGAAGACCTCGGCCAGATAGCAGGTCGCCAGGACCACGCGGTCGACCCCGGCCGCCACGGCCCGCGCGATCTGGTGCGCCAGGAAGGGAACGCCTGCGGCGGGGACCATCGGCTTGGGGGTGTTGACCGTGACCGGCCGCAGTCGCGTGCCTTGCCCACCGACCAGCAGGATCGCTTCAGTCATCCACTCTTCCCAAGGCGCTATAACCGGATGATTCGGACAAGGTTAGATCAAACAGACTGCCCATCGCCGTCACCGCGCCACACAACAGAGCGCCCCGGCCTACGAGTAGGCCGGGGCGCCCCGGGTGTCATTCGCGTACTGCGGTCGAACAGCTCAGCCGAACGGCCAAGCCGGCCGGCTCAGTCAGCCGGCCCAGTCAATCGGCTCGGTCGGCCGGCCGTACCTCAGCCGTGTGTACGGAGCAGTGTCCGCATCGTCCGCATCGCCACCGACAGGTTCGCGAGGTCGAAGGCGTCCGAGCCCTGGATCTCGTCGAGCGTCGACTTGGCACGGCCGAGGATCGCGGCGTTCTGCTCCTCCCACGCCTTGAAGCGCTGCTCGGGAGTGGAGGTGCCGTTACCCACCGCGAGCACATCCGCGGTGAGTGCCGCGTGCGCCGCGTACAGGTCCTCGCGGATCGCCGCCCGCGCCATGGACTGCCACCGGTCGCTGCGCGGCAGGGCACTGATGCGGTCCATCAGCTGGGTGATCGACAGCCGGTCCGCCAGGTCGTAGTAGACCTCGGCGACATCCAGCGGCGCCTTGTCCATCCGGTCCGCGATCAGCACCACGTCCAGGCTGGGGAACGCCGAGGAGAACCCGGCCACGCGCTGCGCCAGCTCCTCCGTCACACCGGCGCCGGTCAGCTCCTCGAAGATCTGCTGGTACCAGTCCAGATCCGCGCCGCGCACCAGCTTCGGCAGCTCCGCCCAGACCTCGGCCACGCCCTCGCTGAAGAACTCGATGGTCTCCGCGAGGTCGATCGGCTGCGGCCGGTTGTTGAGCAGCCACCGCGTGCCGCGCTCCACCAGGCGCCGCGAGTGCAGCCGGATCCGGGTGAGCACGTCCGCCGACGCGACGTTGTCCAGCGCCTCGACGGCGTCCCAGACCTCGTTGAGCTTGAAGATCGCGCGGGCCGCGGTGTGGGCGCGTACGACCTCTTCGAGCGAGGCGCCGGTCTCCTCCCGCATCCGGTGCAGGAAGCTCGTACCGCCCGTGTTCACCGTGTCGTTCACGAGAACCGTCGTGACGATCTCGCGGCGCAGCGCGTGCCCGTCGATCTGGTCGAGGAACCGCTCACGCAGCGCCGTCGGGAAGTACGCGTGCAGCAGGCCCTGCAGGTACTTGTCGTCCGGCAGCCCCGTGTCGAGCAGCTCCTCCGCGACCGTGATCTTCGTGTACGCGAGCAGCACGGCCGTCTCCGGCTGGGTCAGCCCGAGCCCGGCGTTCAGCCGCTCCCGGATCTGGCGCTCGGCGGGCAGGAACTCCAGGGCCCGGTCGAGCCGGCCCTCGCGCACCAGCGTGCGCATGAAGCGCTGCTGGGCGTGGAGCATGCTCGACGACTGGGCGAGGGCGTTGGCCAGGGCGGTGTTCTGCGCGTAATTGTTGCGCAGCACCAGCCGGCCGACCTCGTCGGTCATCTGGGCCAGCAGCTTGTTGCGCTGCTTCACCGTCAGATCGCCGTCCGCGACCACGGAGTTGAGCAGGATCTTGATGTTCACCTCGTGGTCGGAGGTGTCCACGCCCGCGCTGTTGTCGATCGCGTCCGTGTTGACCCGGCCGCCCGTACGCGCGAACTCGATCCGGCCCAGCTGCGTCAGACCCAGGTTGCCGCCCTCGCCGACGACCTTGACCCGCAGGTCCGCGCCGTCCACCCGGATCGCGTCGTTGGCCTTGTCGCCCACATCCGCGTTGGACTCGACGCTCGACTTCACATACGTACCGATGCCGCCGTTCCACAGCAGGTCGACCGGCGAGTGCAGGATCGCCTTCATCAGCTCGGCGGGGGTGATCTTGGAGACGCCCGACTCGATGCCGAGTGCCTCGCGGATGTGCGCGTTGAGCTGGATCGACTTGGCGCTGCGCGGGAAGATGCCGCCGCCCGCGGAGAGCAGCTCCTTGTTGTAGTCCGCCCAGGACGAGCGCGGCAGCTCGAAGAGGCGGCGCCGCTCGGCGTACGAGGTGGCCGCGTCCGGGTTCGGGTCGATGAAGATGTGCCGGTGGTCGAACGCCGCGACCAGGCGGATGTGCTCACTGAGCAGCATGCCGTTGCCGAACACGTCACCGGACATGTCGCCGACGCCGACGACCGTGAAGTCCTCGTTCTGCGTGTCGTGGCCGAGCTCCCGGAAGTGCCGCTTCACGGACTCCCAGGCACCGCGCGCGGTGATGCCCATGCCCTTGTGGTCGTACCCGGCCGAACCACCGGACGCGAACGCGTCGCCCAGCCAGAAGTTGTACGACTGCGCGACCTGGTTGGCGATGTCCGAGAACGTCGCCGTGCCCTTGTCGGCGGCGACCACGAGGTAGGTGTCCTCGCCGTCGTGCCGCACCACGTCGAACGGCGGCACGACCTCGCCCGCCACCAGGTTGTCCGTGATGTCGAGCAGCGCCGAGATGAACGTCTTGTACGAGGCGATGCCCTCGGCGAGCCACGCGTCCCGGTCCACGCTCGGGTCCGGCAGCTGCTTGGCGACGAAGCCGCCCTTCGCGCCGACCGGCACGATGACGGTGTTCTTCACCATCTGCGCCTTCACCAGGCCGAGGATCTCCGTACGGAAGTCCTCACGCCGGTCGGACCAGCGCAGACCACCGCGCGCGACCTTGCCGAAGCGCAGGTGCACACCCTCGACGCGCGGGGAGTACACCCAGATCTCGTACGCGGGTCGCGGTTCCGGCAGGTCGGGGATGGCCTGCGGGTCCAGCTTCATGGAGACGTACGTGTGCGGCTTGCCGCCCTCCGCCTCCTGGAAGAAGTTGGTCCGCAGGGTCGCCTTGATCACGGTGAGGAAGGACCGCAGGATCCGGTCCTCGTCGAGCGACGCGACCTGGTCGAGCGCGCCGTCCAGCTCCTCGAGCAGCCCGTCGATCAGCTCGGTACCGGCCCGCTGGCGGTCCGGGGACATCCGCGCCTCGAAGAGGCTCACCAGGAGACGGGTGGTGTGGACGTTGGTACGGAGGGTGTCCTCCATGTAGTCCTGGCTGAACGTGGCGCCCGCCTGGCGCAGGTACTTGGCGTACGCGCGCAGCACCATCGCCTCCCGCCAGCCGAGGCCGGCGCCCAGGACGAGGGAGTTGAAGCCGTCGTTCTCCGCGAGCCCGGTCCAGACGGCGGCGAACGCCTCCTGGAACCGGTCACGGGCATCGTCCGCGAGGTAGTCGCCGTTGCCCGTGGTCTTGGGCATGCGCAGGCCGAAGTCGTAGATCCACGCGGTGGTGCCGTCGCTGGCGCGCAGCTCGTAGGGCCGCTCGTCGACGACCTCGCAGCCGAGGCGCTGGAGCACCGGCAGCACCGCCGACAGGGAGACCTGCTCGCCCGCGCGGTAGATCTTGAAGCGCCGCTCACCGGGTCCCGCGCCCACCGGCTCGTACAGGGAGAGGGCGAAGTCCTTCTCGCCCTTGGTGAGTTGCTCGACGTGCACCAGGTCGGCGACGGCGGCACGCGCCGTGTGGTCGGCCTTGTAGCCCTCCTGGAAGGCGTTGCCGTACCGGCGCAGCAGCTCGGCCGCGCGCTCCTCGCCGCACTCGGCGGTCAGCGCCTCGGCGAAGCCGTCGGCCCAGGACCGGGCGGCCTCGACGAGACGGGCCTCGATGCGCTCCTTGTCGGACTCGGAGAGCTGCGGCAGCTCGGTGCCCGGCGCGACCCGGACCACGAAGTGCAGCCGGGAGAGGATCGACTCGGTGTTCCAGGCGGTGAAGTCGACGCTGGCGCCGCCGAGTTCCTCCTTCAGGATGTCGATGATCCGCAGCCGCACACCCGTGGTGTACCGGTCACGCGGCAGGTAGACCAGCGCGGAGTAGTACCTGCCGTACTCGTCCTTGCGCAGGTAGAGCCGCAGCCGGCGGCGCTCCTGGAGGTACAGCACGGACGTCACGATGGCGCGCAGCTCGTCGACCGGGGTCTGGAAGAGCTCGTCGCGCGGGTACGTCTCCAGGATCTGGAGCAGGTCGCGGCCGTCGTGGCTGTTGGGCGAGAACCCGGCGCCCTTGAGCACCTCGGCGACCTTGCGGCGGATCACCGGCACCCGGCGCACCGACTCGGTGTACGCGGCGCTGGAGAACAGTCCGAGGAAGCGGCGCTCCCCGATGACGTTCCCCTCGGCGTCGAACTTCTTCACGCCCACGTAGTCGAGGTAGCTGGGGCGGTGCACCGTGGCGCGGCTGTTGGCCTTGGTCAGGACGAGCAGCTTGTGCTCGCGGGCCTTGGCACGGGCGTCGGCGGGCAGCCGGTTGAAGGACGGGCTGACCGGGTGGCCGTGCACGTCCTCGCCGCTGTGCTGCGGGTCGGAGCGCAGGACACCGAGACCGGTACCGGGGACGGCGCCGAGCGAGTCGTCCTCATTGAGCTCGTACTCGCGGAAGCCCAGGAACGTGAAGTGGTCGGCGGACAGCCAGCGCAGCAGCTCGCGGGCCTCTTCGACCTCCTCGTTCTGCAGGTCGTCGGCGGTCGGCTCGCTGGGCAGCTCATCGGCGATGCGCAGCGCGGCGTCGCGCATCTTGTCCCAGTCCTCGACGGCCTCGCGCACGTCGGACAGGACACGGAGCAGGTCGTTGGTGATCTGCTTCAGGTCGGCCCGGTCCGTCTCGCGGTCCATCTCGACGTGGATCCACGACTCGGTCAGCGTCTCGTGGCTGTCCGTGGGCGCCCCGGCGGGGAGCACCTCGATGAGCTTGCCGGTCAGGTCACGGCGCACCACGACCTGCGGGTGGATCACGACGTGAATGCCGCGGCCCTGCCGGGAGAGCTCATTGGTCACCGAGTCGACCAGGAAGGGCATGTCGTCCGTGACGACCTCGACGACGGAGTGCGAGCACGTCCAGCCGTTCTCCTCCACCGTCGGGGTGTGCACCCGGACGTTGGCGGTGCCCTGCGGGCGGTTCTCCGCAAGCCGATAGTGCGAGAACGCGGCACCGAACGCATCGACCGGGTCACGGTCGGCCATGTCCTCGGGAGCGGTGTGCAGGTAGTAGCGCTGGAGGTACGAGAGCACCGGGTCCTCGTCCGGTCGGTCTCCCGTAGTAGCCCCCGTCGGAAGTTGCCCCCCGACCGGGCTGTGCTCAGCTACCCGGGCGGCCCGTGCGAGCAGCTCGGCCTTTGCTTCGTCCAGCTTGGTCTGCATGTCCTCTGGCTCCTGTCGCGCGCCGTTGCGTGACGTTGAAGGTGGTTGATCCGCCGGTATGGCGAGCAAGGGCACAACGTCGCGACGCGGGGTGTCCCGTCGTGGACGACGCTATGCCTTGGCGAGAGATGGCAGGGGCTGTATCGGCCATTGTCGACTGGCCGCCCCGTACCCGGAGCGCGACGATCACCCGGGCACGCCGGCGTACCGGGCACGGGTCGGGGGCTGCGCTGCCCCCGCGGGATATCGCGCTGATCACGGGTCAAGGCTATCGCCCCGGACCCGGACCACGTCATGGGCCGTATAGGTACAAAAGATGGGGCGTTACTTTGACACTCTGGACAGGGACAACACCCCCTCGTCCGTGCCGTCGACGCACCGGCGGCCACCCGCCTCCGCGCCGCCCTGCCCGGCCCCACTTGGCAAACGTGCTCCGACGAGGCACGTTGGCGGCAGAGCCCCGTGCCGGACGGACCCCTTCCACCCGGGCCACCCGGACCGGCACACCGGACGGTTTCACGCCAAGGGAGCGAGCGACCATGGCAACGAAGATCCTCATTGTGACCGGTGACGCGGCGGAGTCCCTGGAGGTGCTCTACCCCTACCAGCGGCTGCGCGAAGAGGGGTACGACGTGCACATCGCGGCCCCGTCCCGCAAGCAGCTCCAGTTCGTGATCCACGACTTCGAGCGTGGCTTCGACACCTACACCGAGAAGCCGGGCTACACCTGGCCCGCGGACCTCGCCTTCTCCGAGGTCGACCCCGGGGAGTACGCCGCCCTGGTGATCCCGGGCGGCCGGGCCCCGGAGTACCTGCGCAACGACCCGGAGCTCCGCAAGATCCTCAAAGCGTTCTTCGACGCGGACAAGCCGGTCGCCCAGATCTGTCATGGCCCCCTCCTCACGGCGGCGATCGGCAGCCTGACGGGCCGCAAGGTCACGGCCTATCCGGCTCTCGAGCTGGACATGCAAGCGGCGGGCGCGACCTTCCAGGACGCGGAGGCCGTGGTGGACGGCACCCTGGTCTCCGCCCGCGCCTGGCCGGACCACTCACGCTGGATGCGGGAGTTCCTCACGGTGCTCCGAGCGAAGGCCCCGGCGACCTGACGGCCCCGGCCGGGACGGCACACTCGGACGCCCCGGAAGCCCCCACTCCGTCAGCCCGCCACGATCCGTGCCGCCTCCGTGACCGCCTCGGCGAGGCTGTCCACCACCGGGACGCCCGCCTCCGCCAGGCTGGCGCGGCTGTGCGAGCCCCCGGTGTAGAGCACCGCGAGTGCGCCCACGTGTGCCGCGGCCACCGCGTCGTCCACGGCGTCCCCGATCACCACGGTGCGCGCGGGGTCGACGGACTCCACGAGCGCGGCGACATGCCGCTCCATGTGCTCGGCCTTGCCCGACGTCGAGTTCCCTATGCGCCCGTCGACGCGTATGAAGCGGTGCTCGATCCCGTGCGTGCGCACGATCGGCACCAGCCGGTCGTGCGGAGCCAGTGAGCACATGGACTGGGTCAGGCCGGCCGCCTGCCAGTCGGCCAGCAACTCGCCCGCCCCGTCGGCGAGTCCGGCGCCGTCCGCCAGCGACCAGTAGTGCCGGTGGAACGCCTCGTCCATCACGGCCCACTCCGCGTCGGTGGGCAGGCGCCCCATGAGCCGCTCGTAGAAACGCGGCACCGGCACGCAGTACAGCTCGCGATACCGCTCCAGCGTGATCGGCGGCAGACCGATCTCAGCGAACGAAGCGTTGGTGGCCTTGATGACCACGTCGATGTCGTGGAACAGCGTGCCGTTCCAGTCCCAGACGATGTGCGGTCCCTGCTGCTTCCCCATGCCCAAGACGGTACCCGGCAGGTGCCACCCTCCGCCCGGCCTGTGGATAACTCCACAGAAGGCCTGGTCAGACGGGTGCGCGGCCCCCGTCTCCGCGGCTCATCCGATGAGGTTCGGGATCTCCTGCGTCGCGAACCACAGCAGCTCGTGGTCCTCGGCCCCGTCCACCGTGAACTGCGCGTCGTCGTCGCCCTGGTCGGCCGCGCCGAGGGCAGCCGCGGCTGCCGTCACATCGGCCTCGGCGTCGTCGGCGTCGACATGCACCGCGGCCGCCTTCGACAGCGCCACGGCCCGCGCGATCCGCACCTCACCGAGCGCGCCGGCGTCGAGCCCGCGGTCCGGGTCGACGGCCGCCTCGGCATCCGGCACGTCCACGGCGACGACGACCCGACGGCGCGCCGCCCCGGGGTCACCGGCGAGCATCCGCAGGGAGTACGAGGCCGCCCGGTTGAGGGCCGCGTACTCCAGCTCCTCGATGTCGTCCGAGACGTACCACTCGCGCAGCGCCGGCGTCACGGCGTAGGCGGTCAGCGGTCCGGGACCCAGCTCTCCCGCCTTGTGAGCCTCGGCGAGCCCGGGAAGGGTCAGGGGTACGTAGACGCGCATGGCCGCCGCTCTCTTCGTGGCTGGACGTGGGCTGAAGGCCCTCAGGATACGTGCCCCCATGTCCCTCTTCGAGGTGCTGCTTCAGCGCTCCCGATTGTCGGCTACGTCCCGAATGTCTTCCGGGTGACCCGCCCCGAGCCCAGGCGCCCCTTGGGCCGTCACCCTGATAGGTGATCTTCCAGAGCGCATGCCAAAACTTGACGCCACGTTGCGGGCAGGCCCCTCGCCCCCGTACAAGAAATCTGTGGCTACTGCCCGGTAGGAATTCCGGGTCCAGCAGATTCGGGGGAATGATCATGGCCGTCACACGCAATGACTCCAACGGCTTCAAGGGCTCAAGGGGCCCTGGCCGCTCGAAGAACGGCACTGGCTCGCGTCCCGTCAACCGCTCGGCGACCAGGCCCACCAACAGGCGCGATCAGCGCAGGCCCGAGGTACCGGCGCAGCGGCGGCGGGTCAAGCCGCACGAGCTCTTCGCCGAGCGCCTGCTCGCCGTCCTGAGCGGCGAACGCCCCGTGCACTGGATGCTCAACCACACCGTCGGCAACGGGTACCAGCAGCTCGTCGAGCTGGCCCCGTACACACCGCTCAAGGCCCGGGGGCCGCGGCCCTACGTCCGCACCTGTCGGGCGCATCCGCTGCGTCCCGGAGTGGTCGAAGCCAGCGCCTGCATCAGCGCCGGCGACCGGGTGCGGGCGATGGCCTTCCGCCTGGAACGCGGCTCGGACCTGCGGTGGCGCTGCGCCGCCGTGGAACTGGGCGGGGAACGCCAACCGGCCTGAACCCCGCCTTGAACCCCGCCGGAGCCGGGGCAGGCGGGCACCGACCAGCCCACCCGTCCCGGCTCACGGCTCACGGCCCACGGCTCACGGCCCACGGCTCACGGCTCACGGCGAACCAGAACGCCGTCGGGGCCGGAGAGCAGCATCCAGCTGGTCTCCGGCCCCGACGGCTACGTGGTCTGCCCGGCGTACCCAGATCACCAGGCACCCGCGCCCCGCATCACTTCTTGCGGCGGCGGCCGCCCTTCTGTGCCTTGCGGCGCTCGGCGCGCGTCATGCCGTCGTCGGCCGCGTGGGCGCCGTCCTCGTCATTGCTGAAGTCGCCCTCGACGACGCCGCCTTCGCCGTCCACCGTCGGCGCGGAGAAGTGCAGCCGGTCCGGGCGCTGCGGGGCGTCGAGGCCCTTCGCGCGGATCTCCGGCCGCCCGGCGCCCGCGGGCACCGCGTCCTCGGAGTCCTTCGCCAGGGACGGCTTCGCGTCCTCGACCGGGACCTCCTCGACCTGCTGCTCGACCTGGACCTCCAGGTTGAACAGGTAGCCGACGGACTCCTCCTTGATGCCCTCCATCATGGCGGTGAACATGTCGAAGCCCTCGCGCTGGTACTCGACCAGCGGGTCCTTCTGCGCCATGGCGCGCAGGCCGATGCCCTCCTGGAGGTAGTCCATCTCGTAGAGGTGCTCGCGCCACTTGCGGTCGAGGACGGAGAGCACCACGCGGCGCTCGAGCTCCCGCATGATGTCCGAGCCGAGCTGCTCCTCACGCGCGTCGTACTGCGCGTGGATGTCCTCCTTGACGGACTCGCTGATGAACTCGGCGGTCAGGCCCGCACGGTCACCGGCAGCGTCCTCCAGCTCCTCGATGCTGACCTGCACCGGGTAGAGCTGCTTGAACGCACCCCAGAGCCGGTCGAGGTCCCACTCCTCGGCGAAGCCCTCGGAGGACTCCGCCTGGATGTACGCGTCGATCGTGTCGTCCATGAAGTGCCGGATCTGCTCGTGCAGGTCCTCGCCCTTCAGAACGCGGCGGCGCTCGCCGTAGATCACCTCACGCTGGCGGTTCAGAACCTCGTCGTACTTCAGGACGTTCTTACGCGTCTCGAAGTTCTGCTGCTCGACCTGGGACTGCGCCGAGGCGATGGCGCGGGTCACCATCTTGTTCTCGATCGGGACGTCGTCCGGGACGTTGGCCATCGCCATGACGCGCTCGACCATCTGAGCCTTGAACAGGCGCATCAGGTCGTCGCCCAGCGAGAGGTAGAACCGGGACTCACCCGGGTCGCCCTGACGGCCGGAACGACCACGCAGCTGGTTGTCGATACGCCGCGACTCATGGCGCTCGGTACCCAGCACGTAGAGCCCGCCGAGGTCCTTCACCTCGTCGTGCTCCGCCTTGACGGCCTGCTCGGCGCGCTCCAGGGCGTCCGGCAGGGCCGAGGCCCACTCCTCGATGTGCTCCTCGGGGTCGAGGCCGTGCTGGCGCAGCTCGGCCTCGGCGAGGTCGTCGGGGTTACCGCCGAGCTTGATGTCCGTACCACGACCGGCCATGTTCGTGGCGACCGTGACGGCGCCCTTGCGGCCGGCCTGGGCGACGATCGAGGCCTCTCGGTCGTGCTGCTTGGCGTTGAGCACCTCGTGCGGGACGCCGCGCTTGGCGAGCTGCTGCGAGAGGTACTCGGACTTCTCGACCGAGGTGGTGCCGACCAGGATCGGCTGGCCCTTCTCGTGCTTCTCGGCGATGTCGTCGACCACCGCGTCGAACTTGGACTTCTCCGTGCGGTAGATCAGGTCCGACTGGTCCATGCGGACCATGGCGCGGTTCGTCGGGATCGGGACGACGCCGAGCTTGTAGATCTGCTGGAACTCGGCGGCCTCCGTCATGGCCGTACCGGTCATGCCGGAGAGCTTGCTGTAGAGGCGGAAGAAGTTCTGCAGGGTGATCGTGGCGAGTGTCTGGTTCTCGTCCTTGATGTCCACCCCTTCCTTCGCCTCGATCGCCTGGTGCATGCCCTCGTTGTAGCGGCGGCCGGCGAGGATACGGCCGGTGTGCTCGTCGACGATCATGACTTCGCCGTCGATGACGACGTAGTCCTTGTCCTTCTTGAAGAGTTCCTTCGCCTTGATGGCGTTGTTCAGGTAACCCACGAGCGGGGTGTTCACCGACTCGTAGAGGTTGTCGATGCCCAGCCAGTCCTCGACCTTGGCGACGCCGGGCTCGTGGATGGCCACGGTCCGCTTCTTCTCGTCGACCTCGTAGTCGCCGGTCTCCTCGATGCCCTTGAGCTGGTTGCCCGCCTCGCCCTTGGTCAGGCGGGTGACCAACTTGGAGAAGTCGCCGTACCACTTGGTGGCCTGGTCGGCGGGGCCGGAGATGATCAGCGGCGTACGCGCCTCGTCGACGAGGATGGAGTCGACCTCGTCGACCACCGCGAAGTTGTGCCCGCGCTGGACGAGTTCGTCCTGCGACCACGCCATGTTGTCGCGGAGGTAGTCGAAGCCGAACTCGTTGTTCGTGCCGTAGGTGATGTCGCAGTTGTACTGCTCGCGACGCTGAGCCGGCGTCATGTTGGCGATGATGCAGCCGACGGACAGACCGAGGAACTTGTGGACGCGGCCCATCATTTCGGAGTCGCGCTCGGCCAGGTAGTCGTTGACCGTGATCAGGTGGACGCCCTTGCCCGAAAGGGCGTTGAGGTACGTCGGGAGCGTGCCGACGAGGGTCTTGCCCTCACCGGTCTTCATCTCGGCGACATAGCCGAGGTGCAGGGCCGCTCCACCCATCATCTGGACGTCGTAGTGCCGCTGGCCCAGGACGCGCTTGGCGGCCTCACGGACCGTGGCGAACGCTTCCGGGAGCAGGTCGTCGAGGCTGTCACCGGACTTGCCGTCGCTGTCGAGCCACTCCTGGTGGCGCTCTTTGTACTCGTCGGTGAGCGCGCGCAGCTCGGCGTCGGAGAGGCTGACGAAGTCCTCTTCGATGGAGTTGACCTGGTCCGCGATGCGGTGCAGTTTGCGCAGGATCTTTCCTTCGCCTGCACGCATGAGCTTGTTGAAGACGGACACGAGGGTTGGTCTCCTTGCCGGTCGGGCCTGGCACGGTCGGTTTCTGTCTCGGTTCTCGAGCGGTGAGGGCACAGCAGGCGGACCCCACCGCAACGGCCATCGTAAGCGAGGACGACTCCGGCTCGGGAGGGTCGCCGTGACGAAGGCCACCCAGCGCCTCTCTGAAGAACGCTCGAGGGTCCCGCGAGGTGCCCGTGGGCTCGGCAAAAGTTCTGGCGCCCACCTCCGGGACGGCCGAGAATCGGCTGATGGAACCGGTCACGCTCACCACCGCACGCCTCGTCCTGCGCCCCCTCGGCCCCGATGACACCGAGGACTGCTACGCCGCCTGCCAGGACCCCGATATCCAACGCTGGACGACCGTTCCCTCCCCCTATGAACACGAACACGCCAAGAACTTCACCCAGCACTTCGCACCGGACGCCTGGCAGCACAGCAGGGAGTACACCTTCGCCATCCGTACGCGCGAGGGCAACGCGCTGGTGGCCGTGATGGGGATCATGCTGCGCGGCCTGGGCGCCGCCGAGGTGGGCTTCTGGTCGGTGAAGGAGCAGCGCGGACGCGGTTATGTGACGGAGGCGCTCAAGACGCTGAGCCGTTGGGCGTTCACCCGAGCCGCGATCGACCGCCTCGAGTGGCGCGCGGAGGTGGGCAACACGGCCTCACGCGCGGTGGCGCTCCGGGCGGGCTTCACCATGGAGGGCACATTGCGCGCCGCGCACCAGCACCGGGGCACCCGCCGCGACTGCTGGGTCGGCTCCCTGCTGCCGTCCGACCTCGAACTGCCGCCTCTCGACCCGTACTTGCCCGCGAATACGCCAGGTCAGCGGTAATTGTCAGTGCCGTGCCCTACCGTACGAACATGACCTCCGCACCGGCATCCGCCACCACCCCCGAAGTCGCGCTCTCCGCCGATGAGGCCCGCCGAATCGCCCTGCGCGCCCAGGGGTTCATCGGTGCGCCCGACCGCCGGGGCGGGGTGCGCGGTGTGCTGCGTCATCTGGGCGCCGTCCAGCTCGACACGATCTCGGTGCTGGCCCGTTCGCACGAGCTCATTCCGTACGCACGGCTCGGCGCCGTCGGCCGAAAGCCGGTGGAGGGGGCGTACTGGACGGACACCCACGCCTTCGAGTACTGGTCGCACGCGGCGTGCATCCTGCCGATCGAGGAGTGGCCGCACTTCGCCTTCCGCCGCCGGGCCTACCGCGACCGCCCGCACTGGCACCACGACCTGAGCGAATCGGCCTACGACCAGGTCATCAAGCAGCTGCGCGCCGAAGGCCCGCTCACGGCCACGGAGTTGGGCGGCGCGAAGAACAAGGGCGAGTGGTGGGACTGGTCCGAGTCCAAGGTCGCCGTCGAGCGCGCGCTGATGTACGGCGAGGTGGTGTGCGTGGAGCGCCGCGGCTGGAAGCGGGTGTACGACCTGGCGGAGCGTGCCGTGCCGGCCGAGCTGCTCCATGACGACCTGGACGACCGCGAGTGCCTGCGCCGCCTCGTCAGACTCGCGGGAGAGGCGCTCGGTGTGGGCACCCGGTCGGACATCGCGGACTACCACCGCCTGAGGAGCGAGCAGTTCGACGCGGTGGTCGCCGATGCGGGCCTGGTGCCGGTGGAGGTCGAGGGCTGGGGCAAACCGGCTTGGGCAGCCCCCGCGGCGCTCGAGAAGGCCCCTCAGGGGCGGCACCGCACCACACTGCTTTCGCCCTTCGACTCCCTGGTCTGGGAGCGCGCGCGGACGGAGCGGATCTTCGGCTTCACCCACCGCCTGGAGGCGTACGTCCCCAAGCCGAAGCGGGTGTACGGCTACTTCGCGATGCCGCTGCTGTCCGGGGGCCGTCTCCTCGGCCGCGTGGACCCGGCCCGCGAAGGCCGGACGCTGGTGGCCAAGCACGCGTCCCTGGACACCCCGAAGGCGGTCGAGCCGATGGCAAGGGCACTGCGTGAGGCCGCGGAGTGGGTGGGATGCGACCAGGTACGCGTGGAGCGCGTGACTCCGGCGAACCTGCACGCCCCACTGGTGGCCGCCCTCACCTGAGCACCCGGCCGCCCCGCACGGCCCTCAGGCGGCCCCTCAGCCCCTCGCAGATCTCACCGACCCTCACCGGATCTCGAGGATCTTCTCCCGCATCGCATAGACCACGGCTTCCATCCGGGAGTGCAGCTGCAGCTTCTCCAGGATGTTGCGCACATGGTTCTTCACCGTGTTCTCGGAGATGAACAACTCCTTGGCGATATCCCGGTTGTTCATCCCCGTGGCCACCAGCTTCAGCACCTCGAGCTCGCGGTCGGTGAGCCGGGGCGCGGGGACGAGACGGCGCTCGTCGGTGCGCTGGATCATCGACTTGAACTCGGTGAGCAGCTTGGAAGCCATCGACGGGCTGATCTGGGACTGACCGTCAGCCACGGCACGGATGGCGGTGGACACCTCGTCCGTGGAGATCTCCTTGAGGAGATAACCGGTGGCTCCCGCCTTGATCGCGTCGTAGAGGTCGGCTTCCTCATCACTTATCGTCAACATGATGATCTTGGCGCTGGGCGCCACCTCCTTGATGGAGGTACATGCCTCGATACCACCGCGCTTGGGCATACGGACGTCCATCAGCACGATGTCCGGCAGCAGGTCGGCTGCCTTGTCGACGGCCTCCGCGCCGTCCCCCGCCTCGCCGACGACCTCGATGTCCTCCTCCTGTGCGAGGACGATCTCCAGGCCGCGACGGAATAGTGCATGGTCGTCCACCACGAGAACCCGGATCGGCTCTTTGTGCGGAGCCTCTGTCTCCATACCGATGCCGTCGATACCGTCGTCGGCATCCGCGTCACGCATCGGTCCAAAACTGCTCGCCATCGTTCCTCCCCCTGAAGGCCGAGGCCTGGTCAAGATGCCGCAACCCACGTCGGCAGCACCTGGGTTGGCCTGCTCGGCCATGATTTCATGCCCGAGCGGCGCAACGACGCCTCAAGGGGTCGCACGATGGTGCCCCTGGGGGCGCACATGCGCTCCAGGGGCACCATCACTGCTGTCATCGAAGGTCAGCCGCCGAGCGAGCCGCCGGGCGGCTCCGACTCTCCCTTGGAAACCATCGGGTCGGTGCTGAGGTGGATGACGCCGTAGTCGTAGGCGTGTCGCCGGTAGACGACGCTGGGTTCCTTGGTCTCGGAGTCAACGAACAAGTAGAAGTCGTGCCCGACCAGTTCCATCTCGTAGAGCGCCTGGTCGAGTGACATGGGTGCCGCGACGTGGGACTTCTCGCGAACCACGATCGGGCCTTCGCCCTGAATCTCCAGCGAACCGATCCGCTTCGTCGGCACGCCCTCGTCCTCTTCCGCAGGTACGGGCGAGCCGTCGCCGTTGAGCGTTGCCGCGCCGGGCACCCGGTCGGCCACTTCGGCGGCCGAGAGCCGCCCGTTGCCACGGCGGGTGGAGCGCTTGCTGTGCTGCTTGCGCAGGCGGGCTTCGAGCTTCTCCTGCGCGAGGTCGAGCGCCGCGTACTGGTCGCTGGCCGAGGCCTCCGCCCGGATCACCGGGCCGCGCGTGCGCAGAGTGATCTCCACACGGTCAGAACGGTCGGCCTGTCGCGGGTTGGGCTCCTTGGACACCTCGACGTCGAGGCTGATCACCTTGCCATCGAGCTTCTGGATCTTCTCCAGCTTCAGCTTCTCGGCCACGTGCTTGCGGAACCGCTCGGGCACCTCTGTCTTGCGGCCCTTGACGACGATGTCCACGCAGAACTCCGTTCCCGGATCGCTCCGCATCCTCGGGCGGAGCGTCTCCCTTTTGCACCAGACCCCGGTGAACCCGGAGTCTCGGACTTGGTGACTTCCACCTCCTCCTCCCCCGTGGACAAGATCTCCACCCCACCGGTCCGGGTGATTGCAGAAAACCCACGAACCGGCATTCCGATATGCGAGTCAAGGCGTCCGCCTTTCCTCACAACCGAACATATCTCGCCCGGGTGGATGCCGTCACCCTCTACTGCGGCGTACCTCCGTTCAAGCGTATTTCCACTCTCGCTACCTGCAACGATGCAAGTTCCCGGTCAGTTCCGGTTTATTTCGAAGGAATCCGGCGACGAGGCGACCACGGCTGCGTCCAGCACAAACATTCGATGCTGTTCGACTGTTCTCGGCGCTCCAGAGGTGGTGTCGGAGGTGCTTGCATCCACTGTTCCGCCCCGGCCCCGCTCTCGCGACCCGGGTCGCCTTCCCGTGGGTGCTACTTGCGTTCCCCCAACACGTACTTCTGCCGTCGCGGCACGCAATACACGGGCCGCTTCCACGAGCGAGGCACCCGTGGTCATCAGGTCGTCGACGAGGACGACGCGACGGCCCCGCAGGAGTCGCCCGGCACCGGAAGCCACCTCCAGCGCGCCGCTCATATTCGCCATCCGCTGCCGGGAGTTGAGCCCCGACTGGTCCACGACCCGGCGCCCCTGACGCAGGACCGGCAGCACCTGGGCGCGGATGCCCGTACGCCGCAGTTCACGTGCGGCGGAGAGAGCGATCCGGCGTACCGAGTCGTGCCCTCGGGCAGCGACGGCTTTCCGGGCGGACGGCATGGGCACCAACAGGAGCGGGCCACCACCGCCAGTCTCCGAGGCGCCGGCCGGGCCCGGCGCGCCTGGCCTCTCGTCGTACCCGGCGCTCCTCGCGGCACGCCCCCAGCCACCGCTGTCGCCTTCGTGCACATCGCGTCCCCCTCCTCCCCCGCAGTCGCTCCAGCCTCTGTTGCCGCCCCTGCCGTACGTGCCGTCCCTGTCGCCGCCGTCACCGCCGTCTCCCAGGCCGACCACGCCGTCCCGCACCCCCGCACGTACCGCACCCGCGAGCGCCAGCCCCAGGACCTCCGCCAGGCCCAGGGCACCCCGCTCCTTGTGTGCGAGCAGGACCGCGCGTACCGCGTCCTCGTACGGCGCAGCGGCGTGCACCACGGGCAGTCCGGCCGGTTCCGGAGTCGGCCGGACCCGGCGCGGCGACCTGCCGTGCAACGCCTGCCGGCAACTCCCGCACAACACCGTGCGGGACAGCCCGCAGCCACTGCAGTCGGCAGGCAGCACCAGGTCGGCGAGATCGCGCCACCACCCCCGCATGCCCACCACTGTGCCAACGCAATCCGCCCCCTGCCACCCCTGTGGATAACTCCACGGAAGGGGTGACAGGGGGCGGCGAGGGGGACAGTCCGAGATCACCTCGGAGACGTCAACTTCTTGCTGTTACGGGCTGGTTGACCGGCAAACGGAGACCCGGCGGCCGCACGCAGCACCGAGGGCGAGGAGCGGAAGCAGTAGCGGGAGCAGGAGAGCTCACCGCACCCGAGCGGAATGGAACTCAGCCCGGATAAACAGGCGAAGTACCGCCCTTGACCACCGGTTTCCAGTTCGCCCCTGGAGGCAAGCGGACGATGCCGTCTTCCTCCGAACGCGCCACCAGCGGCAGTCGCTCATCCTCCGATGCGGCGATGTCCGTCACCCCGGTCAGGGCCGGCAGCGTCGACCCCTGCACCACGGAACCGTCGCTCTGCACGTACTGAAGCTGCTGCACCCCACCGGCCTCCTTGCCCGCCACCACGAGGCGGCTGCCACCGGCCCAGGCCATGGCGGCGACCTCTTCCATCTGCGGCGCCCCGGGGGTCAGTTCGACGACGGAGACCTCGGGATCTTCCGAGGTCCCCTGACGCTCCACCCGGCCGATCTTGAGCTCGGTCTTGCCGTCCTTCTCTACGAGCAGAGCGACCCGCACACCGTCCGCCGACACGCGTACGGCGTTGATCCGGGCGTCCTCAAGACCCGCGACCTTGACCTCCACAGGCTTGCCACCGCCCTGCGAAAGCCACAACAGCCGGTGGTTCTCCGGGTCCCGGTCAGCCACCCACAGGTCACCCCGGCCGTCCCAACTCGGCTTGGACAAGCGGTCGTTCTCCTGCTTGGCCCGGCTGCGTACCTGCGTCTTCTCCAGGCTCTCGTCGGACAGCAGAGACCCGACGTGCAGCGAACGCCCGTCGTTCGACACCCCCGCCGCACGGTCCTCGGCACGCGACACCGCCGCCGAACGCAGCTGCCGCTCCCCGTTCCCCAACGGCCCGGGGACCGGCTCCACTTCGTCGTCGTTCTTCGGCATGCGCACCAAACGGTGCTTGTCGTCGATGAAGTACTGGTAATCCGCCCCGCTCAGCGAACGGTTCGGCGCGCTCGCCTCGGCCTGATCGGCGTCCAGAGCGCACAGCTTCCCGCCGTCCGCGCGCCGCAGCTCCACCTGCTCGATCCCGGCCGGCGTCAAGTCCTGCAAGGTGAAGAACAGTTGGGCCGCCATCTTCGCGCAGCGGTCAGGCTCCACACCGTTCGCCCGCTCGTTCAACGGGACCACCAAGCGGTTCTGATCGTCGGGCGACAGCGACTTGGTGCCCTTCTTCAGCTCCGTACCGGACGGGAAGGGGGAAGTCACCACCTGCCGCAGCCAGTTGGTCGGCCCGTCGAGCAGCGACCTGACGGCCTGCGTCACGGGGTCTATCCGCTTCCGTACATAGACGGGGTCCGCGACCATCGGCGCCGCCGACTGGGGCTCGCCGTCCGAGGAGGAGGACGAGGCGAAGTAGTACTTGTCGACCGGCAGATAGAGCCGCTCGAAGTCGGACTGGCCGAGCACGATCCCGTCCGGCGGCACATCGATGCGCCACTCGTCCCCGCCCTGCCGCACGAGGTGCACCGCCGCCGCGTACGACCGCTGCTCCGACACATACGCGTGCTGCGCGTCGACCTTCGCGATCATGCGGCCGGACAGCGCGTACACATAACCGCCGCCGTCCGGGTCGGTCCGCGTGCGCGTCGAGTCGGTGTTGGGTCCGTCCGCGAGCACGGTCGTGGACCGCTCCGGATCCCAGGCCGCCGCCGCTTCCTTCGTCAGATACTTCCGCGCCGTCGAAAAGTGCGGATCATCGCTGGTCAGCGCCTCGAGGAAGCCCTCGACGATCTCCGAGGGCCCGGCGCCCTTCTGCGGCGGCACCGCGAAAACCTGCACCTGCGGCTCCTGCGGGGAAGCATCGACCGGCTCCACCCCACCGCTGTCCGGCATGGAGGCGCAGCCCGCGAGCAGCACCCCGCTGCAGGCGAGCACCACCGCCGTGCGCGTCCCGCGCGCGGAACGGACAAGGCCGCTTCGGCCCCGATCAGCGCCCACGAGTGGCTTCCCCTTCCGGTTCCACTTCTGCCTCTGCCCGTGCTTCTTCCGCTGCTGCATCTGATTTTTCGAGCACTCGTGGTGATTCCGCTGCCCGCGCGGGTGCCGCCACATCGGGCCGCGCTCGCACCCCGTCGGTACCGGTTCCGCTTGCCGTGCTGTGGATTCCGCTTCGGGCCGTGCCGCCCGCCGGCGCGTCCGGCTCTCCGGCCTGCCGCGGCACGACGCGCGCGCCACTGCCCGGCAGCGCCGTCGGATCCGCACTCGGCGACACCTGCAACGACGGCGCCGTCGGCGGTACGGGCACGGGCCCCCGGTCGCCCGCCGGCTGCACCGGCACCGTGGCCTGCTTCTCCCCGCCACCGCTCGGCAGCCCCGCGTCGCTCAGCCCACGGCTGCGCCGCGAGTCCTCGGGCTCCAGTGGTATCGGCGAGCCGCGCAAGGCCTCGTCCGCCGTACGCGGCAACGTGAGCCGGAACTGCGAACCGCCACCCGGCTCACCCCAGGCCTGCAGCCAGCCGCCGTGCAGCCGCGCGTCCTCAAGCGCGATGGACAGGCCGAGCCCAGTGCCACCGGTCGTACGCGCGCGTGCCGGGTCGGCACGCCAGAACCTGTTGAAGACCCGCGTCGCCTCGCCCGGCTTGAGGCCCACGCCGTAGTCACGCACCGCGACCGCGACCGCGCCGCCCGCGGCACCGAGCCGCACCACTACGTCCTTGCCGTCGCCGTGCTCCACCGCATTCACCACGAGGTTGCGCAGCACGCGCTCCACCCGGCGCGCGTCCGCCTCCGCCACGACCGGCTGCTCGTCCCCGACGGTCCGGATCCGGCTGCCCTTGGCCTCGGCCAGCGGCGCGGCGCCCCCGACCACTCTGCGTACGACATCCCGCAGGTCCGTCGGCTCCGCCTCCAGCGCGGCCGCCCCCGCGTCGAACCTGCTGATCTCCAGCAGGTCCGCCAGCAACGACTCGAACCGGTCCAGCTGATCCGCGAGCAGCTCGGCGGACCGCGCCGTCACCGGATCGAAGTCCACCCGCGCCTCATGAATGACATCGGCCGCCATCCGTACCGTCGTCAGCGGCGTACGCAGCTCGTGCGACACATCCGATACGAACCGTCGCTGCATCCGCGACAGGTCCTCCAGCTGCTGGATCTTCAGCTGCAGGTTCTGCGCCATCTTGTTGAAGGCCTCGCCGAGCCGCGCGATGTCGTCCTCGCCGGTCACCTTCATACGTTCCTGAAGCCGCCCCGCGGACAGCCGCTCCGCGATCCCGGCCGCCATCCGAACCGGCGTGACGACCTGGCGCACGACCAGCCAGGCGATCGCCCCGAGCAGCACCACCACGAACAGTCCCGCCGTGGCCAACGTGCCCTTGACCAGGCTCAGCGACTTCTCCTCCTGCGTCAGCGGGAAGAGGTAGTACAGCTGGTACGGGTCGTTGTTGATGTCGGTCAGCCGCTTGCCGATGACCAGCCCCGCGACCGGTTCCCCGGCACCGCGCGAGTACACGATCCGCGAGAAGCTCTGATACGCGCCGTCGCCACGGTCCACCTGGCCGCGCAATTCGTCCGGCACGCTGTCCAGCGCCTCGACATAGCCCGAGGCACGTGGCCCGCGCCCCCGGCCCGCATCGCTGCCCGCGGCCAACGCCACCACATGGAAGGCGCTCTGGCCGCCGCTGGACAGCTGGGTGACGAGGTCGGACCGCCACTGGACGGCGTTCTTCTGAGCGCCGCCGTTCGCCGCGCCCCGGTCCGCGCCCTGGCTGTCCGCCGCGTTGGCTCTGGCCGCCTCGAACCCGCCGGTGGCCTGGATCTGCGCGGCCTTCTCCTTCGCGTCGAGCAGGCCGTTACGCACCTGCCCGATGACGACGAAGCCCAGCAGCAGCACCACTCCGAGCGACATGATCAAGGTGCCGGCGACCACCCGCAGCTGGATGTTGCGACGCCACAGCCGCATCACGGGCAGCAGCGGCCGCCGCACCCAGCGCGAGAACAGCCTCAACGCCGGGCTGCCCTGCACACCGTCCTGCAGCAGCAGCCCACCGTCGACCAGCCGGCCGAACCGGGAGGTGTGCCCTGTCGGGCTCACCGGCCGCCCCTGGCGGTGTCCCGGCTCCCCGGGCGCCGAAGCGGCACTGTCCCGGGGCACGTCAGCTCGGTCCAGCCTTGTAGCCGACGCCGCGAACGGTCACGACGATCTCCGGACGCTCAGGGTCCTTCTCGACCTTCGAACGCAGCCGCTGGACATGCACATTGACCAGCCGCGTGTCCGCCGCGTGCCGATAGCCCCACACCTGCTCGAGGAGCACCTCACGCGTGAACACCTGCCACGGCTTACGGGCCAGCGCCACGAGGAGGTCGAACTCCAGCGGAGTCAGCGCGATCGACTGCCCTTCCCGCTTCACGGAGTGACCGGCCACGTCGATGACCAGGTCGCCGATCGCGAGCTGCTCCGGCGCCGGCTCCTCGGACCTGCGCAGCCGTGCCCTGATCCGGGCCACCAGCTCCTTCGGCTTGAACGGCTTCACGATGTAGTCGTCGGCGCCCGACTCGAGGCCCACCACCACATCCACGGTGTCGCTCTTGGCGGTGAGCATCACGATCGGCACGCCAGACTCCGCCCTGATCAGGCGGCACACCTCGATGCCGTCCCTACCGGGCAGCATCAAGTCGAGCAGCACAAGATCGGGCTTGGTCTCACGAAACGCTGCCAGCGCCTTGTCGCCATCTGCTACGAACGACGGCTCGAAACCCTCACCACGAAGCACAATGCCGAGCATCTCGGCCAGTGCGGTGTCGTCGTCGACGACAAGGACTCGTCCCTTCATGACTGACATCATCCCATTAGCTAATCGTTACCTGGCGTGACCTGACACACAGCTCAACGAGCCCGTCGGTGGTCACCGGCGAAACGGCCCCGTGTTCAGTGACGATCGTCACCGCCCGTCAGCATCACGTCGAACGCCGGGCTGTACGCCGGCGGCCCAACGGCGCCACGGAAATCCCCCTCTTACCTCTTCACGCACCACAGCGATTCTGCGCCACCGTGACCTACGTCACTACCTCTCCGCACCGGCCCATCCTGGCCCGCACCGGTTGCGGCCGCGACCCGGCACCCGTATAAGCCCTGCGCTCCCCCGAACCGCCAGCGACCGCTCGGCCCGCGACCGATCCGCCCGCGCCAGGGCAGGAGCACCCGTGCACTCCGACGCAAACTCCCCCGTACGCCGCCGAGGCTGGTCGAGGAGCGGCGGTGCGGAGACCTCAGCCGGTACGTCCCAGAGGAGCGCGGGCATCTGCGTCTGCCCGCTCCGCTCGGGAATTCGATCGTACTGATCAGGCATCCGCCCAGTCTGCCCTTTCCGCGTCGGACATTTGAAGGTGCGCAGCTCATACAGCGCCCGGTCCCCGAACAGACACACCGTGGCACGATGGCAGCCAACCTGCCGCCACAACCGCGGTCGGGCACCGTGAAGGAGCGACGATGAACGACACTCCGGGCTGGGCCTCGCCCGGATCTGCCCCCTCCGACGGACAGGACGGGGAGACGCCCCGCCCCTCCGAGCCCTCCGGCCCGCAGGACGGACCGGCCTCGAAGTGGTCCAAGGAGCAGCCCCCGCCCGGCCAGTGGTCGGCGCCCGGCAGCTCTGGCCCCGGCCAGACGCCCCCAGCTCCGGGCCAAGGCGGCGGTCCCGGCGGTTGGGGCGGCGGCCCCGGAGTTCCCCCAGGTCAGCCCCGTGGCGGCTGGGGCGGCGGTGGCTGGGGCATGCCGCCCGCCGCGGCCAAGCCCGGAGTCATCCCGCTGCGCCCGCTCGGCGTCGGCGAGATCCTCGACGGCGCGGTCTCCACGATGCGCGCCCACTGGCGCACCGTCCTCGGTATCTCCCTCGCCGTGGCCGTGGTCACGGAGATCATCGTCATCCTGCTGCAGGGCCTGGTCCTCAACACCCAGAGCACCACGGACGCCCTCAGCGACCCGAACGCCAGCATCGCCGAACTGACCGATGCCTTGGGCGACACCATCCTCGACTCCGGCGTCATCCTGCTGGTGTCCCTGCTCGGCAGCTTCGTCGTCACCGCACTGCTCACGATGGTCACCAGCCGCGCCGTACTCGGAAAGCCGGTCACCAGCGCCGAGGCCTGGCGAGACGCGAAGCCCCAGCTGCCCCGGCTGCTCGGGCTGACGTTCCTGCTGCCCCTCCTCGCCGCCGCCCTCGTCGCCGTCGGCTCCCTGCCCGGCGTACTCATCGCGGTGGCCGGCGCGTCCCGCGCGGGCACGTCCCTCGCCCTCCTGGGCGGACTCGGCGGGCTGATCGTCGCCATCTGGCTGCTGGTCCGCTTCTCCCTGTCCTCGCCGGCGCTGATGCTCGAGAAGCAGACGGTACGCAAGGCCCTCGGGCGCTCCGCCAAACTCGTCCAGGGTTCGTGGTGGCGCGTCTTCGGCATCCAACTGCTGGCCGCGATCCTCGTGAACATCATCGTCTCGATCATCCTGATCCCGTTCACCGTCCTGGCCGTGGCCCTCAGCGGAGACGGCGTGAACGGCTTCCTCAACAGCGGGGCCGGGGACGTCGGTTGGACCTTCCTGGTCATCACGGGTATCGGCTCCGTCATCGGCTCGATGCTCGCCTTCCCGATCACGGCGGGCGTCACGGTGCTCCTCTACATCGACCTGCGGATCCGCCGAGAAGCCCTCGACATCGAACTGGCCCGAGCGGCCGGAATCCAGGGCTACGGCTCCGACACACCTGGCACGACTCCCGGGAGCTGATGCGGTGACGATGTCGGGGGGCCTCAACACCGGCTGGTCCGCGCACCCGCTCTCCGGCGACGAACCGCCGGTCACGATCCCGCGAGTGCCGGCACGGGAAGCCGCCGAGCGCGAGCTGTCCAGGTCGATGTACCACGAGAACGACCCGAGCCTCCTCCAGCGCGCCTTGGACCGCTTCTGGGAGTGGGTCGGAGACCTCTTCGACGCCGCATCCGGTGCGACTCCGGGCGGCGGGCTCGGACTCGCGGTACTCGCCCTCGTGGTCGTACTCCTCCTCGCCGGCCTGTGGTGGCGCCTGGGTGCTCCCCGTCGCACCCCGACATCGTCCAACGCCCTCTTCGCCGACCGGCCACGCAGCGCCGCCGAGCACCGCGCCACCGCCGAGTCACACGCCGCTGCGCAGCACTGGAACCAGGCCGTCCAGGAACGCATGCGTGCCCTCGTGCGCTCCCTCGAAGAGCGCGCCCTCCTCGACCCCCGACCGGGCCGCACCGCCGACGAGGCAGCCACCGAAGCCGGCCTCGTCCTGCCCACCCACAAGAGCCAACTCCACACGGCCGCCCGCGACTTCGACGACGTCACATACGGCGGACGCGACACCGACCAGCAGGCGTACGAGCGCCTCGCAGCCCTGGACCGGGACATCGAACGCACCCGCCCTGCCCTCACCTCGCCTTCCGGGGCCGCCGAATGACCGGAGCCGGCCCACCGCCCACCTCTGTCGCTGCCACTCCTCGCCAGGTGTGGACACGTTCCCGCGGTCTGCTGCTCGGCTTCACGGTCCTGCTCGTCGCGGGTATCGCCATCGCCGCGATCCGCTCCGGTGGCCAGCACGGCCGACTCGACCCCCGCTCCGCCGACCCCTACGGCAGCCGCGCGGTGTCCGAACTGCTCGCCGACCGGGGCGTCACCACGCGCGTGGTGACCACCACCAAGGCCGCCGCGGCCGCGTCCGGCCCGGACACCACGCTCTTGGTCACATCCCCGGACCGGCTCACGAAGAAGCAGCAAGCCACGCTCCGCTCCGCCACCGAGAGCTCCGCCGGTCGCACACTCCTGCTCGCCCCTGGTCAGCCTTCGGTCAGCACTCTCGTACCTGGAGTACGCGCCGAGCAGCCAGGCCACGAGACGACGCTGAAGCCCGGCTGCTCGCTGCCAGAAGCAGAACGGGCCGGCACCGCGGACACCGGCGGAATCCGCTACTCCACCGACCTGCCCGGCACCTCGTCCTGCTACCGCAGCGAGGGCCTGCCCACCCTGATGCACCTCCCGTCGGGCCGCGGAGACACCGTGCTCCTGGGCGCGCCCGACATCCTCTACAACGATCGCCTCGACGAACACGGCAACGCCTCGCTCGCCCTTCAACTCCTCGGATCCCGCCCGCATCTGGTCTGGTACCTCCCCTCGATCAGTGACTCCTCGGCAGCCGATGGCGGCGACCGCAGCTTCTTCGGCCTCATCCCCTCCGGCTGGCGCTGGGGCGCGCTGCAACTCGCCATCGCCGCCGTACTCGCCGCCCTGTGGCGCGGCCGCCGCCTGGGCCCATTGGTCCAGGAGCGCCTGCCCGTCGTCATCCGCGCCTCTGAAACCGTGGAAGGCCGAGCCCGCCTCTACAGCAAGGCCAAAGCTCGCGACCGCGCGGCCAAAGCCCTCCGCTCCGCCACCCGCGCCCGCCTGGCGCCACTCGTCGGCGTCCCCCTGGCCCGGGCCCATACTCCGGAGCCTCTGCTCCCAGCGATCTCCGCCCGACTCCCCGCCACCTCTGTGGACCTGTACGACGTACTCTTCGGGCCTCCCCCGCCCAACGACACGGCCCTCATCGCCCTTGCCGACCGACTCGACGCCCTCGAAGGAGAGGTACGCACCTCATGAGCGCCCCGATCGCAGACTCCGCAGGGAACGCGGACAACACCCGTTCCTCCCTGGAGGCCCTGCGCACCGAGATCGCCAAGGCCGTGGTCGGCCAGGACCCCGCCGTCACCGGCCTCGTCGTCGCGCTCCTGTGCCGCGGTCACGTACTTCTGGAGGGCGTCCCCGGAGTCGCCAAGACCCTTCTCGTGCGCGCCCTGTCCGCCGCGCTCGAACTCGACACCAAGCGCGTCCAGTTCACCCCCGACCTGATGCCGAGCGACGTCACCGGATCCCTGGTCTACGACGCCCGTACCGCAGAATTCTCCTTCCAGCCCGGACCGGTGTTCACAAACCTTCTGCTTGCTGACGAGATCAACCGCACGCCGCCGAAGACTCAGTCATCGCTCCTCGAAGCGATGGAGGAACGCCAGGTCACAGTCGACGGCACCCCCCGTCTCCTCCCTGAGCCCTTCCTCGTAGCCGCGACTCAGAACCCGGTCGAGTACGAGGGCACCTATCCGCTCCCCGAGGCCCAGCTCGACCGCTTCCTCCTCAAGCTCACTGTCCCCCTCCCGTCCCGCCAGGACGAGATCGCCGTCCTCACCCGGCATACGGACGGATTCAATCCACGCGATCTTCAGGCCGCCGGCGTCCGACCTGTCGCCGGTCCTGAAGACCTTGAAGCCGCTCGCACAGCAGTCGCCAAGACATCTGTCTCCCCCGAAATCACTGGCTACGTCGTCGATATCTGCCGCGCCACGCGCGAGTCGCCGTCCCTCACGCTCGGCGTCTCTCCCCGCGGCGCCACCGCTCTCCTTGCCACGGCCCGAGCGTGGGCCTGGCTCACCGGCCGGGACTACGTGACCCCTGACGACGTCAAAGCCCTCGCCCTACCCACCTTGCGGCACCGCGTTCAACTACGTCCCGAGGCCGAGATGGAAGGAGTCACCCCCGACTCCGTCATCAACGCGATCCTCGCCAACGTCCCCGTACCCCTCTGAGTCGATCCCCATGGCACCCACAGGACGCGCCGCCCTCTTCGCGGCCCTCGGCACCATCCCTGTCGGCTTCCTCGAGCCCAGCTGGACGGGAATCCTTGCGGTCAACTCCCCCCTCGCACTTGCCATGATGTGCGACTACGCCCTCGCCGCGCCAGTGAGATCGCTACGCTTCACTCGTTCCGGTGACACAAACGTTCGACTTGGCGACGAGGCCGATGTCAACCTCGCCATCACCAACCCCACGAACCGTCCCCTTCGCGCCCAGCTGCGCGACGCCTGGCCGCCGAGCAGCTGGACAACGGTGGGCGAAGCAACCGCATCACGCCACGACATCGACGTCCCGCCCCATGAGCGACGCCGCATCACCACACGCCTTCGCCCGACCCGACGCGGCGACCACCAGGCCCAGCGCGTCACAGTCCGCTCCTACGGCCCCCTCGGCCTGCTCTACCGCCAAGGCGGCCACACTGTCCCGTGGACCCTCCGGGTACTGCCTGCCTTTCACAGCCGCAAGCACCTGCCCTCGAAACTCTCCCGCCTACGCGAACTCGATGGCCGGACCAGCGTGTTGACCCGAGGTGAAGGCACCGAGTTCGACAGCCTCCGTGACTACGTCCCCGGCGACGACACCCGCTCGATCGACTGGCGCGCGACAGCCCGCCAGTCCACAGTCGCCGTACGAACCTGGCGCCCCGAACGCGACCGCCACATCCTCTTGGTCCTCGATACAGGTCGCACGTCGGCCGGCCGCCTCGGCGACGCCCCTCGGCTGGACGCCTCCATGGATGCGGCTCTGCTGATGGCAGCCCTGGCCTCCAAGGCAGGTGACCGCGTGAACCTACTCGCCTACGACCGCCGTATCCGGGCACTGGTACAAGGCCGGGCGTCAGGAGAATTGCTTCCAGCTCTGGTCAATGCGCTTGCCCCACTAGAGCCCGCACTCATCGAAACAGACGCCCGCGGCCTGACATCGACCGTGCTCCGAACCACTCCCCGCCGGTCACTGATCGTCCTCCTGACCAGCCTCGACGCAGCCCCCATCGAAGAGGGCCTTCTGCCTGTACTCGGACGCCTCACCAAACGTCACGCCGTCATCGTGGCGTCCGTATCAGACCCTCAGATTCAACGAATGGCCAAGAGCAGGGGAAATACGGAGGCCGTGTACGAAGCCGCGGCGGCAGCACAAGCGCAAGCCGAGCGTCGTCGCACAGCAGAGCTCCTCTCTCGTCGCGGCGTCACCGTTGTCGATGCCACTCCCGGCGAATTGGCGCCGGCACTGGCAGATGCGTACCTCGCCCTCAAATCCTCCGGCCGCCTGTAAATACCGCTTATCAATAGCGCCCGCCAGAAACAGGCCTTGAACGCAAAAATGCCTCAACCCCCGGACATAGTCCGGGGGTTGAGGCTAAAAATTGTTCGGCGGCGTCCTACTCTCCCACAGGGTCCCCCCTGCAGTACCATCGGCGCTGTGAGGCTTAGCTTCCGGGTTCGGAATGTAACCGGGCGTTTCCCTCACGCTATGACCACCGAAACACTATGAAACTGTCAACCGCACCACCCGTGACCTTGGGCGGGGTTGTTCGTGGTTTCAGAACCAACACAGTGGACGCGAGCAACTGAGGACAAGCCCTCGGCCTATTAGTACCGGTCAGCTCCACCCCTTACAGGGCTTCCACATCCGGCCTATCAACCCAGTCGTCTACTGGGAGCCTTAACCCCTCAA
>NZ_JAAAHS010000259.1 GCF_009908195.1 Streptomyces boluensis | reverse complement strand
GAGCGGTCACACCCGGCATCCGGATGCCGGCAAGGCCGCGCGGCAGCACGTACACGGACAGGACGAAGAGCACGCCGAGGAGCAGCGGACCGTGCCCGGGCCAGGCGCCGGCCAGCCAGTCGCGAGTGCCGACGATCAGTGCGACGCCGAGCAGGGTGCCCGCGACGGAGGTGGTGCCGCCGATCACGGCGGCGAGCATCGCCAGGGCGGCGATCTCGAAGCCGACGTCCGCGGGCGACACGTACTGCTGCGCGACCACGAGCAAGGAACCGCCGACGCCCGCGAGGGCGCCGCCGCCGATGTAGGCGAGCAGCAGATAGCGGGAGACCGGGTGGCCGCTCGCGCGCATGCGCGCCTCGGCGCTGCGGGCGCCGGTGAGCAACTGCCCTGCCCGGCTTCGGAGTACGAGCACAGTGGTGATGAGGACGGCGGCGGCTGCGGTGAGCACGTAGTGGTA
This sequence comes from Streptomyces boluensis, assembly GCF_009908195.1. GTDB lineage: Bacteria > Actinomycetota > Actinomycetes > Streptomycetales > Streptomycetaceae > Streptomyces > Streptomyces boluensis. Next base: position 10,631 of record NZ_JAAAHS010000259.1, on the reverse strand, counting down.
CGTGCCGACTTCGTCGCTCAGGGCCTCGGCACCCCACAGCGGACGGGTCGCGGGGAAGCCGAAGAAGCCGTCGGTGCCGCCGGTGACGGACGTCATCTGAGCGACGGCGGTGCGCGTCAGCTCGCCGATCGCGAGGGTGATCATCAGGACGGTGACGCCCCTGGCCCGGATCACCGCGGGTCCCGTGATCAGTGCGAAAAGTGCCGCGGCGGCGCCGGCCAGGGCGAGTTGTACCGGGCCCACGGTCGCGAAGCCCTCGTCGGCGGCGATCGCGGTGACGTACGCGCCGACGGCGAAGGGCGCCGTCTGGCCGAGCACCGGAAGGCCCGCGTAGCCCGTCAGGACGGTGGAGCTGACGGCGACCAGGCCGAGGGCGAGGGCGTAGCCGGCCAACGAGAGGGTGTAGGCGTCCACGATCCAGGGCGCGGCCGCGAGCAGGGCGAGCAGCAGCGCCAGGGGTGTGAGCCGACGCACGGGTGTGGGCGTGCGGTCCAGGATTCGTGACAGGGAGGCCCCGGACCGGTCCTTGGTCGCCTTGGTCGCCTTGGTCGCCTTGGTCGCCTTGGTCGCCTTGGTCGCCGCTGAGGGTGTCCGGCGTGCGGGCGTCTGCTCGGGGTGCGTCGGCTCCGGTGCCGCGGCCGCGCGCTGCGGACGCAGGATCAGTGCACCCGCCATCGCGGCCATGAGGAGGTAGGGCGCCAGGTCGGGGGCGAGCGAGACGCCCAGTGTCTGCACCTCGCCGACCGCGATCGCCGCGAGAAAGGTGCCCCACAGTGAGCGAAGGCCGCCGAGGACGACGACCACGAGAGAGAGCATCAGCACGTTCTCCGCGGTACTGGGGCCCGGCCCGATGATCGGCGCCCCGAGCACGCCGGCCGCACCGGCAAGGGCGCCGGCCGCCATGAGCACACCGGTGTGCACGAGGCGGGGGCTGATGCCGGTCGCCGCGAGCATCTGCGGGTCATCGGCGGCGGCGCGTACCGCCGCGCCCGCGCGGGTGCGGGTGAGCACCCAGGTGCCGAAGGCGGCGAGCAGCACGGCCATCACGATGAACACCAGGCGGTACGCCGGGTACCTGTGTCCGAGCAGGGACACCGAGGTGTCGAGGGCCCCCGGTACCCGTACCGGCAGTTCGTCGGAGCCGAAGACAGCGGTGAGCAGGTTGCCGCCGATCAGGGCGAGCCCGAAGGTCAGCAGCGCCTGGGCGAGATGGCCGCGTCGGGCGAGAGGTTCGGCGGCGACGGCGAGGAGCGCCCCCGCTCCGCCCGCCGCCGCCGTTCCCGCGAGCAGGCCGAGCAGCAGCCCGCCCCAGGTGCCGTCGCTCAGTTCGGCGCCCGTGGCGGCGCCGATCGCGTACAGCGTGCCGTGCGCGAGGTTCAGCACACCCGCGGTGCCGAACGCCAGGCTCAGTCCGGCGGACACCACGAACAGCAGCAGACCGTAGGCGACCCCGTCGACCGCGGGGACCAGCTGAGCGTCGAGGAGCTCCATCAGCTGCCGAGCGTCGCCAGGTCCTGGACGACGACGTTCGCCAACTGTTCGCCGTCGCGCTTCACTTGGCGCAGGTACCACTTCTGCACGGGCGAGTGGGTGGTCTTGCTGAACTCCCAGGAGCCGCGCGGGCTGTCGATCCGCCCGAGGTCGCCGACGGCCTCGTTGATGCTCTGGGACGTGATCTCCTTGCCGTCCTTGGCAAGGTCCGCGACGGCCTTGTCGATCACCGCGGCGGCGTCGTACGCGGACATCGCGTAGGTGGTGGGCGGCAGGTCGTGCCTGGCGGTCCAGTCGGCGGCGAACGAGCGGTTGGCCTCGTTGTCGATGTCGGCCGCGTAGTTGAGCACGGAGTAGATGTCCTTGGCCGCCGCGCCCTGGGCGGGCAGTGTGCCGCCCTCGGTGAGGAAGCCGGGCGAGTACAGCGGCAGGTCGGCCACGTCGGACTGCTTGTACTGCTTCACGAAGTCGATCGCGGCCTTGCCGGCGTAGAAGCAGTAGACCGCCTTGGCGTCGGTCTTGGCGATGTCGTTGAAGTACGGGGTGAAGTTGGTGGTCTTGGGGAACGGCGTCCACTTGGTCTTGCCGTCCGGGTTGGCGAGCTTGCCGTCGGCCTTGGCGAAGGCCTCGGTGAAGCCGCGCATCTCGTCGTAACCGCCCTGGTAGTCAGGGCCTATCGCGTAGACGGGGCCGTCCACCTCGTCCTTGATGTGCTGGGCGATGGCCTCGCCCGGCTCCTCGGAGAGGAAGCTCGTGGTCCAGATCCACTTCACGTCGGTCTTGGTGGGACGGCCGCCGATGGCGAGCAGGGGCACCTTGTTCTTGGTGACAAGGGGCTGGACGGCGGCGAAGGAGCCACCGCCGCCGACGCCGGCTATCACGTCGACGTTGTCCTTCTTGATGAGCTTGGTGGCGGCGGGCACCGCGGTCGGCGCCCCGTCGCCCTCGTCGGCCTGAGTCAGTTCCACCTTGCGCCCGCCGAGCTTGTTGCCGTGCGTGTCCAGGTAGAGCTGGAAGCCGTCGCGCATGTCCTTGCCGATCGCCTCGTACGTGCCCGACAACGGCACAAGGACGCCGACCTTGAGGGTGTCGTCGTCACCGCCGGAGGCCGCGCTGCCACTGCAGCCCGCGACCGCGGTCATCGCGAGGGCCAGCAGTGCGGCACCGCCCGCGCGCTTTCTGTGCCGGCCGGAGCGACGGACTGTGAGGACGTTGTTCATGACAGGGACTCCAAGGGGTGGTACGAGCGGTATGGAGGGCGTCGTGGACAGGGTCGTGGACGGGCGGGCTCGGTTCTCGGCGGATCAGTGGGCGTGCTCCGGACTGCCTGCGTCGCGGATCTGCGGGGACAGGGCGCCACCGACCTGGTCGATCAACTCCGCCATGGAATAGCTGACTTCGCCGATGTCGGCCTCGCGGGTGGTGACGACGACGAGGGAGGCGCCGCTCGAGACCGCCATCGCGAAGAGGTAACCGCCGTCCATCGCGGTGAGGCTGTGCTCCACCGGGTCGGTCCGCAGCAACTGCGCCGCGCCGGACATCAGGTTGACCAGTCCCGAGGCGATGGCGGCGAGACGGTCGGCGTCGTCCTGGTCGAGGCCCGTGAAGGCCAGGGCGAGTCCGTCGACGGAGACCGCGAGAGCGTGCGTGACTTCGGGGACTCGGCGGGCGAAGTCGGTGAGCAGCCAGTCAAGGGAACCGGCAGGTTCGGGTTGGGTCATCGCGTGCTCCCTTGTGTGCTGTCGTCGGGCGAACCGGCGGTTTGCGTGCCGGTGGTCTGCGTGCCGGTGGTACCGCCGGCGTCGGCTTTGCGGTCGGGGGAACTCCGACGTGTGCTACGGCTGATGCCTTGGGCGTAGGCCGAGAAGACGTCGGAGACCTGGCGGGAGTCCCGGCGGCGCGGCACCTTGCGGGCACGTGTCGCCGCGTCCTGCTCTCCCGCCGCCGGGCGAACTGGTGTGGGCGGCGTCGGACCGCCGGGTGCGGCCCGCTTGCGGATGGGCAGACCGGAGGCGCTCACCCCGGCGATCCTGCTCTCCACGGGGACGGCACTGCCCGGTGCACGCCCGGTCGTACCGACACCGGGTCGAGACGGCGCCGTCGCGCCCTGTTCCGCGCGCTCCGCGCGATCCGCAGGTTCTGAATCCTCTGCGTACTCCGCGGGGCGAGGGCGGAGGGCCGTGGTCAGGTGGCCACCGCTGCCCTGCGGCCGCACCGGGATCGCGGGCTGCGGCCTTCCGGCGGGTTCGAGGGCACCGCTCTCCTCGTCGTGCGAGCGGGCAATCTCGGGCTGGCCCGCTTCACCCTCGTTCGGCCCGGTGTGGTTCTCGTTCGGGCCGGTGTGGTCCCGCGCGACCACCGGACCAACGGCGCCGTGCGGCGGCGGCACGGGCGCCAGGGTGTCCGTGTCGGGTTCGGCGAGCAGTTCCTTCGGGAGCGCCACCTCGACGATGGTTCCGGGCCCGGAGGACTCACGCAGTTCGACCACGATGCCGTGCCGGGCCGCGATCCGTCCCACGACCTGCAGGCCCATGGTGTGTACGGCGCCGATGTCGGCCTGCGGGGAGGCGAGCTCGCCGTTGAGTGCCGTACGGCGCGCGTCCGGCATGCCGATGCCCTCGTCGACTATCTGGAGCACGGCCCGGTCGCGCAGGCTCCAGGCAGCCACGCCGACTTGGGTGTCGGGCGGCGAGAACCGTGCGGCGTTGTCGAGGAGTTCGGCGAGCATGTGCGCGATGTCGTCGACGACACGTGCGGCAATGGCGATCGCCGGATCGACGTGACCGAGGCTCACCCTGCCGTAATGCTCGATCTGCTGGGCCGCGGCGTAGATCACGGAGGTGCAGGGCGCATCGGCGGGGCGGACTTTGCCGCCCCCGACACCGCCGAGGACGAGAAGGTTGTTGGCGTTGTGCTCCATACGGATGGCCAGGTGGTCGAGCGCGAACAGGGTCTCCATCCGCTTGGGGTCCAACTCGTCGCGCTGCACCCTGTTCAGCTGCGCGGTCAGAGCCGAGTTGAGGCGTGCGCCGCGCCGGGCCACGGTCACCAGGGTCTCCGCGAACCGGTCGCGGGACTGGGCCTGCTCGCCCGCGAGCCGGACTGCCACGTAGTGCACGGAGTTGAACGCCTGTCCCACCTCGCCCATCTCATCGTCGGCGAGGTTCGCCAAGGGCGTGCCCGCCCGCTGGGCGATCTCGTCGGGCGTCGCCCGGCCCGCGGAGCCGAGCTGGGCGAGCTTGTGCACCTCCTCGGGCAGGCGCTTGTGCGCCACTTCGTGCGCGGCGTCACGCAGGTCCCGGAGCCTGCGGATCAGGTCGCGGCCGAGTCGTACGGCGATGAGCAGGACGGCCACCAACATCAGGACGACCAAGGCCAGTTCGGACACCGCCCACCAGGTGAGGCGGGTGCGTTCCTCGGTGACGGTGTCGAGCAGGTCGGCATCCGCCCGAAGCACCACCGACCGCAACAGTTCCTGCCGGTCGGCCATGGCGTCGGTCCAGGCAGTGCGGCTGATGGCCAGCCGCTCCCCCGCGGCGCTGCGAGCCGCTTCGGCGGCGAGTTTCTCGGCCGCCGTCGCTCTCGGCCCGGACAGCGTGCGTTCCATCCAGGTGCGCCACTGTTCAGGCCCGACTGCGGTGACGGTCTCGTACGCATCCGTGTAACCGAGCCGGGTCGCCTCGAACGTCTGGAGCGAGGCGGGCGTGAAACCGCCGTCGGAGAGCGCCCGTACGACGGCGACCTCCTGCTGGGCGACGTGCTCGGCCGCCTCCGACAGCGCGGCGGCGGCTCGGATATGGTCGGCCACCTCCGCGTTCACCCCGTCGGCCTGCGCGATGCTGTCGCGGAAGGAAACGAGGTCGGCGATGGCGATGCGGTAACCGAACGCCACGAAGGACAAGGAACCGGCACCGGAGCGCACCTGGGCGCGCAGCGACGCGATCCGGTCCAGAGACTTGTCGATCCTTTGCAGCGTCGCGTTCGTGGCGGACGGCATGGAAGAGAGCTCCGCGCGCTTCTCCCGGTAGCGGGCGACGCTCTCGTCGGTGGCCCGCGCGAGCCTCCCGAACCGCTCTCCGGACCTCTGCGCAGAGGTGACCTGCACCGAACCTTCCGCGCGTTCGCGCTGCAATCGGTACGTCAGATCACTGGCCGCTTGGGCTACTTCGATCGCCGCCTCGAGTCGGACGGCCTGGACGGCCTGTCCGGTCGACGGGGCCAGGGCCCGTCCGGCGAAGGCGACAGCTACGACGAGCGGCACCGCCACCAGCAGGATCAGGCGATGCGAGATCCTGGCGGTGCGGGCACCTCCGCCGAGCCCCTTGCTTGGTCGGAGCAGGGGTAATGACATCAAAGCGACACCTGAACTGCAGTTGGAAGTTCTAAGGGTGCGGCAGCGCAGAGAGCCAACACACCTATGTTGTAGGCGAGTTGGCCGTATCCCCCGTGCAGCGCGTGTCGATGCTAGGTCGCCCACGGGAGCGGAGGACCGCCCCGTTCGAGAAAAGACCTGATCAGAGGCGTGATCTGCGTCACATTGCGATCGTAATTGATCAACACTTTCCTGGACAATGATCACCAAACCCCTCCGCGCGAGGTCCCCGTTTCGAGCACGCGGGGTACGGAGCGGCCACCCGCAGGACGACGATCCTGGCCTGAGCTGTGGCCACCGCCACCTATCTCGACGGGCAACGTCACGCAGTGCTAGAGGCGTCGCTGGATCGCCGCCCGCACCTCGGCATCGGTGAAGCAGGTCCCTCACCTGCCGGGCGCGCCAGATCAGAAGCCGCTCGCTGGCGATTGGTGGTGGAAGCCATCCGGCAACCGCCGTTAGTGCAACCTACCTTCGGCACCGATGGCGGAGTCCGACCGCGCCAGGCCGCACTGTGGCCGTGGCACCGATCCCGCGAGATCACAGGCACCGGCATGATCCGAGCCCTCGGAGGGCACGGTTGCCTGCGTGCGGACAACAGAAGAGAACACGGAAACAGCCGAATTCATAGCGGCCTCAATGGAGTTGACCGGGTTCAACAGCGAGGCGTTATGGTCGACCGGCCTGGTGGAGCGGTACCGGACCGTGGCCATCGAGCAACTCGGCCCGGCCCGGTTCGAGCGCCTGCTCCAGGAGGCAGGACAACCGCGCGGCCGGCGGAACGTCCAGGGTGACTGGGACGACTGGGACGACGGTCTCCTCGACGCCGCCCGCGCGGTGACCCAGCTGTGGTACACGGGCAGTTGGCCCGGCCCGCCGCCCTTCGTGGTCTCGCCGCACGCCTACGCGCGGGGCCTGGCCTGGACGGCGGCGGGGCTCGCGGCGCCCGCCACCGCGCCTGCCGGGTACGGCAGTTGGGGCCATGCTCCGGCCGGAGAGAGCGCATCGTGACACCGCGGTACGACGTGATCGTCGTCGGCGCCGGGATAGCGGGGTCGCTGATCGCGCGGCACCTCGGGGACCAGGGGCGCCGTGTGCTGGTCCTGGAGGCCGGGGCGCGCGCCGCCGACCCGGACCAGGGCAACCGGGACGCGCTCGCCACGTACTTCTCGGCGTCGGCGAAGGTGCCGGGCTCCGCCTACCGGCCACAGCCCGCCGTCCCCTGGCCCGAGGTCACCGACCTCACCGGCACGGACGCCGCACCGGGTCCGGGCTTCCGCACAGCGGGCCATCTGCCGCAGAACGGCCCGCTCCCGTACGCCAGCGGCTACGTACGGGTCAACGGCGGCACCGGCAATGTGTGGACGGGGCTCGCGCCCCGCATGCTGCCGGAGGACTTCGACACCGAGTCCTTCGGGTACGGGCGCCGCTGGCCGCTCGACTACGCCGACCTGGAGCCGTACTACCGGGCGGCCGAGGGCGAGTTGGGGGTGTCGGGCGACGCCGCGGAGCAGCGCGCCCACGCGGGGCTTCCCCTGCCCGACGATTACGCCTTCCCCATGCAGGCCCTGCCCGCCAGCCACCTGGACCGGCTCCTCGCGGCTCAGCTGGACGGGCGGCACGTCAAGGACCCGGTCTCCCTTGACTCGGTCGCGCTGCGCGTGGTCGGCACCCCGCACGCCCGCAACGGCGTCCCCAACCCGGAGTACGACGGTGGGCGCGGCTACGTCCCACGCGGCGAGCACGGGCGGGAGGACCCGGGCAACCGGTGCGTGGGCAACGCGTCGTGCATCCCGCACTGCCCCTCGTACGCGAAGTACACCCCGCTCAAGGCGCAGGGACAGTGGGGGCCTTCGGTCGCGCTCAGGGACCGGGCGGTGGTGAGCCGCGTCCTGACCGACGGAACGGGGCGGGCCGCGGGCGTTGAGTACCTCTCGTACGACGGTGTGGCGACCCGCGTCCACGCCGACGTCGTCGTCCTCGCCGCGCACACCGTGGAGAACGCCCGCCTGCTGCTCCTGTCCGGCCTCGGCACCCGCAGCGGGCAGGTCGGCCGCAACCTCATGGACCACCCGGTGCTGCTGACCTGGGGCCTGCTGCCACAGCGGGTGGGTCCCTACCGCGGGCCGGGCTCCACCTCCGGTTTCGAGGGGTTCCGCGCCGGGGCCGGGCGCCGCCTGCGCGCCCCGTTCCGCATCGAGATCGGCAACTGGGGATGGGTGTGGGCGAAGGGCCCGGTCGACGGTGACGTGGCCGAACTCGTCCGCGAACGGGGCCTGTTCGGGGCCCAGCTGCGCCGGGCCGTCGGCGACCGGATCAGCCGCCAGTTCGCCCTGCAGTTCGAGATGGAGCAGGGCGCCGACCCCGCCAACCGTGTCACCCTCCACCCCCACGAGCGCGATCCGCTCGGGCTGCCCCGGCCCCTGGTGACGTACGACCTGTCGGAGCACGTCAAGGACGGCATGGCCGCCGCCAAGGCAGTGTCCGACCAGATCTTCACGCTCCTCGGCGCCGAGGACCACACCGACTACGCCCCCGCCGCGGCCTGGCCGGGCCGCTTCGAGCACCGCGGACGCACCTACGGCTACCGGGGCGCGGGCCACGCCGCGGGCACCCACATCATGGGCGACTCCCCGGCCGGCTCGGTGGTCGACTCCTGGCAGCGCTGCTGGGACCACCCCGGCCTGTACGCCGTGGGCTGCGGCAGCATGCCCTCCGTCGCCACCTCCAACCCGACCCTGACCATGGCCGCCCTCACCCTGCGCAGCGCGCAGCGGATCGAGGCCGACCTCGCCGAGCGCGACCGCCCGGCCACTCTCACCTCGCACGCCCCGCGCACTCCGAGCACTCCGCACACCCCAGGAGCCCCCGCATGAGCCCGTTGCCCCTGCCGCCCGTCGCCGAGCCCTTCCAGCTCCCCTTTCACTACGGCGCGCTGCACCACATCGGCGTCGACTGGCTCACCGAAGCGGAGCCGGTCCGCGACCTGCTCGCCAAGCACCACCCCGCCCTCACCGCGGCCGAGTTCGGCGGCCGGGCCCTGGTCTCGTTCAACTACCAGCTGTACTTCGCGCAGTACGCGTTCGGCGGGGGCGTCACCCAGGAGATAGAGCTCAACATCATCGCCTTCCCCACCGCCGAGGCCGACCGCGTCCCCGAACTGACCTACGCGCAGTACGCGCAGGGCTGGGACCAGACGAAACTGCTCGGCATCGCCCGCATCCACGTCCTGTGCGACAACCCGTACGCGATCACAGCGGGGCGCGAGCTGTACGCGGAGCCGAAGTACCCCGGCTGGTTCGAGGTCGACCTGCCCTCCCTCAACGCCCCCGCGGGCGACACCTGGACCGTGCACTGCAAGGCCGCCGAAACCGACCGGGAAGGCGCCCTGAAGCGCGAGGACACCGAACTGGCCTCCCTCACCGTCCAGTTGGACGACCTCACCACCACCCCCGCCAACAACACCCCCATCACGGGCTACGGCACCGACACCCAGGGCCGGGCGCTCGCGGGCCCGATGAACGTCTACCAGCCCTACGCCTGGTACGACCTCAGCGCCCCGGACCTCGCCGACCGCGTCCGCCTGACCGTCCACGCCCCGGAGACCGACCTGGGCCGCGACATCCGCGCGCTGCTCCCCGACACCCCGGCCGCCGGGGCCTGGACCTACCAGTCACCTCCCGTGGCCGCCCACAACCGCCCCTACTACCTGCGCCCACACCTGGCCGAGCAATAGCCCCAGGACGCAGCGGTGCTGGGTGGGCGGGTCCGGGTCGGGGTCCAGCGCGGGGCACCCCGACCCGCCCCGCTGACGGTCGTGTTGTTGGCCTGACTCCTGCGCCGCAGCAGGGCGGGACTGCCCGTTTGCCGCCTACAGTCCGAACCGAGCCGGCGTCCTATCCGAGGAAGCTCAACCGCACCTGACGGTTGGGATTGTCTTTGTTGGTATCCACCAGACACACCGACTGCCAAGTCCCCAGCTCCAGCGCCCCGTTGAGAACCGGCAGCGTCGCATGCGGAGGCACGAGTGCCGGGAGGACGTGGTCGCGGCCGTGGCCGGGGGTGCCGTGGGCGTGTTGCCAGCGGTTGTCGGCGGGGAGGAGGGTGTGGAGAGCCGCGAGGAGGTCGTCGTCGCTGCCCGCGCCCGTTTCGATCACCGCGATTCCGGCGGTGGCGTGGGGCACGAAGAGGTTGAGGAGACCGTCGCGGCCCGCCGCCTTGACGCGGAGGAAGCGCGCGCAGTCGTCGGTGATGTCGACGACCCGCTCCGTGGTGCCGGTCGTGAGGTTCAGGACGGTGGTGGCGAAGGCATTTGGCATGCCGTCATCGTCGCGTACCCGGCGCCTCAGAGCCTGTTGAAGCGCCCGTACGTACGTCCGCTGCGTGAGACACGATTGACCGTACACGGACCGTCTCGCTACGTTCGGTGGCATGTTGCGTTCAGCGTTGCTCACCACGCGCGGTCACATCGACCTGCTGCGAGTGGCTTCCGCTGCCTGTTGTCGCGGCTGCTGACGCCCTTTCCCCCGCACTGCGTTCACCGCGTTCGCTCAGCGCGTTCGTTCTGCGCGTGCCCCGCACTTTCCGCATTCACCTCGTACGTGTGCTGTGTCCACGTGTGTGCTGAGCGCAGCTGTGCCGACTCGTACTCGTACTGATTCCTGACGCTGATTCCTGACGTCGCATGCCGTCATGCCGTCATGCCTCCATCCTCCTGGAGCCCCCGAATGACCATCAGCCATGCCCCTCCGGGCGACATTTCCGGAAT
>NZ_JAAAHS010000258.1 GCF_009908195.1 Streptomyces boluensis | reverse complement strand
GCCCCGCACACCCCGCCCCGTAGGCTCGCCCCACCATGACGACCGTACGTATCCCCGCCGACTGGCCCACCACCGAAGCCCAAGCACGCGCCGTTCAGGACGAGTTGAGGTCCCGCGTCGACCCGCGCGAGGCCGGACCGCCGCCCGGCACCGGCACGGTCACCGGGGTCGACGTGGCGTACGACGACGAGCGGGACGTCGTCGTCGCGGCGGCCGTCGTCCTCGATGCCGGGAACCTGGAGGTCGTCGAGGAGGCCACCGCCGTGGGCCGGGTCTGCTTCCCGTACGTACCGGGGCTGCTCGCCTTCCGTGAACTGCCCACCGTGCTGGCCGTCCTCGACCGGCTCACCGCCGCGCCCGGCCTCGTCGTCTGCGACGGGTACGGCCGCGCCCACCCGCGCCGCTTCGGGCTCGCCAGCCACCTGGGCGTACTCACCGAGCTGCCGACGATCGGGGTCGCGAAGAACCCGTTCACCTTCACGTACGAGGCGCCGGGCGAGCGGCGCGGCAGCACCTCGCCGCTGGTCGACGCCGCGGCGGACGGCGAGGAGGTGGGCCGGGCGGTGCGCACCCAGGACGGCGTCAAGCCGGTCTTCGTCTCCGCGGGCCACCGGGTGCGCCTGGACACCGCGGTGGCCCACACGCTCCACCTCACGCCCCGCTACCGCCTGCCGGAGACCACCCGCCGCGCGGACGCCCTGTGCCGACGCGCGCTGGCGGAGGCGACGCGCTGACGGCACCCGGCAGGCGGGGCAGCGCTCAGCGCGGCCCCCGTGCCACCCGGAATGTGATCCCCGCCGCCACAAGCCGCGCCCGGAGCGCGTCGCCCATGGCCACGGCGGTGGTGACCTGGCCGGACGTCTCGGGCAGCTCGTCGAAGGCGAGGCAGAGCGCGGACTCGGCGAACATCTTCGCCGTCTCGTCGTAGCCGGGGTCGCCGCCCGCCACCTCGGTGTACACGCGCTGCCCGCCGCCGTCGCCCACGAAGCGCACCGAGAACCAGCTCCTCGCCCGCCGCTCCGCGCTCGGGCCCTCGCCCGGCTTGACCCGGTCCGACAACCAGCGCCGCGCGGGCGGCAGTTGGGCGGCCGTGGCCAGCGCGCCAAGGGCAGCCGCGCCGCCGACCGCCACCGGGAGGTGCTTCACGGCGGCGTATTGGCGGTAACGGAAGTCCGGCCCGTACCGCTCAAGGGCGCGCGCCGAGCGCTGCACGATCTGCGGGTCGACCGTCGGCAGCGGCAGCGCCCACGCGTCGACCTCCTTCGCGTACCGGGGCGCGCTCACCGGCGCGTACGCCCGTCGGCCGACCAGGCGCGGCTCGTGCCTGCGGCGGTCCCGCGCGGCGGCCGCCGTCTGCCGGCCGCGGGCGAACGCGGTGAGCGCGGAGGCGAACGTTCCGCCGGAGGGCGCCGCGTTGGTGCGCACGTAGCCGTCGACCCGCAGCGGTACGCCCTCCGGCAGTTGCTGCACGGTGAAGTGCACGCCGAGGTCGTACGGGATCGAGTCGAAGCCGCAGGCGTGCACCAGGCGCGCACCGGTCTCACGCGCGCGTGCGTCGTGCCGCACATAGGTGAGGTCCACGAACTCCGGCTCGCCCGTGAGGTCCAGATAGTCGGTGCCCGCCTCGGCGCAGGCCGCGACGAGGTCCTGCCCGTACGTGATGTACGGGCCGACCGTGGTGGCCACCACGCGCGCGTGCTCCGCGATCTCCCGCAGCCCGGCCGGGTCGTCGGCCTCCGCGTGCAGCAGCGGCAGCCCGGCGAGTTCCGGGTCGATCCGGGTGAGCCGCTCGCGCAGCCGCTCCAACTTGGCCGCGCTGCGCCCCGCGAGCGCCCACCGCAGCCCGTCGGGGGCGTGCTCCGCGAGGTACTCGGCGATCAGCGTCCCGACGAATCCCGTCGCCCCGACGAGCACGATGTCGTACGTCCGTGCCGCCCCGGCTCCGCCCGTCACGGCCTTGTCGTCCTCTGTGCCCATGACACCCCTCAGTCGTGCCCGTGCCGTTGTCGGTGGCCGAGGCTAGCGTGAGGGTGACCCGGCCGTTCGAGCGCCCCGGAGGGACCATGCCCGAGCCGAAGAGTCCATCGCGCGGGGCGCCCGTGGCCGTGCGCAGGAAGTGGGCGCGGGTGCGTGCCTTCGCGCTCGGGCTTCCGGGCGCCGTCGAGGAGTTCCCGTGGGGCGAGTCGGTCGCCAAGGTGAACAAGAAGGTGTTCGTCTTCCTCGGTGTCGAGGACGGCAGTTGGCCGCTCGCCGTGACCGTCAAGCTCAGGGGCGAGGAGGCGCACGCCCACGCGCTGACGTGCCCTGGGGCGGAGCCCGCGGGGTACGGCCTGGGGAAGGCCGGCTGGGTGCGCGTTCCGCTGGAGGAGCAGGGCGCGCCGGCGGCCGATCTGCTCTGCGACTGGGTGGAGGAGAGCTACCGCGTGATCGCGACGAAGAAGTGGATCGCGGAACTCGACGCCCGCTGAGACTGCCCACTGAAATGCCCGCCGAAAATGAATTTCTAAGCGCTTGCTCGCCAACCCTTGTGCGGAGTGGAACCCGTTCTTAACATCACTACTGTCACATCAGTAGTGTCACAGTGCTCTGGGGGCTCGATGGCAGGGACAGCAAGGGGTCAGAACGGTCCGCTGAGCGGGGTCCGCGTCGTCGAGCTGGCCGGTATCGGTCCTGGCCCGTTCGCCGCGATGCTCCTCGCGGACCTGGGCGCCGACGTGGTCCGCGTTGACCGCCCCGGCGGCGGCGGACTCGCGATCGATCCCGCGTACGACATCACCAACCGCAACAAGCGCTCGGTCCGTGTCGACCTCAAGTCGCCCGAGGGCCCTGACCAGGTGCTCGACCTGGTGGAGCGCGCCGACATCCTGATCGAGGGGTACCGCCCGGGTGTCGCCGAGCGGCTCGGCGTCGGCCCCGAGCAGTGCGCGGCCCGCAACTCCCGCCTTGTGTACGGGCGGATGACCGGCTGGGGCCAGGAAGGACCGCTCGCGCAGCGCGCCGGACACGACATCGGGTACATCGCGATCACCGGCACCCTCGGCATGATCGGCCGCCCGGACGAGGCCCCGGCGATCCCCGCCAACCTCGTCGGGGACTTCGCGGGCGGCTCGCTCTACCTCGTCGTCGGCCTCCTCGCCGCCCTCCAGCACGCGCGTGGCACCGGCGAGGGCCAGGTCGTGGACGCCGCCATCGTGGACGGCGCCACACACCTCGCGTCGATGATCCACGGCATGATGGCGGCCGGCGGCTGGCAGGACCGGCGCGGCTCCAACCTGCTCGACGGCGGCTGCCCGTTCTACGGCAACTACGAGACGGCGGACGGTGGTTACATGGCCGTCGGCGCCCTTGAGCAGCAGTTCTACGACGAGTTCGTCGAGCTCCTCGGCATTGCCGAGAAGGCCCCGGCCCGTAAGGACCTGGCCGCCTGGGGCGAGTTGAGGGACACCATCGCCGCCGCGTTCAAGACCCGTACGCGCGAGGAGTGGACGGCCGTCTTCGAGGGGTCCGACGCCTGTGTGGCGCCCGTCCTCTCGCTGCGCGAGGCTCCCGAGCACCCGCACCTCGCCGCGCGCGGCACGTTCGTCGAGCACAGCGGCATCACCCAGCCCGCGCCCGCGCCCCGCTTCTCCGCCACCCCCGCCGGCATCCGGCGCGGCCCCGCACAGCCCGGCGCCGACACCGCCGAGGTCGCCGCCGACTGGGACGTGCGCAGCCTGACCGTGGAGCAGCCGTGAACAGCCCGATAACGCCCACCCCGTACGCGAGTTGACCGGTCGGCACCGCGCCGGCCCCGTACAACAGAACCCGCCGAAGCCGGCCCCGCGCCGCACCCAGGAGGCCCCAGCATGACGTCGCAGACGCCCTCGGGCATGAAGCGCACGCTGTACGACGCCGACCACGAGGCGTTCCGCGAGACCGTGCGCACCTTCCTCGCCAAGGAGGTGACCCCGCACTACGAGCAGTGGGAGAAGGACGGCATCGTCTCCCGCGAGGCCTGGCGCGCCGCCGGGCGGCAGGGGCTGCTCGGGCTCGCCGTGCCCGAGGAGTTCGGCGGTGGTGGGAACGAAGACTTCCGCTACTCCGCCGTACTGGCCGAGGAATTCACCCGCGCCGGTGCGGCCGGGCTCGCTGTCGGGCTGCACAACGACATCATCGGGCCGTATCTGACCTCGCTCGCCACCGACGAGCAGAAGCGGCGCTGGCTGCCCGGGTTCTGCGACGGCTCGCTGATCACCGCCATCGCCATGACGGAACCCGGCGCGGGCTCCGACCTGCAGGGCATCCGCACCGCCGCCGAGGACAAGGGCGACCACTGGGTCCTCAACGGCTCCAAGACGTTCATCTCCAACGGCATCCTCGCGGACCTCGTCGTGGTCGTCGCCAAGACCACCCCCGAGGGCGGCGCGCACGGCCTGTCGCTGCTCGTCGTCGAGCGCGGCACGGAGGGCTTCGAGCGGGGCCGCAACCTCGACAAGATCGGCCAGAAGTCGCAGGACACCGCCGAGTTGTTCTTCCATGACGTGAAGGTGCCGAAGGAGAACCTGCTCGGCGAGCTCAACGGCGCGTTCATCCACCTGATGACCAACCTCGCGCAGGAGCGCATGGGCATCGCCGTCGCCGCGATAGCCGCCGCCGAGCACCTCCTGGACATCACCATGGAGTACGTGAAGGAGCGCGAGGCCTTCGGCCGTTCGATCTCCAAGTTCCAGCACATCCGCTTCGAGATCGCGGAGATGGCCACCGAGTGCGCCGTCACCCGCTCGTTCCTCGACCGCTGCATCGAGGACCACGACAAGGGCGAACTCGACGCCGTGCACGCGTCCATGGCCAAGTGGTGGGCCACCGAACTGCAGAAGCGCGTCGCCGACCGCTGCCTCCAACTGCACGGCGGATACGGCTACATGACCGAGTACCGCGTCGCGAGGGCCTTCACCGACGGCCGTATCCAGACCATCTACGGCGGCACGACCGAGATCATGAAGGAGATCATCGGCCGTTCGCTGCTGCCGTAGCCCTCGTTCTCCGCTCGTGAACCTCTCGTACAGCCACCCTCACCTCCCGCACCACGAAAGGCTTGAGACCTTGAGCACCGAAGCGTACGTGTACGACGCGATCCGCACCCCGCGCGGGCGCGGCAAGGCCAACGGGGCCCTGCACGGCACCAAGCCCATCGACCTGGTGGTCGGCCTGATCCACGAGATCAAGGCCCGCTTCCCCTCCCTCGACCCGGCGGCCATCGACGACATCGTGCTCGGTGTCGTCGGCCCGGTCGGCGACCAGGGCTCCGACATCGCCCGGATCGCCGCCATCGCCGCCGGCCTGCCCGACACCGTGGCCGGCGTCCAGGAGAACCGCTTCTGTGCCTCCGGCCTCGAAGCGGTCAACCTGGCCGCGATGAAGGTCCGTTCGGGCTGGGAGGACCTGGTCCTCGCGGGCGGCGTCGAGTCGATGTCACGCGTCCCGATGGCCTCGGACGGCGGCGCCTGGTTCGCGGACCCGATGACCAACTTCGAGACCGGCTTCGTGCCGCAGGGCATCGGTGCCGACCTGATCGCCACCATCGAGGGCTTCTCGCGGCGCGACGTCGACGAGTACGCGGCCCTGTCGCAGGAGCGCGCCGCCGCCGCCATCAAGGACGGCCGCTTCGAGCGCTCCGTCGTCCCCGTCAAGGACCGCAGCGGCCTGACCGTCCTCGACCACGACGAGTTCCCGCGCCCCGGCACCACCGCCGACTCGCTCGCCAAGCTCAAGCCGTCCTTCAAGGACATCGGCGACCTCGGCGGCTTCGACGCGGTGGCGCTGCAGAAGTACCACTGGGTCGAGCAGATCGACCACGTCCACCACGCCGGCAACTCCTCCGGCATCGTCGACGGCGCGTCCCTCGTCGCGATCGGCACGCGCGAGGTGGGGGAGCGGTACGGGATCGCGCCGCGCGCCCGGATCGTCTCGGCGGCCGTCTCCGGCTCCGAGCCGACGATCATGCTCACCGGCCCCGCGCCCGCCACCCGCAAGGCGCTCGCCAAGGCGGGCCTGACCATCGACGACATCGACCTGGTCGAGATCAACGAGGCCTTCGCGGCGGTCGTGCTGCGCTTCGTCAAGGACATGGGGCTCGACCTGGAGAAGGTCAACGTCAACGGTGGGGCGATCGCGCTCGGGCATCCGCTGGGTGCGACGGGCGCGATGATTCTCGGCACGCTGGTGGACGAGTTGGAGCGGCGGGATCTGCGGTACGGGTTGGCGACGCTCTGTGTGGGTGGCGGTATGGGTATCGCGACCGTCGTCGAGCGGCTTTAGCGCGCCGTAGGGGTGGCTGTTCGTCGCCGAGTGCGGGTGCGTCGTGGTTGCTCGCGCAGTTCCCCGCGCCCCTGAGATGCGCACTTCGTGCGGCATCTCCTCGGGGAAGCGGGGCGAAGCCCCAGCTTTCAGGGGCGCGGGGAACTGCGCGACCAGCCCCCACCGACCGGCAGTCGGCCGACGAACCCAGCCACCCACCCCAGTAGCCGTCAACGGCAACGCCCCCTCGCCGCACGAGACTTCACGGAGACAGACATGACAAGCACCATCCGCTGGGAACAGGACGACACCGGCATCGTCACCCTCGTCCTCGACGACCCCAACCAGTCCGCGAACACCATGAACCAGGCGTTCAAGGCATCCCTCACCGAGGTCGCCGACCGCCTGGAGGCCGAGAAGGAGAACGTCCGGGGCGTCATCTTCACCTCGGCCAAGAAGACCTTCTTCGCGGGCGGCGACCTGCACGACCTGATCCAGGTCACCCCCGAGACCGCGCACCTCGTCTTCGAGGGTGGCCAGAGCATCAAGCGCGACCTGCGCCGCATCGAGACCCTCGGCAAGCCCGTCGTCGCCGCCATCAACGGCGCGGCCCTCGGCGGCGGTTACGAGATCGCCCTCGCCTGCCACCACCGCATCGCCGTCGACAAGTCGAGCACGAAGATCGGCCTGCCCGAGGCCACCCTCGGCCTGCTCCCCGGAGGCGGCGGCGTCGCCCGTACCGTACGGCTGCTCGGCATCGCCGACGCGCTCCTGAAGGTGCTGCTCCAGGGCAACCAGTACAACCCGCAGCGCGCCCTGGACAACGGCCTGATCCATGAACTCGCCGCCGACCAGGACGAGTCGCTCGCCAAGGCCCGCGCCTTCATCGACGCCAACCCGGAGTCGGCGCAGCCCTGGGACAAGCCCGGCTACAGGATCCCCGGCGGCACCCCGGCCAACCCGAAGTTCGCGGCGAATCTGCCCGCCTTCCCGGCCAACCTCAAGAAGCAGACGGGCGGCGCGAACTACCCGGCGCAGCGGAACATCCTGGCCGCCGCAGTCGAGGGCTCGCAGGTCGACTTCGAGACCGCGCAGACCATCGAGGGGCGCTACTTCACCGAGCTCGCCGCCGGCCCGGTCTCCAAGAACATGATCCAGGCGTTCTTCTTCGACCTGCAGGCCGTCAACTCCGGCGCGAACCGCCCCAAGGGCATCGAGTCGAAGCCGGTCCGTAAGGCCGCCGTGCTCGGCGCGGGCATGATGGGCGCCGGAATCGCGTACTCCTGTGCGCTCGCCGGTATCGAGGTGGTCCTCAAGGACGTCACGCAGGAGTCCGCCGACAAGGGCAAGGCGTACTCGGCGAAGCTCTGCGAGAAGGCCGTGAGCCGTGGCCGTACGACGCAGGCCAAGGCGGACGCGCTGCTCGCCCGGATCACCGCGACCGCCGACCCGCAGGATCTCGCGGGCTGCGACGCGGTCATCGAGGCGGTCTTCGAGGACCCGGCGCTCAAGCACAAGGTCTTCCAGGAGATCCAGGACGTGGTGGAGCCGGACGCGCTGCTCTGCTCCAACACCTCCACGCTGCCGATCACCCAGCTCGCCGAGGGCGTCTCGCGCCCCGTCGACTTCATCGGCCTGCACTTCTTCTCGCCGGTCGACAAGATGCCGCTCGTCGAGATCATCAAGGGCGAGCGGACCGGCGACGAGGCGCTCGCCCGCGCCTTCGACCTGGTCCGGCAGATCAAGAAGACCCCGATCGTGGTGAACGACTCGCGCGGCTTCTTCACCTCGCGCGTCATCGGCCACTTCATGAACGAGGGCGTCGCGATGGTCGGCGAGGGCATCGAGCCCGCCTCCGTCGAGCAGGCCGCCGCCCAGGCCGGCTACCCGGCGAAGGTCCTCTCCCTGATGGACGAGCTGACCCTCACCCTGCCGCGCAAGATCCGCAACGAGACCCGTAAGGCCATCGAGGCCGAGGGCGGCAGCTGGCCCGAGCACCCGGCCGAGGGTGTCATCGACCGCATGGTCGACGAGTTCGAGCGCCCCGGCCGCAGCGGCGGCGCCGGCTTCTACGACTACGACGAGAACGGCAAGCGCGCGAAGCTCTGGCCGGGCCTGCGCGAGCACTTCACGAAGCCGGGGTACGAGATCCCGTTCCGTGACATGCAGGAGCGGATGCTGTTCTCCGAATCCCTCGACACCGTAAGGCTGTTGGAGGAGGGCGTCCTCACCTCGGTCGCGGACGCCAACATCGGCTCGATCTTCGGCATCGGCTTCCCGGGCTGGACCGGCGGCGTGCTGCAGTACATCAACGGCTACGAGGGCGGCCTGCCCGGCTTCGTGGCCCGCTCCCGCGAACTGGCCGAGCGGTACGGCGACCGCTTCCTGCCGCCCGCGCTGCTCGTGGAGAAGGCGGAGAAGGGTGAGAAGTTCAGCGACGCCTGAACCTGTCGCAGCCTGCGCCGTTGAAGGTCACGCCCGGAGCCCCCGTGCTCCGGGCGTGACCTTCGGCTGGTAGAACAGCTCGCGTACGCTGGTGGTTTTTGCGGAACGGAACAACGGGGGAGGATCCGCGTGAGGTTGAAGCCGGTCGTGTTCGCGGTCGTCGGTCTGTCCATGGCACTCTCGGCCTGCGGGGGCGCGGCTCCGGGCGGGGGCGGCGACAAGCCCGAGAAGCCCGACGAGCCCCAGCAGAGCGCGAGTTCACCCGGTCTGCCGGACGCCGACAAGCACATCGCACCCGCCGCGATCGTGGTGCCCATCATCCCCGGGCTCCTGCCCGAGCCGCTGAAGAAGCCCCGCGACTCCGACTTCTACGGCGATCTGCAGGGCACCAAGGGCACCATGAAGTGCACCGAAGCCGCGCGCTGCGAGGGCGTCGTCTCCGGCGCGATCAACGAGTACGGCACGGAGATGTTCGACGACGGCGGTGAGTACGCCCGCTTCGAGGTCTGGGAGTACCGCACCTCCATCAGCGCGCGCGGTGCGTACGACGCCTGGGAGAAGGAGATCAGCGGCAAGGCCAAGGGGTTCTACGCCCTGCCCAAGGGCCGTTACGGCGACCAGTACTCGGCGTCGACTCCCGTCGCGGGCGAGAAGAAGATGGGAGAGCGGATGCTCCTTGCCCGCCAGGGCAAGTACGTCGGCCTCATCACGACCTTCACGCGCGCGGACATCGCCGAGGGCAGCAAGCCCGGCCCGACCGCGCTCCTCGAACTCGGCAAGATGCAGGCCGAGCGGATGCGCCAGGCCGACCAGGGCAACGCACCGAGCGCCTCCGCCGCCCACGTGCAGCTGCCCGGCTGATCCGCGTCAGCCGCCCGCGTACCGCTCCCGCAGCTCGTCCTTGAGGGTCCGCTGGAAGGCGGTCACCAGGGCCTGCACCACCATCGGCTGCATGTGCGCGGACAGCTGCTTCATCGCGGCGACCGCCTCGGGGTCCCGCTCCTGCTCGTTGTACGGCCCCCACACCTCGTCCTGGAAGAGTCGCGTCAGCTCCTTCGCGGCCTCCCGGGAGTGGTCGAGCATCACGGTGCGGGCCGCGAGGATCGACTCAAGGCCGATCGGCACGTCGAGCAACCGCAGGCCGAGGTGGAGCATGCCGGGGTCGATACGGAACGTGTCCGCGTCCTCGGTGCGCTCAAGGACGTCCATCGCGGCGAGCCGGTCCACATCGGCCTCGGCGAGGGCCCGCCCCGCGCGCCGCTCCAGCTGCTCGCGGCTCATCTCCTCGTCGCTGTCCGGGATCCAGCTGGCGACGAGGGCACGGTGGATCGCCAGATCGTGCTCGCTCATGTCGGGCGGCAACTGCTCCAGGTACCGCTCGATGGCCGCGAGGGTCAGCCCGTGATGCTGGAGCTCCTCGATCAGCGCGAGCCGCGACAGATGATCCGGCCCGTACCGCCCGACCCGACGCGGACCGATCACGGGCGGCGGCAGCAGCCCACGGGTGCTGTAGAAGCGAATGGTCCGCACGGTGACCCCGGCCCGCGCGGCCAGCTCGTCGACCGTCAGGCTCGGCGCTTCGGTGGTCATGGCTGGGCTCCGTCTCGGGGTGGCACGTCGGTCTGGTGTAACAGTATTGCTGTCTCACCACTACAGGCATAGAGGGACCGGGGCAGATCGTCGCACGCCGGGCCCTCGACGCCGGGGCGGAAGGCGCGATGACGCGAACTGGCCGTAGTCTCCGCCCAGTTGGGCCTGCGGCCGGCGAGATCACTGCTGGACGTGCGTCCCGGCGGATATCTACAGTGACGCCGTTCAGCGCCGCGCCCTGCGGGTTGTCCGCCGCGTGAGAGAGGGAACCCGCCCATGCCCGAGCGCATCGTGACCTACCGCATCGGATCGGACCGCGAGCGCTACCACGTGCGTGCCGACTGCCCCTCCCTCACCGGCAAGCGCGAGACCTGCAACGACTTCGGGGCCGTCCCCGAGGGTGAGGCGCACGAGATGGGCCTGAGCGCCTGCCAGCGGTGCGACCGCTGACCCGACGACCCTGAGAGGAACGGACCGTGACCGCCGCCGAACCCGCCCGGCTCTCCGCGATCACCCGTGAGCAGGTCGCGGCCGCCGCCGGTGCGCGTAAGCCGCTGCATCACACCGACGGGCTCCCGGGCAGTTGGTATGTCCTCGTGGGCGTCACGCTCCACTACGTCCGCGACCTGGTCCAGGACGTCACCGGTGAGCAGCCGGACATCGTGGAGGCCCGGAAGGCGCTGCACGCCCTCGGGTTCCCGCTGTTCTGCCGGGCGAGCCACGGAATGGTCGACAAGGGGCACCCCTGGCACACCGGCCAGGCGGACTGACGGCCTCCGCGCACCTACACGCGCCCCCGCACTTACCCTCCGCACCCCCACCC
>NZ_JAAAHS010000257.1 GCF_009908195.1 Streptomyces boluensis | reverse complement strand
GCGAGGGTCGTCGCCGCACCGATCACGGCCGCGGCGAGCAGCCGTCTCTTTCGGTTGCGCATCGCGTTCCTCCCTGAGGCGGGGGTGGGGAGTGGAGGAGCGCGTCCGGACGCTGTGCAGGAGCATCGGCGGTTGTCGGGGGCAGGTCAACCCGCTTCAATGCGGGGTGGCACGGCGCGTGAACGGGCGTGGACAACTGTGAACGCGCCCCGTGCACCGACCAGTGCTCCAGCGCCCACGGGCGCGCTCCGGCCGCTCGGCCACCGTGAACGTTCACAAGGAGGGGCGACCCATGCGGAACGTCGGCGAGGACACCCAGGAGGCGGCCGAACTGGCGACCGCGCTGCGCACCGGCCCGTTCCACGTCGCCCTGCGCGCGGCCATCACCGTACGCGGGCTGCCGCTGCACCGGGTCCGCCACCATCTCGCCGGCAAGGGCGTGAACGTCGGTGTGACCAGCCTGAGTTACTGGCAGCAGGGCGCCCGCCGCCCCCAGCGCCCGGAGTCGCTGCGCGCGGTCCGCGCCCTGGAGGAGGTGCTGCGGCTGCCGGACAGCTCACTGCTCAAGCTGCTCGACCGCGACACGGAAACGGAACGGCCAGCGACCCGCTCGTACCGTTCGCTTCTGGAAGGGTCCGGCGCGCTCGAAGCGATGCTCGGGGAGCTGGAGTCACCGCTCGACGGCGGGCTGCACACGGTCGGGCATCAGGAGCGGGTGCGGATCGGCGCGGACCGGGAGCTGTTGGGCCGTGACTCCCAGCACATTGTGCGCGCGCACCGTGACGGGGTGGACCGCTATATGGCCATCCACCATGGCGACCCGGGATGCGCCCCGGACCGGGTGACGGTCAGCGCGGTCGAGAACTGCCGTACGGGACGGGTGCGTTGGCACCGCGAGACCGGAATGCTGATCGCCGAGCTGATCTTCGACGCGCGGCTGCGGATCGGCGACACCCATCTGTTCCACTACGCCTTCGAGGACGGCACGGCGGGCCCCAGCAGCGAGTACGTACGCGGATTCAGCTTCGCGGGCGGGCAGTACGCCCTCCAGGTCCGCTTTCATCCGGGGGCGCTGCCGGTGCGCTGTCACCGTTTCGTCCAGCACTCGGCGACGGCCCGGCGCAGCGGCCGCCAGGACCTCACGCTGAACGGACAGCACCGTTCCGTGCACCTGGTGGAGCCGCAGGTACGCGCGGGGCTGCTGGGGATCGGCTGGGACTGGGCGTGACGGAGCGCCTCGCAAGGCCCCGGCGGGCTCAGGCCTCGGGGCCGGCGATCAGCTTGCCGTCCTTGGTGCGCACCGGCACCTTCGGCAGCGGCACGGTGGCCGGGCCCTTCACCGCCTTGCCGGTGTGTACGTCGAAACGGCTGCCGTGGCAGGGGCAGTTGCCCTCGTCCTTCTCGATCTTGTCGAGGACGCACCCGGCGTGGGTGCACTGCGCGCTGAACGCGTTGTACTCGCCGTCGGCGGAGCGGGTGACGAGCAGGCGCTGCTCGCGGTAGAGCTTCACGCCGCCTACCGGGACGGCCTCCGCGTCGCCGAGGTCGACGGGCGCGGTGGGCGTGGGGTTCTTGGCGTGCCCGACCTTCGACTCCGTCGAGCAGGCCGCGACGGAGAGTCCCGCAGCCCCCGCCAGGGCGGCGCCCTTCAGCACGGTGCGACGGGCGGCTGGCGTGCCGGGCATGGGGTCTCCACTGGTCAGGGGCGTCGGTGACACGGCCGACGATACCGGTGCAGATCAGTACGCCGACTTGCACCCCCACAGGTGCCCGCGCAGCCCTTCGGTGCGCTGATCCCGGCGGGCTTCGGACGGCGGTACGGCGGCGGTATAGCGGCAGTACGGCGACCCAGCCGTCGGGCCGTGCCGGTGCCGTGGCGGGCGGGCTCGGTGAGGAGCCCGTCCGCCACGGGTGGGCCGTGCGGCGTGGGTCGGCCGCCGGGCGTCGGCGCGACTGCCGGCCGTACCGGTCCTTGCGGGGCCGGGTCAGGCCTTGTCGGCTCGGGTGGCCTTCTTCGCCGGAGCCTTGGCCGCCTTCTTCGCGGTGCCCGACTTCGTAGTGCCGGTTTTCGCTGTGCCGGTCTTGGCGGAGACGGTTTTCGCTG
Source organism: Streptomyces boluensis (assembly GCF_009908195.1). GTDB lineage: Bacteria > Actinomycetota > Actinomycetes > Streptomycetales > Streptomycetaceae > Streptomyces > Streptomyces boluensis. The sequence continues at coordinate 9,069 of NZ_JAAAHS010000257.1, read as the reverse complement.
TGCCGGTTTTCGCGGAGACGGACTTCTTGGCGGGGGCCTTCGCCGCCACCGTCTTGGCCGTGGCCTTCTTCGCGGGGCGCTTGCCTGCGGGTGCCACCGCCGCGTCGCTGACCCGGTCCGCGCCGAGGATGTCCCGCAGGAACTTGCCGGTGTGGCTGGCCGGGATGCCCGCGACCTCCTCGGGGGTGCCCTCGGCGACGACGAGGCCACCGCCGTTGCCGCCCTCGGGGCCCATGTCCACGACCCAGTCGGAGGTCTTGATCACGTCGAGGTTGTGCTCGATGACGATGACCGTGTTGCCCTTGTCGACCAGGCCGGAGAGGACGTTGATCAGCTTGCTGATGTCCTCGAAGTGCAGGCCCGTGGTGGGCTCGTCCAGGACGTACACCGTGCGTCCTGTGGAGCGCTTCTGCAGCTCGCTGGCGAGCTTGACGCGCTGCGCCTCACCACCGGAGAGCGTGGGCGCGGACTGGCCCAACCTGACGTACCCGAGGCCCACTTCGTTGAGCGTCTTGAGGTGGCGGGCGATGGTCGGAACGGCCTCGAAGAAGCCGAGGGCCTCCTCGATGGGCATGTCGAGGACCTCGGCGATGGACTTGCCCTTGTAGTGCACTTCGAGGGTCTCGCGGTTGTACCGCGCGCCGTGACAGACCTCGCACGGGACGTACACGTCCGGCAGGAAGTTCATCTCGATCTTGATGGTGCCGTCGCCGGAGCAGTTCTCGCAGCGGCCGCCCTTGACGTTGAAGGAGAACCGTCCGGGCAGGTACCCGCGCACCTTCGCCTCGGTGGTCTCGGCGAACAGCTTGCGGACGTGGTCGAAGACTCCGGTGTACGTCGCGGGGTTGGAGCGCGGCGTACGACCGATGGGCGACTGGTCGACGTGCACCACCTTGTCGACGAGGTCGTCGCCGTCCACGCGCGTGTGCCGGCCGGGCACGCTGCGGGCGCCGTTCAACTCCCGTGCCAGGTGGGTGTACAGGATGTCGTTGACCAGCGTCGACTTGCCGGATCCTGAGACTCCGGTGACGGCGGTGAGGACGCCGAGCGGGAACGCCACGTCGATGTCCTGGAGGTTGTTCTCGCGCGCGCCGTGCACCGTGAGGCGGCGCCCCGGGTCGGTGGGGCGGCGGATCTCCGGGACCGGGATGGCCTTCTTGCCCGCGAGGTACTGGCCGGTCATCGACTCGGCGTTGGTGAGCAGCTCCTTCATGGGGCCGCTGTGCACCACCTTGCCGCCGTGCTCACCGGCGCCGGGGCCGATGTCGACGACCCAGTCGGCGACCTTGATGGTGTCCTCGTCGTGCTCGACGACGATCAGGGTGTTACCCATGTCGCGCAGCCGGACCAGCGTCTCGATGAGCCGGTGGTTGTCGCGCTGGTGCAGGCCGATGGACGGCTCGTCGAGGACGTAGAGCACGCCGACGAGGCCGGAGCCGATCTGGGTGGCGAGCCGGATGCGCTGGGCCTCGCCGCCGGAGAGGGTGCCCGCGGCGCGGTTCAGGGAGAGGTAGTCGAGGCCGACGTCGACGAGGAAGCGCAGCCGTTCGTTGACCTCCTTGAGGACGCGCTCGGCGATCTTCTTGTCGCGGGCGTTGAGCTTCAGCTCGGCCAGGAAGTCCGCGCAGTCGGCGATCGACATGGCGGAGACCTCGGCGATGGACCTGCCCATGACGGTGACCGCGAGGACGATCGGCTTGAGGCGGGTGCCCTCACAGGTGGGGCAGGGCACCTCGCGCATGTACCCCTCGAAGCGCTCGCGGCTGGCGTCGCTCTCGGCTTCGCTGTGCCGCCGCTTCACGAACGGGACGGCGCCTTCGAAGGGCGTGGTGTAGACCCGCTCCCTGCCGTACCGGTTGCGGTAGCGGACCTCGATCTGGGTCTTGTGGCCGTGCAGGAGGGCCTTCTTGGCGCGCTGCGGCAGTGCGGCCCAGGGGGTGTCGGTGCTGAAGCTGAGGGCGTCGGCGAGGGCTCCGGTGAGGCGGCCGAAGTACTCCTTGGTGTGGCCGTGCGACCAGGGGTGGATGGCGCCTTCGTCGAGGGACTTGTCCTCGTCGGGCACGATCAGCTCGGGGTCGACCTCCATGCGCGTGCCGATGCCGGTGCAGTCGGGGCAGGCGCCGAAGGGCGAGTTGAACGAGAAGGAGCGGGGTTCGAGCTCTTCGAAGGAGAGGTCGTCGTACGTGCAGTAGAGGTGCTCGGAGTACATCCGCTCGCGTTCGGGGTCGTCCTCGGGGAGGTCGACGAAGTCGAGCACGACCATGCCGCCGGAGAGGCCGAGCGCGGTCTCCACGGAGTCGGTGAGGCGGCGCTTGGCGGAGTCCTTCACTGTGAGGCGGTCGACGACCACCTCGACGGTGTGCTTCTCCTGCTTCTTCAGCTTGGGCGGCTCGGAGAGCTGGATGGTCTGCCCGTCCACGCGCGCGCGGCTGTAGCCCTTGGTCTGGAGCTCGGCGAAGAGGTCGACGAACTCGCCCTTGCGCTCACGCACCAGCGGGGAGAGCACCTGGAACCGGCTGCCCTCGGGGAGCTCCAGGACCCTGTCGACGATGGCCTGCGGCGACTGCCGGGCGATGGGCCGCCCGCACTCGGGACAGTGCGGCTTGCCGATACGCGCGAAGAGCAGGCGCAGGTAGTCGTAGACCTCGGTGATGGTGCCGACCGTGGAGCGGGGGTTGCGCGAGGTGGACTTCTGGTCGATGGAGACGGCCGGGGAGAGGCCCTCGATGAAGTCGACGTCGGGCTTGTCCATCTGGCCCAGGAACTGCCGGGCGTACGAGGAGAGCGACTCCACGTACCGCCGCTGCCCCTCGGCAAAGATCGTGTCGAAGGCGAGCGAGGACTTCCCGGAACCGGACAGACCGGTGAAGACGATGAGCGAGTCACGCGGGAGGTCGAGCGAGACATTCTTCAGGTTGTGCTCGCGCGCGCCACGGACGATGAGACGGTCGGCCACGCCGGTCCGCACCTTTCACTAGAGAAGCGGGGGCGGGGCCCCCGTCTCGACAGACTATTGGGGGCCACCACAGCGAAGGACTGCACTGCTTGAAACTCCTCGGCACCGCTGCGCATTCCATCGGGCCCGGAGAGTTTCGACCCAGGCTATAGCACGTGCATTCGATTAACGGTGGCGGCCTGAATGCTTCACCCGATCGAGTGGCCGGGACTATCGTCGGGACCATGAACGATCATGTGCGCGACCTGGAGTCTGTACGGGAAGCGACCGACCGGCTCCTGGCCGCGGTCGCCGGACTGGACAACGCGGCAGTCGCCGCGCCGTCACGGCTGCCGGGCTGGACCCGCGGCCACGTCCTGGCCCACCTCTCCCGCAACGCCGACGCCCTGGTGAACGTCCTCGCAGGCCGGCCCATGTACGCGAGCGCCGCCGACCGCGACGGCGACATCGACCGCGACGCCCCGCGCGGGCAGGGCGAACAGTTGGCCGACCTGCGTGCGAGCGCCGAGCGGTTCCAGCAGGAGGCCGCCGTCGACGCCGACTGGTCGCGCGCCGTGGAGCTGCGCAACGGCGTCATCGACACGGCTTCGAGGCTGCCGTTCCGACGTCTGATCGAGGTGGAGCTGCACCACGTCGACCTGGGCATCGGTTACGACCTTGAGCACCTGTCGGCCGACTTCACCCGGCGGGAGATCGACTTCCTCACCGACCGCTTCTCGGGGAACGCCGCGTTGCCGCGCATCGCGGTCACCGCGACCGAGGGCGGGCAGTGGACCACCGGCCGCGCGGACGGCGACGTGGTGTCCGTGACCGGCCCGTCGGCCGACCTGCTCGGCTGGCTCGCGGGCCGCCGCGAGGGTGCCGGTCTGAAGTGCGACGGCGGGCCGCTGCCCGTACTGCCCGCTCTGTAGGGTGCTGACATGACGTACAGCGGAGCGGTGAATGTCGGCGGACCCGCGGACGTGCACGAACTGGCGGACCTGATGATCTCCAAGATCGCGGTCGGCCCCATGAACAACAACGCGTACCTGTTGCGCTGCCGGACCACCGGCGAGCAGCTCCTCGTCGACGCCGCCGCCGAGGCGAGCACACTGCTCAACTTCATCGGTGACAGCGGCATCGCCTCAGTGGTGACCACCCACCGGCACGCCGACCACTGGGGCGCGCTCAACGAGGTCGTGGGCGCCACGGGCGCGCGCACGTATGCGGGCCGGTACGACGTGGACGGCATCCCGGTGCCGACCGATGTCGCGGTCGAGGACGGGGACACCATCACGGTGGGCCGCGTCGAGCTGACCGCCCGCCACCTGGTGGGCCACACCCCGGGCTCCATCGCGCTGGTCTACGACGACCCGCACGGTCACCCGCATGCGTTCACCGGCGACTGCCTGTTCCCGGGCGGTGTGGGCAACACACACAGCGACCCGGTGGCGTTCGCGAGCCTGCTCGACGACGTCGAGTCGAAGATCTTCGGGCAGCTCCCGGACGAGACCTGGGTCTATCCGGGCCACGGCAACGACACCACGCTGGGCGCCGAGCGTCCGCACCTCGCGGAGTGGCACGAGCGCGGCTGGTAGCCCGACCCCGACTGGATGCGGCCGCGTAACGGCCGCACACGCGCGTTTCTGTAGCCGCCGTTTTGTGGCGTGGCTGCCGACCGGAGACAGGGCGGTCGTCCGCGTGCCTTGGACAATGGCCGGGTGACTCCCCTGTACCGCGTACTCGGCCCGGCACGCGCGTTGCGCTCCGACGGCAGCGAGATCCCGCTGGGCGGCGCCCGGCTGCGGGCCCTGTTGACCGCGCTGGCGGCGGACTGCGGCAGGGCCGTGACCGTGGAGCATCTGATCGCCCAGGTGTGGGGCCCGGAGGAAGATCCTCCGGCCGATGCGGTGAAGGCCCTGCAGGCGCTGGTCGGCAGGTTACGGCGGGCGCTCGGCCACGCGGCGGTCACCTCGGCGCCCGGCGGCTACCGGCTCGCCGCCGACCGGGACAGCGTCGACCTGCACCGCTTCGAACGGCTCGCCGCGGCGGGCGCGGATGCCGCCGCCGAGGGCGAGGCGGTGCACGCGGCGGAACTCCTCGACGAGGCCCTGGCGCTCTGGACCGGGCCGGCACTGTTCGACCTGCCGGGGCGTACGACGGACCCGCTGGCGGCGCGCGCGGAGCGGCTGCGCACCCGGGCGCACCGGGGCCGACTCGCGGCGGAGGTCGCCTCGGGGCGCGCCGACGCGGTGCTCGGCGAGCTGACCGCGCTGGCCGCCGTGGACCCACTGGACGAACCGCTGCAGGCACTGCGACTGCTGGCGCTGCACGCGGCGGGGCGTACGGCTCAGGCGCTGGCCGCGTACGAGGACGTGCGAGTCGGGCTCGCCGAGCGACTCGGTACGGATCCGGGGGCCGAACTCCGGGCGCTGCACGCGGAGTTGTTGCGGCGGGACCCGCCGCAACAGCTACGGGACACACCGGCCCAGCTGCACCGGCCACCGCCACAGCAGCCGGAGTCTCCGCGGCCACGACAGGTCGTTGCGCACGCACAGACTCCGGAAGGGGTGTCACATTCGGCCGTCGAACACCCGTCGCACTCCCCTGCGCCGGGGGCGCGCGCCCAGGGCAGGCTCCGCGCTCCCCTCACCTCCTTCGTCGGCCGCGAGCTGGAACTCGAAGCGCTGGCCCGGGAGTTGCAGAAGCAGCGACTTGTCACACTCCTCGGCCCCGGCGGGGTGGGCAAGACGCGGCTGGCGACAGAGGCCACCCGTGCAGGGCGCGAGACAGCAGGAGAGGAGGTGTGGCCGGACGGCGTATGGGTGGCCGAGCTGGCACCCGTACGCGACGCGGAGACCGTCCCGGAGGCGGTGCTCACCGCGCTAGGCGCCCGCGAGACGACGGTGCGCGGCCCCGGTACGTCCACCGAGGAGCTGCAGCCCGCGCCCCGCGACCCGTTGGCGCAGCTCGTGGAGCACTGCGGACGACGACGGCTGCTGCTCGTCCTCGACAACTGCGAGCATCTCGTGGGCGCCGCCGCCGAGTTGGCGCACACGCTCCTCACCGCATGCCCGGAGGTGACCGTGCTGGCCACGAGCCGGGAGCCGCTGGGCGTGCCGGGTGAGGTGGTCCGCCCGGTCGAACCACTGCCGCAGGACGTGGCACTGCGGCTGCTGGACGCTCGGGGCGGGGACGCGCGGCCGGGTTTCCGCGTGCAGGACCATCCGGACGCCTGCGCGGAGATCTGCCGCCGGCTCGACGGGCTCCCGCTCGCCGTCGAACTGGCTGCCGCGCGGCTGCGGCTGCTCACCGCGCGGCAGCTCGCGGACCGGCTCGGCGACCGGTTCCGGCTGCTCGGCAAGGGCAGCGGCAGCCGTACCGCGCTGCCCCGCCAGCAGACCCTGCGCGCCGTCGTGGACTGGTCGTGGGATCTGCTCGACGAGCCGGAGCGGGCGGTGTTGCGGCGGCTCGCCGTCTTCTCCGGCGGCTGCGCCCTGGAGCAGGCGGAGGCGGTCTGCGGTGCGGGCGCCCTGGAGGCGCTGGCGTCGCTGGTGGACAAGTCCCTCGTGGTGGCGGTGCCGCAGAGAGAGACAGGAGGGGAAGGCGCGCGAGGAGAAGAGACGCGAGGAGAGGAGAGTGGATGGTCGGACTCGGACCGGGGCCGTTGCGGAGCACCCGGCGGCGGTGCGGACATGCGGTACCGACTCCTGGAGACGGTGGCCGAGTACGCGGCGGAGCGCCTGATGGAGGCCGGGGAGCGGGAGCTCGTCGCGCGGCGCCATCTGACGGCGTACCGGGAGCTGGCACGCGTCGGCGACCCGGAACTGCGCGGGCCGCAACAGGCCGGCTGGCTGGGCCTGTTCGAGCGGGAGCACGACAACATCCGCGCCGCCTTGCGTACGGCCGTCGACCTGGGCGAGGAGCAGGAAGGGCTGTGCCTGGCGCTGTCGATGAGCTGGTTCTGGCAACTGCGGGGCCACCAGGCGGATGCGCGTGCCTGGTCCGCCGGGGTGGCGGCGCTGGGGCCCGACCCGTTCGACAAGCCGGTGCGTATCGCCGTACCGCTGGAGGAGCGGTGCACGGACCGGCCGCCGCCGTGGGAGGAGGAACAGCTGTGGGAGGCACGGCGCGGAGTGCGGCTGCTGGTGCGGGCCACCAGCGCGGAGGGTGACGCGGACGCGCTCGCCCGGCCTGACACGCAGGCGTATCTGCACCGGGTCGTGGCGGCGTACCGCTCGGGGATGCCGCAGACGGCTCGGCAGCCGGGGTCGATGTGGTACTTCGCGCGGTTGATGACCGGCGGGTTCGACAGTCTCGAGGCGACCATGGACGCGGTCGTCCGGGACATCGAGGGCCTGGGTGGACGGTGGCGGGAGCGGCACACGTGGGAGCTGGGGTTCACGTATCTGATACGGACGCGGCTCGCGCACGACAAGGCGGAGTCTCCGGATCCGGCGGAGCGTGACGCCGACCGGGCGCTCGGCCACTTCGAGCGGGCCAGGAACCCGTGGGGCATCGCCGAGTCCTTGTCGGCGCGCGGCGAGCAGCATGCGCGTCGGGGTCGGTTCGAGCGGGCGGCCGCGGACTTCGAGCGGGCGATGGCCGGCGCGGAGCGGATCGGGGCACACCATCAAGTGCCGCTGTTCAAAGCGCGGTTGGCGGACGTGCGGCTGCGGTTGGCCACGGATGCGGCGCGGAGGGAGGAGGCCGAGCGGCTGCTGCGGGAGGCGGCGCGGGAGGCGGACCGGTTCGGCGGAGAGCCGGTGAGTACGGCGCGGCTGCTGCTCGTGCAGCACTACGGCGCGTCGGGACGTACGGCACAAGCACGAGAGGAGTTGCGGGAGTTGGAGCGGGCGCTGCCGGGCGGGGTGTCGGCGCTGTTCGCGGGCGCGCTCACGGGGCAGCACGCCTGGCTGGACTGTCTGGACGGACGGTTCGAGCAGGCGGCGGAGCATGTCGGCCGGGCGGTACGGCAGTTGGCGAGCGTCGCGTACCTGGTCGCGCCGTGGCTGGTGGTCGACCAGTTCCTCGTCGCGGCCTGGGCCAAGGCGCGGCTCGGCGCTGGGACGGACGGGGCGCGGCTTGTCGGCGCGTACGACGGCTACGGGGTGAGCGGGAGCTTCGGGTTCCGTCCGTTCCCCGACGCGGGGCGGATGCGGGAGCGGGCCGAGGCCGAGCTGCGCGCTGCCCTGGGCGGGGCGGCGTACGAACGGGCCCACGCAGCGGGCGCAGGCCTGTCCGTACGGGAGGCGGCCGAGTTGGTGTGAGCGGGCGGGCTCACTCTCCTCCGGTCATGCTCGCCAGGAGTTCCTGTGCGTCGGCCAGGTCGTCGGGGGTGGGGGCGTCGTCCTGGGTGAGGCGTAGCCGCCAGTACCCGGTGAAGTCGATGTCCCGTTTGGGCATGCCGCGTTCCCCCACGAGGTGGCGGCGCAGGTCGCGTACCGCCCCGGCCTCGCCCGCGAGCCATGCGTACGCCGATCCCTCCGGCAGGGTGGCGGCGCGCACGGCGTCAAGGAGGAGGCCCGCGTGTCCGGCCGGGGTGCCGCCCCGGTGCAGCCAGTGCACGGTCAGCTCGCCGTGGGTGGTGAAGTGCTGTTCGTCGTCGGCGTCCGTGACCTCGATGTACGCGACCGCCCTGGCGCCGTCGGGCAGCGCTTCGATGATCGTGCCGAGTGCGGGGAGTGCCGTCTCGTCGCCGGCGAGGAGCGTCCAGTCCCCTGCGCCGAGCGGGATCGGCCGGGCGAAGTAGGCGGAGGGGCCGAACATGCCGAGGGTGTCGCCGGGCCGGGCGGCGGCCGCCCAGCGGGTGGCGGGGCCCGCCTCACCGTCGCCGTGCAGTACGAAGTCGATGTCGATGGTGGCCGCCGCCGGGTGGTGGGCCCGCACGGTGTAGCTGCGCGCCCAGGGGCGGTCGGCTTCAGGGACGGCGTTGAACTCCTCGTACCAGCGCATCAGGTCGCCGCCACCGACCTCGGGTCCGGGCAGTTCGGGGCGCTGTTGGCCGGGCCTGGGGAAGTACAGCTTGACCTGCTGGTCGGGGCCTTCGACCCGGAAGTCGGCGAGGTCGGGGCCGCCGAGGGTGATGCGGGCCAGGCGCGGGGTGGGGCGGTGGGCGTGGACGACCTGGAGGA
>NZ_JAAAHS010000256.1 GCF_009908195.1 Streptomyces boluensis | reverse complement strand
GTGGGGGGGGCGGAGGCAGGGGCCGGCAGCGGAGGTTGAGTACGCTCGTCCTGTCCTGCACAGACCAAGGGGGAGATTTGCGCATGACACACCTGGACCCTGCCCACATACCCGTCCGAGTCTCGTGAGGCCCCTGGGCGCCGGTGACCCGCTGCGCCTCGGCCCGTACCGGCTGCTCGGCGTCCTCGGCGAGGGCGGGATGGGCAAGGTGTACTTCGGGCAGGAGACCCAGGGCGGCACCGCCGCGGTCAAGGTACTCAAGCCCGAGCTGGCCGGAAACCACAACCTCGCCCAGCGGTTCGTCCGCGAGGCCCGCATGGCGCAGGCCGTCACCAGCGCGGGTGTCGCGCAGGTACTGGGCGCCCGGACGGAGGGCGGGCGGCCGTGGATCGCGATCGAATTCCTCACCGGCCCCACCCTTGAGCAGGCGGTACGGTCCTTCGGCCCCCTGGACGACCCCTCCCTGCGCGCCCTCGCGGCCTCGGTGGCGGCCACCCTCGGAGAGATCCATGCCGCGGGCCTGATCCACCGTGACTTGAAGCCCGACAACATCGTCCTGACGTCGGAGGGTCCGCGCGTCATCGACTTCGGCATCGCGCGCCCGGAGCACGGCCTGACGCTCACCACCACCGGCCAGGTCCCGGTCACGCCGGGCTACGGTGCGCCGGAACAGGCCCTGGGCCGCCGGGTGGGACCGGCCGCCGATGTCTTCTCGCTCGGCGCGGTACTCGCGTACGCGGCGTCCGGGCAGCGGGCCTTCGAGGGCGGCCATGTGGCCGCCGTGCAGTACGAGGTGGTGCACGGTGAGCCGCAACTGGCCGGAATCAGCGAGGAGTTGCGCAGGCTCATCACTCCCTGCCTGGCCAAGGATCCAGCGGCCCGACCGGCACCGGCCGAGCTCGTCACCGCCTTCGCTCCGCCGCCGCACGGTGCGGAACGCGCCTGGACCCACGGGTCACTGGCCGAGGACATCAAGGAACGGGAGCGGTCGGTCCACGAGCTGACGACGGTTGTCTCCGGTTCCGGTGGCGCGTCCCACTCCGGACTCTCCCGACGGCGCCTGATCACCGCGCTCGCGGCCGGCGGGACCCTCGTCGCGGGTGGTGGCGGCGCTGGGGCCTGGTGGCTGCGGGAACGTGCCGAGGAACGCGAGCTGGCGCAGGCGCGGAGCGCACGCCGCCGGCAGCGCCTCTTCGCGGTGCCACCCGCCGCCGAGACGCCGAAGGCGCGGAGCGTGACCCTCGTCGAGGGCCAACCACCCGAACCCCTATGGGAGTTGCCGTCCGCGCTCGACAAGGCGAAGGGGGATCTGCTGCCCGTACGGGACGTCCTCGTCGTCGCCGACCCGAAGGGTGGCCTCACCGCGCACGACGTCACGAACGGCCGAGTTCGCTGGAGAACGGACAAGGCGAAGGCGTCCAGCGGGTACGTCGCTCTGTCGGACGCGCTGATCGCCGCCCTGGACTCCGAGGGCGGACTCGTCACCTTCGTCGCCGCCACCGGAGAGCCGCGCTGGACGGCCCCGGCCGACGGGCGGAAGATCCTGGCCGCGGACAGCACGGCCGTCTACGTCCTCACCAAGGACGGCCGGATACGGAGCATCGCGCGCGGCGACGCCGGGGTGTTGTGGACCACCCGCGTCAAGCAGACGGACAAGGACACCGAGTGGTGGCCGGGGGCCGCGGGCCGGAGCCGTCTCATCCTCGCCACCAAACAGGGCTACGTCGCCGCGCTCGACTCCGCTTCCGGGCGCCAGGTGTGGGACATCGTCGGGCAGGCCTCCGCCGACGAGACGGCGATCAGCCCGGTCATCACCGGAGACGTCGCCTGCGTCAACGGCCACACACTCACCGCCCGGCGGCTCTCCGACGGCAAGGAACTATGGGCCAAGAGCCCGGTCGTGGACGGCAAGACCATGCCCGCGGGCCCACCCTGCCTGCACGACGGGACGGTGTACGCGACGCAGGGGCCGTATCTGACGGGATACGACCCGAGCAGCGGGGAAGAGCGCTGGAAGGCGCCCGAGTCGTACCACATGTACAGCCCGGTGGCCGTGCAGGGCGACGGGGTGTACGCCTTCCGCAGCGACGAGGACAGCCTCAGCCTCTCCGCCTACACCCACGAGCGCCGCCGTGGGGCATGGACCCTGCCGCTGCCCGACGAGCTCGGGCCGCACGGGCTGCGGGGGGACGGCAACCGCGTCTTCGTCCGGGACATCACCCGGCTCATCGCCCTGCCCGCTTTCGCCTGAGCACCACATCACCGACCACAAGCCGCATCGCACGGAACGGGGAGCCGCACATGGAACACCTACGCCCGGACGACCCGGAGCAGATCGGCCCGTACACCGTCCTCGCCCGGCTCGACCCGACCGACGGGCCGCGCCCGTCGGGTGAGCTGCGCTACGTCGCCCGCACGCCGGACGGCCTGCGCACGGTTCTGGCCGTCGTGCCCCGGCCCGGCACCGACCCGGTCCGCTGGGCGATCGAGGCGGAGGGGGCCCGGCGCCTCTCCCTGCCCGAGCCCCCGCCCGGACTCGCGCCGGTCACCGAGACCGGAGGTACGGCGAACGCCCCCTGGTACGCCCACCCGTACCTGCCGGTGCTACCGCTCCCGGAGGCACTCGCCCGGTACGGCGGACCACTGCCCGAGCCGGTCGTGCGCGCGCTGGGTGCGGCGCTCGCCACCACCCTCGCGACGGTCCATGCCGAGGGCTTCACACATGCGGGACTGTCGGCCACCGCCGTGCTCCTGGGCGCCGAAGGCCCGCTGCTCACCTCCTACGGCGCCGTGCGCACCGCCGCCCCGGACGGCGAACAGCGCATCGACGTACCGGGGTTGGACCCGGGCTGCGTGGCGCCGGAGCAGGCCCAGGGCGGGCGGCCACGGCCGTCGGGGGACGTCTTCGCTCTCGGCGCGGTGCTCGCGTACGCGGCTTGCGGCCACACCGTCCCGGAGCGCGAGGAACTGCCCGCAGGGCTGCGCTCGTTGATCACCGCCTGCCTGTCGCGGGACCCGGCCAAGCGCCCCGCCGTCGATGAGGTCAGGCAGACATTGGCGGGACGTGCGCCGGTCGCCACCCTTGTGGACGGCGCGTCCGGCACCGCCACGGCAGACGCCCTGACCCTGGCGTTCGGGTCCCCGGGCGTTTCGGCCGACACGACGACCCTCCCGTTCGGCACCGCGGCCACCCCGGCGGACACGGCGACGGTCGGGTTCGGTCTCGCCGCGGCCGGCCCGCACGGCGACGTCGGCGACGGCTCGTACCCGAGCACCGGTGCCGGGCCGTTCCCGCTGCCCGCCGGCCTGGTCGAGGCCCTCGTCCGCGATGCGGCAGCGCTCCTGGCCACCGAACTCCCCGTCCCCACAAGCGCTCTGGACTGACCTCTGATGTTCTCGCCACTCGCCCACGACGACCCGGAGCAGCTCGGGGCCTACCGTCCACTGGCCCGCCTGGGCAGCGGCGGCATGGGCACGGTGTTTCTGGCGCGCTCGGACCGGGGCCGTACCGCTGCCGTGAAGACGATGCACGCCGGCCTCGCCGACGACCCGACCTACCGCACCCGGTTCCGCCTGGAGGTGGACGCGGCCCGGGTCATCGGTGGTGTCCACGGCGCCGAGGTCTTCGACGCCGACCCGCTCGCCCCGACTCCGTGGATGGCGACCGAGTACGTCCTCGGGCCGCCTCTCGAGGACGCCGTGGAGCTGGCCGGACCGCTGCCCGAACCCTTGGTGCGCGCGCTCGGCGCCCGGCTCTGTACGGCCCTTGCCCAACTGCACCGCTCGGACGTCGTGCACCGCGATCTGAAGCCGTCCAACATCATGGTCACGGTCGACGGCCCGAAGGTCATCGACTTCGGCATCGCCCGTGCCATCGGCGACGAGCGCCTGACGAGCACGGGCGCCGCGGCCGGCACGCCTGCCTTCATGTCCCCGGAACAGGCCACCGGGCAGGAACACACGTCGGCGGGCGACGTGTTCGCCCTCGCCGGGGTGCTCAGCTACGCGTCCTGCGGATCCGGCCCGTTCGGATCCGGCCAGACGGCCGACCTGCTCTACCGGGTCCGCTACGCCGAGCCGGACCTCACCGGCGTACCCGAGGGGCTGCGGCCGGTTCTGCTCCAGTGTCTGCACAAGGACCCGCAGGAACGCCCGGACACCACCGCACTCGCCGCCCAACTGGGCGACCCGGCCGTAGCGATGGCGAATGATACGGGCCAACTCGCCGAAGCCGCCGGTCAGTTCACGAGCCACCTCCCGGCGGCTCTGCTCGCCGAGATCGGCCGCCGCGCGACCGAGGTCTGGCGCGTGACCGGGGACCGCACCACGGACACCACCCGCCTGCCCGAACCCGCCGAGACGCGGCCCGGACCGTCCGGCCTGTCCCGCAGGCGGCTGCTGGTCGCGGGCGGCGGCTCGGCGCTCGGGCTCGCCGCGGTCTCAGCGGGAACGTGGGCCTGGCTGGGCCGTCACGGGCCGTGGGACGACAGCGGGCCCGCCGGTCCCGCCACCCCGGCCGCCCCGTCGCCGAGTGCGTCGCTGCCGCCGAGGACCCCGTACAAGTGGAAGGTCGACCTCTCCCCCGCGCCGGGACTCATCGTGCCGCCCGCCCTGCTGGACCTCGGCGGCGATCAGCTGGCCGTGGCGGACGGCAGGCGGGTACGGGTCATCGAAACGGAACGGGGCCACGTCAAGGTGGCGTCGGTCGGCACCGCACCCCCGCACCGCTGCACCACCCAGGGCAAGTCGGGCGGCCTGCTCTACCTCAGCGAGACCGCCCGGGGCGACGACGGTCCGCTCACCCTGAGGACCATCAACCTCTACGGCAGCGATCTGGAGCCGGAACCGGTCGAAGTCAAGGGGTACAACGGCAGCCTGACGCCGACCCAGTTGATCTGCGCGGAGGACGACGAGGGCGACGGCACCGTCTTCCTCTGCGCGGGCCAGGGACGGCGCCCCACTAGCGGCTTCGGCTTCACCGAGGAGCAGAAGTGGTACCTGCTCGCCGTCGACGCCGCGAAGGGCAAGGTCCGCTGGCGGGTACGGCTGCCACGCCGCCCCGCCTCCTCCCGACGGCTCCACTTCCTCGCCGCGCAGGCCGTCGACAACCACCTGGTGCTGCTGCAGGAAACGGCCGCGGGCGGCGTCCTGCTCTCCGTACGTGACCTGCGCACCGGCAAGCCACGCTGGGATCAGCCACTGCCCGGCGCGGCCCCCGGCGCCCTGCGCGGCCGGCTCGAGGTGGAGCCCTCTTACGAACAGGTCTACCCTCCGGCCGGGCCGTCGCGGGCACTGCGCCTGAGCGACGGGAAGGAGGAGTGGAGATACGGGTCCGGGAACTCCCGCCGGACAGGTCCCCCGGCGCTGACGAAGGGCACCGGCGACTCCGGCGTGTGCGTCGTCGAGGAGGGAACCGGCCTGGTGAAGATCGACCCAGGCACGGGCGAGGTGCTCTGGCGGGAACAGGGCGGCCCGCCACCCACCGCCGATGATCTGGCCACCCCGCCCCTCACCGGGGCCGAGTACATCTACCGCAGGAGCGGTAAGGCGTTCCTCGCCCTGGACACCGACTCGGGACTGCGGGCGAAACGCGGGCTCAACCTCTCCGGCGACCACTTCTCCGTCCACGAGTCGGTCACCGACTACGGCAGCCGCATCCTCGCGCTCGGCGGGGACTCGCTCGCGGGATACCCCATTGACTGACCGGAAGCGCGAAGAGAGCAGCCTCACCATGAACCCTCTCGGCACGGCCGACCCGGTGCAGCTGGGCCCTTACCGGCTGCACAGCCTCCTCGGCACGGGCACGACAGGACCGGTGTACTTCGGCCGGGACGACTCCGGCGGCACCGCGGCGGTGAAGCTGATCCGCGCGGAACTCGCCGAGGACCGGGCCTTCGCCGAGCACGTCGTGAGCGGCGCCCTGGCGGCCCGGCCGGTCCTGGCCACAGGGGTCGCACGGGTCCTCGAAACGGGCACGGAGGGTGAACAGCCCTGGGTCGCCGCCGAGTTCGTGGCAGGCCCGACGCTCGAGCAGGCCGTCAGGTCGTACGGCCCGCTGCCCGAGCCGGCCGTGCGCACCCTGGCTGGGGCACTCGCCCGCACTTTGGACGACATCCACGCGGCGGGCCTGCTCCACCACGACCTCAAGCCGGCCGGTGTCGTCCTCACCTCCGAGGGCCCGCGCATCGTGGGCTTCGGTACCGCACGCCCGGGGCGCCGACTCGCGCTGACCGCCACGGACTCCCTTCCGGTCGCGGCCGGCTACGGCGCACCGGAACAGATCCTCGGACAGCTGACGGGACCTGCCGCTGACGTGTTCGCCCTGGGGGCGGTGCTCGCGTAC
Source organism: Streptomyces boluensis (assembly GCF_009908195.1). GTDB lineage: Bacteria > Actinomycetota > Actinomycetes > Streptomycetales > Streptomycetaceae > Streptomyces > Streptomyces boluensis. Next base: position 4,890 of record NZ_JAAAHS010000256.1, on the reverse strand, counting down.
GCGGCGAGCGGTAGCCCGGCGTTCCCCGGCGACCACGCACCGGCTGTGCTCCACGAGACGGTCAACGGCGAGCCCCGACTCGACGACGTACCGGCCGAGTTGCGGATCCTCGTGACCCGCTGCCTGGCCAAAGACCCGCATGCCCGGCCCTCCCTGGCGGACGTGGAGGCGGCGGCCGTCCCGATGCCCCTGGAGGCGTCCCCGGCACCGTCTCCGGAACCTTCGCCGACGACCACCGAAACCTCCTGGCTGCCCGCCCCGCTGGCCGCCTACGTCACCCGGCGCGAGCACACCGATCACACCGCCGGCGACCCCTCCGTCGGGGCCGTCCCGAACTCCGGCACCGAGCGCCCCACCTGGTCGCGGAGGAAGCTCCTCGCCACTCTCGCCGCCGGTGCCGGCGTCACGGCCGTCGCCGGCACCGGGGGCTGGTGGCTGCTCGACCGTCACCGCGAGCAGGCGGCGTTCGCCCTTCCTCCCGCGGCGAAGACCCCGACCGCACGCCGCCGCCCCAAGCCCGAGGACTCCAACGGCCTGGAGGGCCAGAAGATCACCCCGCTCTGGGGCCCGTCCCGGCTCATCTCCGCCGACCCGATCGCGCCCCTGCTCGTACGCGATGTCATCGTCCTCGGCGCCAAGGACGGCGGCATCGCAGCCCACAGCGTCGTGGACGGCAAGCGGCGCTGGACCGCACCCGGAGCAGACCGCGGGGCGAACTACCTCTCCCTCTCGGACTCCCTGGTCGCCGCCGCCGACGACAACGGCACGCTGCGCACCTACGTAGCAGCCACCGGCGAGCCTCGCTGGACCGCCAAGGCCGACGTGGCCACACTGCTCGCCGCGGACGAGGACGCGGTGTATGTCGTCACGGACCAGGGCCGCCTGCGTAGCATCGGCCGCTCCGACGCCCGGATCCGCTGGACGGTGCGCGTCTCCGGCGAGCTCCGCACCGAACGGCCGCCGTTGGGCGTGGCAGCGAACGGCCGGCTGCTCGTCGCCACCGCGTCCGGTGACGTCTTCGCCGTGCACACGGCCGACGGCCGGAAGGCATGGCGCCTCGACGGGCAGTCCATCGCCGAAGAGACCATCCGCCCAGCGGTGGCCGACGGGACCGTGTACCTCAACGGCCACTCCCTGACCGCCCGTCGCCTCGAGGACGGCAAGGAACTCTGGAACGCCCAGGTCGGCCCCAGCACGCGCACCAAGGATCTGAGGATCTGGGGGAAGCCGACGATCCACAAGAACGCCGTCTACGCCACCCACGGCGTGGACGCGTCCGCGCTCGACCTCCGCGACGGCACGCAGGTGTGGAACGACCGCAGACCAGGCAGCGCGGGCAGCCCGCTGATCGCGCAGGGCCGCGGCATCTGGAGCTACTCCGCTGACGACTTCAGCGGCGAGGACCGGCTCGGCCTCGTGCAGGCCGTGGACCCGAGCGCCTTCAACACACCTGTCTGGGAATTCGACTTGAAGCACAAGGGCAAGCACTGGCTCATGGCGGGCGGCAACCGCGTCTTCGTCGTGGACGGCCCGATGCTGACGGCGCTGCCGGTGTTCTGAGAGGGCCTCTCGCCCACATCGAGGAGGAACCTGAGCAAGGAACCCAACCCGGCTTGCGCATACGCCAGTTGGCGATCACGACTCGGTGCCACCAGCACAACAGCCGAGGTGCGGATCACTGCCGCTCCGCGCGAGCGCGAAGCCCACGGGTGCCTCGCCCGGACCCGGCCTGGAAGCCCCGTCACTCCTGAACCACAGCCGCCTGCCCCCGAATAGGCAACCGGTTCACCGTCCGCCCCGTAGCCGCCCGTACCGCGCCCGCGACCGCTGCCGGGGTCGTGACGACCGGGATCGCCGAGGCGGCCTTCGCGCCGAAGGGGGCTACTACGTCGCGTTCCTCCACCAGCTTCACGATGCGGATGTCGGGGGCGTCGAGGGAGGTCGGGAGGGCGTAGCCGGTGAGGTCGGGGTGGCGGACGAGGCCCTTCGGTGTGCGGAGGTTCTCCGTGAGGGCCGCGCCGATGCCCTGGGTGACGCCGGCCTCGATGCGGGCCGTCAGCTGGGCCGGGTTGAGGACGCGGCCGACGTCCTGCGCGACGGCGAGTTCGACGACGCGGACCGAGCCCAGCTCCACGTCCACGTCCACCACCGCGCGGATCGCGGCGAAGGCGAGGCCGACGAACGCGTCGCCCTGGCCCGTGTCGTCCAGCGGTTCCGTGGGGTGCGGGCGGCACTGCGCCGTGGCCCAGAGTTCCTTGCCGTCCATGGCCTCGGTGACGGTCGTCGAGAGGACACCGTCGTACGACGTGATCTTGCCGTCGGTGATCTGGAGCAGCTCCGTGGACATGCCGAACTTGGCCGCCAGGGGCTGGAGGAGTTGCGTACGGACCATCTTGGCCGCGCGTTCCACCGCGCCGCCCGAAACCCACGTGTGGCGGCCTCGGCAGGCGGGGCCCGCGGGGGGCTGGTCGGTGTCGACGGAGGCCACGTGGACCTCGTCGATGCCCAGGGTCTCCTGCACGATCTGCCGGGCGAGGGTCGAGAAACCCTGGCCCGTGTCGACCGCCGCGCAGATCACCGTGGCCGTGCCGTCCTGGACCTTGACCGTCGCCGTCGACACCTCGTCGGCGCCCTCCGCGCCCAGCATGTGCACCATGCCGAGGGCGTAGCCGACGCCTCTGCGGATCGCGCCGGGTTCGCCCGCGCCCTCCGGGCCGCCGGGGAGCAGCCACTCCTCCTCCGGGGTGTCCTTGGGGAGCGGCGGCAGCGGGAAGTCCCTTACGGAGCGCAGGAGTTCGGCCACCGGGGCCGGGCACGTGACCGTCTGGCCGGTCGGCAGGATGTCGCCGGTCGCCATGACGTTGCGCATCCGCAGCTCGGCCGGGTCGACGCCCAGTTTCGCCGCCAGCTTGTCCATCTGGGCCTCGTACGCCGCGCACACCTGCATCGCGCCCTCGCCCCGCACATGGCCGGACGGCGGGTTGTTGGTGCGTACCGCCCAGCCCTCGATGAAGGCGTGCGGGACCACGTACGGGCCGCAGGCGAAGGAGACCGCGGCGGCGAGGGACTCGGACGAGGCGTCGGCGTACGCGCCCGCGTCCAGGAGGATCTGGGCCTCCACCTTGACCAGGCGGCCCTCGGCGTCCGCGTGGTGGCGGTAGCGGAGCAGCGTGGGGTGGCGGTGGGCGTGGCCGAGGAAGGACTCCTCGCGGGTCGCGGTGAGCTTGACCGGGCAGCCGGTCCTCAACGCCAGGAGGCCGAGCGGGAGTTGGAAGCCCGGGTCCTCGCGGTCCGCCGTCGCGCCGGGGACGCCGGTGACGACGACCTTCACGCGGTCCGGGTCGAGGCCGTAGCAGGCGGCGGCCAGGTCGCGGTCGGTGTGCGGGTCGGTGGAGGCGACGTAGAGCTCCACACCGCCGTCCGGACGCGGCACGGCGAGGCCCGCCTCGGCGCCGATGGGCGCGGGGTCCTGGCGGCCGATGCGGTACAGCCCCTCGACGACGAGGTCGCCCGCGACCTCCGGGTCGCCGTAGCGGAGCGGGATGTGCCGGATCAAGTTGCCGTCGGGGTGCAGGGGTTCGGCGGCGAAGGCCTGCTCGGGGTCGGTGATCGGGTCGAGTACCTCGTACTCCACCTGGATCGCGGCCGCGGCCATCCGTGCCGTGTCGGGGTGGTCGGCGGCCACAGCCGCGATGGGTTCGCCGTGGTGGCGCACCACATCCGAGGCGAAGACGGGACGGTCGTGTACGCGCCGTCCGTGCGCGGCGTCGCCGGGGATGTCCGCGGCGGTGACGACGGCGCGTACGCCGGGCATCGCCGCGGCCTGCGCGGTGTCGACGGAGAGGATGCGGGCGTGCGGGTGCGGCGAGCGCAACAGCGCGGCCCAGAGCAGCCCTTCGGCCCACAGGTCGGAGGCGTACGGGAAGGTGCCCTCCGTCTTCGCCTGCGCGTCCGCGGGCATGAGCGAGGTGCCCAGGCCGTGCGAGGGCTGCGGCGCGGCGGAGGGGCTCGCGGGGGTGGCAGAGCCGCCAGGGGGGCTGGTCGCCGTGGCGGCCGCTTCGTTGCTCACGCCGCTCCTCCGTCATGCGGGTCGTTCCAGTTGTCGTTCCGGCCGTCGTTCCAGGTGTCGTTCCGGCCGTCGTACCGGTCGTCCCGGTCGGCGAACTGCGGGTCGTACGGGGCGGCCTGGGGCGGCAGGTGCGAGGCGTTGACGCTGCCCGCGCCGGGCGGCGCCTGGTGCGGGATACGGGCGGTGTCTTCCGGCCGGGCCACGGCCGCACCGTCGGCGAGGTCGGCGGGGGCGGCGGCCTGCTCCACGGGGGCGTCGGCCGCGGCGGACGCCTGGCGCTCGGCCACCACGTCACGCACGGCGTCCAGGACGCCCCGGTAGCCGGAGCAGCGGCAGAGGTTGCCGCAGAGCGCCTGCCGGGTCTCCTGCTCGCTCGGCGCCGGGTTGCCCTCGAGCAGGTCGTGCACGGTCATCGCCATGCCGGGGATGCAGAAGCCGCACTGCACGGCGGAACCGCACGCCAACGCCCGCTGTACGTCCGAGGGTTGGCCGTCGGCGGCGAGCCCTTCGACGGTACGGACCTCGCTGCCCGCGGTGGTCGCCGCGGGCACCAGGCAGGAGGCGACGAGGCGGCCGTCCACCTGCACCGCGCACGCCCCGCACTCACCCTGCGAGCAGCCGTCCTTGGCCCCGGCGAGGCCGAGGCGCTCACGCAGGACGTAGAGCAGCGACTCCCCGATCCACGCGTCGGTGACGGGCCGGTCGGCGCCGTTCACCCGCAGGACGTACGAGGTGAGGGGGTGCTCGTCGTGCAGGGCACCCGGCTGGATGGGGGTGCTGTCAGGGGTGGTTTCGGGGGCGCCGTCGGGGATGCCTTCGGG
>NZ_JAAAHS010000255.1 GCF_009908195.1 Streptomyces boluensis | reverse complement strand
GGGCACGGTCGTCGTAGAGTTCGGGCCGTGGGATCTCTGCGCGATCCGATCGGGCCGCTTCCCTCCTCCATCTACTGGCGCCGGAGGGCAGTTCTGCTGTCCGTGGTCGCGGTGCTCGCGCTGCTCGCCATGTGGGCCGTCACGGTCGGCGGCGGCAGCGGCACCCACGGTTCCGGAACGCCCGACGGCAAGGGCCCCGCGCCCTCGATCACTCCCGGACCCTCCGGTTCCGGCCCGGCGATCAGCGAACAGCCGGGCGGACGCGACGAGTCGGGCGAAGGCGACGGCAGCGGTACGGGGCCGGGTTCGGGTGACGGCTCCGGGGACGGTACGGGCGACGGCTCGGGTTCCGGTTCAGGTTCCGGTGAAGGCGGCGACGGCACGGCCGGCAGCGGCGGTTCCTCCGGCACGCGACTGCCCGCCGGTTCCGGACTGCCCAACTGCACCTCGTCCAGCGTCCGGTGGGAGCTGCGCAGCGTCCGCAACTCCTACGAGCCGGGCGAGAAGCCCAAGTTCGAGCTGATCGCCGAGAACACCTCGGGTGCCGCCTGCAAGCTCGACCTCGGCCCGAAGGAAGCGGTGGTGACGATCAGCCGGGCCGACGCGGACGACGTGCTGTGGTCGTCCGCCGACTGCCCCGGCGGCACCGGCAGCCTGCTGCTCCGGGTGCCCGCGGGCAAGACGGTCACCCAGGCCGTCGACTGGAACCGCGAGCCGAGCGAGAAGCAGTGCGCCACCCCGCGCCCCGGATCGGCCGAGCCCGGTACGTACTTGGCGGAGGCCAAGGCGGCGGGACTGCCGCCGGTGCAGGCGTCGTTCGTGCTCAAGTCGGACTGAGCGGCAGGCCGGATTGAGCGGCAGGTCGGACCGAGCCCCGAGCCGCACTGATCAGCCGCGGCCCGTGATCGCCGTCTAGACGTACCGCTCCAGGATCGACGACTCCGCAAGCCGGGACAGGCCCTCGCGGACGCTGCGGGCGCGGGCCTCGCCCACGCCGTCGACCGTCTGCAGGTCGTCGACGCTCGCGGCGAGCAGCTTCTGCAGGCCGCCGAAGTGCTCCACAAGGCGGTCGATGATCGCGCCGGGCAGCCGCGGCACCTTGGCGAGCAGCCGGAAGCCGCGCGGCGAGACCGCCGAGTCCAGCGTCTCGGGCGAGCCGCTGTACCCCAACGCCCGCGCCACGATGGGCAGTTCGAGGAGCTCGGTGTGGGTCAGTTCGTTCAGCTCGTGCAGCGCTTCCTCGACGGTGCGGGAGCGCTTGGCGGTCGGCGCCGGTACGTAGTCCCGCACGACGAGTTCGCGCTCCGGCTCCACGCCCGCGATCAACTCCTCGAGCTGCAGGGCGAGAAGGCGGCCGTCGGTGCCCAGCTCCACCACGTACTCGGCGATCTCGGTGGCGATGCGGCGGACCATTTCGAGGCGCTGCGCGACCGCGGTCACGTCGCGGACCGTCACCAGGTCCTCGATCTCGAGCGCGGAGAGCGTGCCCGCGACCTCGTCCAGGCGCAGCTTGTACCGCTCCAGGGTGGCCAGGGCCTGGTTGGCGCGGGACAGGATCGCCGCCGAGTCCTCCAGGACGCGGCGCTGCCCGTCGACGTACAGCGCGATCAGGCGCATCGACTGGGAGACCGAGACGACCGGGAAGCCGACCTGCTTGCTGACCCGGTCCGCGGTGCGGTGCCGGGTGCCGGTCTCCTCGGTGGGGATCATCGGGTCCGGCACGAGCTGGACGCCGGCCCGCAGGATCTTCGAGAGGTCCGACGACACCACGATGCCGCCGTCGAGCTTGCACAGCTCGCGCAGTCGGGTCGCGGTGAACTCCACGTCCAGGACGAACCCGCCGGTGCACATCACCTCGACCGTCTTGTCCGAGCCGAGCACGATGAGTCCACCGGTGTTGCCGCGGAGGATGCGTTCGAGGCCGTCGCGCAGCGCCGTGCCGGGCGCGACCGCGCTCAGCGAGGCACGCATCATGCCCGTCGCACCGTCGCCGGAGCCCCCACCCGACTTGCCGGGAGCTGCCGCCCGGTCATTGGCTGCCACTGCACTCCTCCGGTCGCGATTGTCCTTGCCCTGGCGTGTACGGAACCTCTGCGAGATGCCGTACAGCCCCTGCTCGTACGGCCCCTGGTTCGTACGGATGGGCGAGACCGGGTCAAAGTCTACCGGCGGTCCTCGGCCTCCCGTGGGGCCTCTCTGCGACGGGACCTCGGCAGTACCCGGAGAGCATCCCCCATGTCGGCGACTTCGGTGACCTTCATGCCGGCGGGGACCTTGCCCGGATCGCTCGGCACGAGCGCGTGCGCGAAGCCCAGACGGTGTGCCTCGGCCAGTCTGCGCTGCACCCCGGTGACCCGTCTGACCTCGCCCGCGAGGCCGACCTCGCCGATCGCTACCAGGTTCTTCGGCAGGGGGGTGTCGCTGGCGGCGCTGGCCAGGGCGAGCGCCACGGCCAGGTCGGCGGCGGGCTCGGAGAGCTTCACACCGCCGACCGTCGCGCTGTAGATGTCCCGCTTGCCCAGGGCGGTGATACGACCGCGCTGTTCGAGTACGGCGAGCATCATCGAGACGCGGGAGGTCTCCAGGCCCGATGTGGTGCGCCGGGGCGAGGGGATCTGGGAGTCGACCGTCAGCGCCTGCACCTCGGCCACCAGCGGGCGGCGGCCTTCGAGGGTGACGGTCAGACAGGTGCCGGGGACGGCCTCCGCGCGGCGGGTGAGGAACAGGCCGCTGGGGTCGGCGAGTCCGGTGATGCCCTCGTCGTGCAGCTCGAAGCAGCCGACCTCGTCCGTCGCCCCGTACCGGTTCTTGACGCCGCGGACCAGGCGCAGGCGCGCGTGCCGGTCGCCCTCGAAGGAGAGCACCACGTCGACCAGGTGCTCCAGGAGGCGGGGGCCGGCGATGGCGCCGTCCTTGGTGACGTGGCCCACCAGGAGCGTGGACATGCCGCGCTCCTTGGAGGCGCGGATCAGGGCGCCCGCGACCTCGCGCACCTGGGCCATGCCGCCGGGGGCGCCGTCGATCTCCGGCGAGGCGATCGTCTGCACCGAGTCGAGGATCAGGAGCGAGGGCTTCACCGCGTCCAAGTGCCCGAGCACGGCGGACAGATCGGTCTCGGCGGCCAGGTACAGGTGGTCGCTCAGGGCGTTGATGCGGTCGGCGCGAAGCCGGACCTGGCTCGCGGACTCCTCGCCCGTCACATAGAGGGTGCGGTGGTCGTCGCTCGCCGCCTTCGCCGCGACGTCGAGCAGCAGCGTGGACTTGCCGACGCCGGGCTCGCCCGCGAGCAGCACCACGGCGCCGGGGACGAGGCCGCCGCCGAGCACCCGGTCCAGCTCGTCGACCCCGGTGGAGCGGGCCGTGGCCTGGCGGCCGTCGACCTGGCCGATGGGCAGCGCGGAGGAGGTGACGCGGCCGGGTGCGGTGGTGCGGACCGCGGGCGCGCCGTACTCCTCGACCGTCCCCCAGGCCTGGCACTCGGGGCAGCGGCCGAGCCACTTGGCCGTCTGCCAGCCGCACTCCGTGCAGCGGTACGACGGACGGTCCTTGGTGGATTTCGTACGGGCAGCCATGTGGGAACCGTAGCGGGGACCACTGACAGCGGGGCCCACGGGCTGGTCGGCGCCTGTTCGGCGCCCGGTGGACGCCTGGTGGGCGCCGTTTCGCGAGGTGGCGCGGGGGCCGTGCCGCCGGGTGTGCTTCTTTGCGCCCCTGCCCGGCGACTCCGCCACCGGCACCACGGAATGCGGGGTTCCTGTCCCCTTTCGAGGGATCTGTTCACCCGTAAGGATTAAAGGTGCCGAAGGGGGCGGACCGTGCCGGTATGGGGCCCTAGCGTCACACGCGTGACGACAAGGAGCCCGGAGCATCCCACGCAGACCACCGGCGCACACCGGGCGCACCGTCGTGCGCCCAGGACGCCCCCGCAGGAGCCGTCCGGTCGCTACGAGCCTTATCTGGACGGCCTGTTCACCTACTGCCTGTCCGTGCTCTGCGACCACGACGCCGCGACCGCGGCGCTCGGCGATGTCCTCGCGCTCGCCGAGAAGCGGTCGTCCCGCGCCCCCGAGAAGGCCGCCGACCGCCGCGCCTGGCTGTACGCGCTCGCGCGTTGGTCCTGTCTGCGCCGCCTCGCCGAGGCCAAGCGCAGGCGGCAGGGCGCGCATGTGGCGGGCCGTACCGCGCCCGGCGGCGGCGCCGTGAAGACAGCCGCCGCCGAGGAGCCGGACGGCGAGCGCCAGCGTCAACTGGCCCTGCTCGCCTGGCCGGAGGCGGCCGGCACCACGCCCGAGCAGCGCGAGGCCCTGGAGCTCGCCGTGCGTCACGGCCTGTCCGCAGGCGAGGTCGCCGCCGTGCTCGGCCTGGAGGCCGACGCCGCGCGGGAGTTGCTCGCGGCCGCCGCCTGCGAGGTGGAGCGCACCCGGGCCGCCCTCGCCGTGGTCGAGACCGGCACCTGTCCGAGCGTGGCCCGGCTCACCGGCGACAACCAGGTGTTCCTCGGCGCCGCGCTCCGCCGCGAGCTGGTCCGGCACGTCGACGACTGCCCGCGCTGCCGTCGTACCGCCGAGCGGGCCGGGGCCGCCGCCTGGCCGGGGACCGCCGCCGCGCCCGTGGCACCCGGCGCGCTGCCCGTGGTCCCGGCGCCGCGCTCCGCTGTACCCGGCGCGATGGCGCAGGCGCCACGCGCGCGTGCGCACGTGCCGCGGTTCGACCGGCGCGGCTTCCCGATGGACCCCAAGGACCACGCGGCCCGCCGCGACCGGATCAGGGCGCGCGCCGTCACGACGACGGTGGTGGCCACGGTGGTCGCCGCCCCGGTGCTCGCCCTGTGGGCGGCGTACCGAGGGGCGCCGCTGACCGGAGAGGGCCAGGACGGGAGCTCGGTCTCCGCGAGCGAGGCGGGCGATCCGGGCCTCGACGGCGACGGCACCCAGGACCACTACGAGAACGCGGGCAACGCCCGCAGCGAACCCGACTCCCGCTTCACGGTGGGCAGTCGGTCGCCCGATGTGTCGGTCGAGGTGATCAGCCCGGGAGACGCGCCCACGCGCACGGGCGTAGGGCCCGGAAGGCTCACGGTCGACGCGCAGCCCAGCGGCGGTTCGACCCTCATCACGCTGACCGCGTCCGGCGGTTCACCGGTGCGGTGGTCGGCGTACGAGGGCGCGTCGTGGCTGTGGCTGAGCCGGACGTCCGGAGAGCTGCGGCCCGGTGAGTCGACGACGGTCCGGGTGTACGTCGACGAGTCCAGGGAGCCCGCGGGCGCCTGGCACGCGCGCGTGCGCATCGGCCCCGGCGACTCGGTCGTGGTGATCGACGGCCGCGGCGCGGGTTCCCCTTCGCCCAGCGACCCGGGGCGGCCCACCTCGCCGAGCCCCACCGATCCCTCGCCGACCGATCCCACCCCGACGGACCCGACGCCGACGGATCCCTCGCCGACCGATCCCTCGCCCACGGACCCGTCCCCGACGGATCCCTCGCCGACCGAACCCTCGCCCACGGACCCGTCACCCACGGAGCCGACGCCGACCCCGACCGATACGGGCAGCCCGAGCCCGCTCGGCTGAGTGGAGCGAGCCGAGCCCGGTCGGGCCCTCAGCAGTTCAGGCCGGGTCAGCTGAGTCAGCTGGGTTCAGACCGGGTCCGCGGGGTGCGGGGCGACGAGCGGCAGTTGGGAGGCGAGGCGCTGCTCGCACAGCTCCGTGAGCCGGTCGTACCCCTCCTTGCCCATCAGCTCGATCAGCTCCGGGCGGTACGTCACGTACACCGGATCGCCCGCGCCGTGCGCCGACGTGGCCGAGGTGCACCACCAGTGCAGGTCATGGCCGCCGGGACCCCAGCCCCGCCGGTCGTACTCCCCGATGGAGATCTGCAGGACCCGGGTGTCGTCGGGCCGGTCGATCCACTCGTACGTACGGCGGACCGGCAGCTGCCAGCAGACGTCCGGCTTCGTCTCCAGCGGTTCGCGGCCCTCGCGCAGCGCCAGGATGTGCAGCGAGCAGCCCGCGCCGCCCGGGAAGCCGGGACGGTTCTGGAAGACGCAGGAGCCTTCGTAGCGCCGGGTCTGCCGGTCGCCGTCCTCGTCCTCCTGGATCCAGCCCGTCTCCGTACCGACGTCGTGGTGCTGCCAGATCTCCGGGGTGAGCTTGGCCACATGGCCGGCGACGCGCTTCTCGTCCTCCTCGTCGGAGAAGTGCGCCCCGAGCGTGCAGCAGCCGTCGTCGGCGCGGCCCGCCTGGATGCCCTGGCAGCCGCTGCCGAAGATGCAGCTCCAGCGCGAGGTCAGCCAGGTCAGATCGCAGCGGAAGACCTGCTCGTCGTCGGCGGGATCGGGGAACTCGGCCCAGGCGCGGGCGAAGTCGAGGCCCTGCTCGTCCTCGTCGGGGCGCGGGCGGCGCGCCTCCCCGGCCGCGGCGGTCGTGCCGCTCGGCTCGGTGCCCTTGTTCTGCTTGCCGGACTTCTTGCCGTTCTTCTTCGGCGCCTTGGAAGATTTGTCGGTCTTCGCCTTTTTCGTCTTGGCCACACATCCAGGGTATGCGCGCGGCCCGGCCGTAGTGGACCAGCGGGCCTGCGGGGGGCAGTAGCGTTTTCCGTATGAGACTCGGTGTCCTCGACGTGGGATCGAACACGGTGCATCTGCTGGTGGTGGACGCCCACCCCGGCGCGCGCCCGCTGCCCGCGCACTCGCACAAGGCCGACCTGCGGCTCGCCCAGCTCCTCGACCCGGCCGGAGCGATCGGCCCGCAGGGCGTCGACCGGCTGGTCACTGTCGTACGGGACGCCCTGGAGGCGGCCGAGGACAAGGGCTGCGAGGCCGTGCTGCCCTTCGCGACCTCCGCGGTGCGCGAGGCGAGCAACGCCGACGAGGTGCTGAGCCGCGTCAAGGACGCCACCGGCGTCGAGCTGCAAGTGCTCAGCGGCGAGGAGGAGGCGCGCCTCACGTTCCTCGCCGCCCGCCGCTGGTTCGGCTGGTCCGCCGGGAAGCTGCTCGTCCTCGACATCGGCGGCGGCTCCCTCGAGATCGCGTACGGCATCGACGAGGAGCCCGACGCGGCCGTCTCGCTGCCCCTCGGCGCGGGCCGGCTCACCTCCGGCTGGCTGCCCGACGACCCCGCCGACGCGCAGGACGTGAAGGCGCTGCGCCGGCACGTACGGGCCCAGATCGCCCGTACGGTCGGGGAGTTCAGCCGGTTCGGCAGCCCCGACCATGTGGTCGCCACGTCCAAGACGTTCAAGCAGCTGGCCCGGCTCGCCGGGGCCGCGCGGTCCACGGAGGGGCTCTACGTCCAGCGCGAGCTGAAGCGGAAGTCCCTGGAGGACTGGGTGCCACGGCTCGCCGCGATGACCGTGGCCGAGCGCGGCGAGCTGCCCGGGGTGTCCGAGGGGCGCGCCGCGCAACTGCTCGCGGGGGCGATGGTCGCCGAGGGCGCCATGGACCTCTTCGGCGTCGAGACCCTGGAGATCTGCCCCTGGGCGCTCCGCGAGGGCGTCATCCTGCGCCGCCTCGACCACCTCCCGGAGTCCCCGGACCAGCCGACGGGCACCGTCTCCACGACCTGAGCCGGGCACCGTCTCCACGACCCGAGCCGGGCACCGTTCGACACCTGAGCCCGGAGCGGTCCGCCGGGCCGTGGCCCGTACGCTGTCCCTCGTGGCAGAACCAGTGGTGCGCATCCCGGATGCGAAGGTCGCCCTGTCGACCGCCTCGGTCTATCCGGAGTCGACGGCGACGGCCTTCGAGATCGCCGCGCGCCTCGGGTACGACGGGGTCGAGGTCATGGTGTGGACGGATCCCGTCAGCCAGGACATCGAGGCCCTGCGGCGGCTCTCCGACTACCACGGCATCCCGGTCCTGGCCGTGCACGCGCCCTGCCTGCTGATCACGCAGCGCGTCTGGTCGACCGACCCGTGGGTCAAGCTGCAGCGCGCCCAGGCCGCCGCCGAGAAGCTCGGCGCCTCGACCGTCGTCGTCCACCCGCCGTTCCGCTGGCAGCGGCAGTACGCGCGTGACTTCGTCACCGGCCTGTGGCGGATGGCCGACGAGACGGACGTGCGGTTCGCCGTCGAGAACATGTACCCGTGGCGCTACCGCGACCGCGAGATGCTCGCGTACGCCCCCGAGTGGGACGTCACCAAGGACGACTACCGGCACTTCACCGTCGACCTCTCGCACACCGCGACCGCCCGCACCGAGGCCCTGGAGATGGTCGACCGGATGGGCGACCGGCTCGCCCACATCCACCTCGCCGACGGCAACGGCTCCGCCAAGGACGAGCACCTGGTGCCGGGCCGCGGCACCCAGCCCTGCGCCGAACTGCTCGAACGGCTCGCGCTCGGCGGCTTCGACGGCCATGTCGTGATCGAGGTCAACACCCGCCGCGCGATGTCCAGCGCCGAGCGCGAGGCCGACCTCGCGGAGGCCCTCGCCTTCACCCGGCTGCACCTCGCCTCCGCGCCGGACCGGGCCGCCCAGGGCCGGGCCCCGTCGGAGCGCGCGTGACCGGCGAGGCCCCGCGCCGCCGCGGCCGCCCCTCGCGCACCGAGCGGGAACAGGGCCCCGGCGCCCGGACACGGATCCTGGAGGCGGCCCGCGCCGAGTTCGCCGAACGGGGCTACGACAAGACCTCGGTACGCGGCATCGCCAAGGTCGCCGGGGTCGACGCGGCCCTCGTGCACCACTACTTCGGCAGCAAGGACGAGGTCTTCGCCGCCGCCATCGAGGTCAGCTTCGAGCCCGCGACGGTCATCCCGGCGGTGCTCGCGGAAGGGCCCGAGCGGGTCGGGGAGCGGCTCGCCCGGTACTTCTTCGCGGTGTGGGAGAACCCGGCCACCCGTGCCCCCATGCTCGCCGTGATCCGCTCCGCGGTGACGCACGAGGCGGCGGCGAAGGCGCTGCGCACGTTCGTGCTGCGCCGCCTCCTGGAGCGGGTCGCGGGCGACCTCGACGTGCCGAACCCCAAGTTCCGGGCGGAGCTCGCGGCCTCGCACATGATCGGGATCGCCTTCGCCCGGTACGTGATCAAGGTCGAGCCGCTGGCCTCCGTGGACCAGGAGGAGATCGTCGCCCTGGTCGCGCCGACGCTGCAGCGGTATCTGACGGAGGCGTGAGCTCGACCGGAGGCGTGAGCACGCGCGTACGGCAGCGGCGGGTGCCCGATCCGTGAGCTCGACGGTGGCGCCGGGGCGGGTGCCCGATCCGTGAGCCGCGCGTCCCGCATTCCGGACAGGCTGTCCGGATCTTGGATCTTGGGCGTACTCTCGAAGGCAGTCTGACCCGTAGTGGGTCGCAGGCTGCCCCCTGGTGGGACCCGTAAGTGGGACCCGTAGGTGGGACCCGTAATCAGGACCGGTAGAAGGAGCGAGCGGCGATGCCCGAGCTGAGGTCGCGCACTGTCACCCACGGCCGCAACATGGCGGGCGCCCGCGCCCTTATGCGGGCCTCCGGTGTACCCGGCGCGGACATCGGCCGGAAGCCGATCATCGCCGTCGCCAACTCCTTCACGGAGTTCGTGCCCGGCCACACCCACCTGCAGCCGGTCGGCCGGATCGTCTCCGAGGCGATCAAGGAAGCCGGCGGTATCCCGCGCGAGTTCAACACCATCGCCGTCGACGACGGCATCGCGATGGGCCACGGCGGCATGCTCTACTCCCTGCCGTCCCGCGACCTGATCGCGGACAGCGTGGAGTACATGGTCGAGGCGCACTGCGCCGACGCCCTGATCTGCATCTCCAACTGCGACAAGATCACGCCGGGCATGCTCAACGCCGCCCTGCGCCTGAACATCCCGACGGTCTTCGTCTCCGGCGGCCCCATGGAGTCCGGCCGCGCCACCCTGGTCGACGGCTCGGTCCGCACCCTCGACCTGGTCGACGCCATGTCGGAGGCCGTCAACGACAAGGTCTCCGACGAGGACATGCTCCGTATCGAGGAGAACGCCTGCCCGACCTGCGGCTCCTGTTCCGGCATGTTCACGGCCAACTCGATGAACTGCCTGACCGAGGCGATCGGCCTGTCCCTGCCGGGCAACGGCTCGGTGCTCGCCACGCACACGGCCCGCAAGGACCTGTACGAGCGCGCCGGCCGCACCGTCGTCGAGCTGACCGAGCGGTACTACGGCCAGGACGACGCGAGCGTCCTGCCGCGCAACATCGCCACGTTCAACGCCTTCGAGAACGCCATGGCCCTCGACATCGCCATGGGCGGCTCCACCAACACGATCCTGCACCTGCTCGCCGCCGCGCAGGAGGCCGACGTCCCCTTCGGGCTCGACGCCATCGACGCGGTCTCGCGCCGGGTGCCCTGCCTCGCCAAGGTCGCGCCGAACGTCGCGGGCTCCAAGACGTACTACATGGAGGACGTGCACCGCGCGGGCGGCATCCCCGCCCTGCTCGGCGAGCTGCACCGCGGCGGCCTGCTCAACAAGGACGTGCACTCCGTGCACTCCGACGACCTCGACTCCTGGCTGGAGGAGTGGGACCCGCGCGCGGCCGCGCCGTCCGCCGAGGCCATGGAGCTGTGGCACGCGGCGCCCGGCTGCAAGCGCACCGCCGAGGCCTTCTCGCAGTCCGAGCGCTGGGACTCCCTGGACACGGACGCCGAGGGCGGCTGCATCCGCTCGGTGGCGCACGCGTACTCCAAGGACGGCGGCCTCGCGGTCCTCAAGGGCAACCTGGCGGTCGACGGCTGCGTCGTGAAGACCGCGGGCGTCGACGAGTCGATCTGGACGTTCGAGGGCCCGGCCGTGGTCTGCGAGTCGCAGGAACAGGCCGTCGAGAAGATCCTCACGCAGCAGGTCAAGGAGGGCGACGTCGTCGTCATCCGCTACGAGGGCCCCAAGGGCGGCCCCGGCATGCAGGAGATGCTCTACCCGACCTCGTACTTGAAGGGCCGCGGCCTCGGCAAGTCCTGCGCCCTGATCACCGACGGCCGCTTCTCCGGCGGCACTTCGGGTCTGTCCATCGGCCACGCCTCGCCCGAGGCGGCCTCCGGCGGCACCATCGCCCTGGTCGAGGACGGCGACCGCATCCGTATCGACATCCCCAGCCGGCAGATCGAACTCCTCGTCGACGAGGCCGAGTTGGCCCGTCGTGAGGCGGCGCTCGACGGCGCGTTCGTCCCGAAGGGCCGTGAGCGCAAGGTGTCCGCCGCGCTGCGGGCGTACGCCGCGATGGCGACCAGCGCCGACAAGGGCGCCGTGCGCGACGTCAGCAAGCTGGGCTGAGCCCCACCCGGCTGAGCCCCCACAGCC
>NZ_JAAAHS010000254.1 GCF_009908195.1 Streptomyces boluensis | reverse complement strand
GGGGCTGGGGGCAGGGAGGCGCCGCCGGGTACCGCTGGTACCGAATCCTGGCGGCGCTGACCTGCACATATTTACCCCTGGGTACCGTCGAGGGCATGCCCGCACTCAACGTGGAATTCAGTCACCAGGAGCTCGACGAGCTCCGCACGCTCGCGCAGGAGCGCTGCCTGACCATGAAGGCCGTCGTCCGCGAGGCGACCGCCGACAAGTTCACCCGGCACCGCGCCCTGCACGAGGGTGCCGAGATGTTCCGGAGCACCTTCCGGGACCCCGCCCCGCGCTCCCGAAGGGCACCGCCTCTGCACAGTTGTCGAGCAAAGCCACGGTCGAGGGTCGCCTCACGCGACGGCCCGGAGCCGTTCGAGGAGTTCGCCGACGCCTGCTGTTCGCGCGTACGACGACAGCTGTGGCTCGAGGTCGCGGACCATCGTCACGCATCTGGGTGCGTTGATCCGGCTGGCCAGATCCAGGGAGCGAGTGGCGACTTGGGCGGCGAACTCCGGTTCGCCGACGCGGAGGTAGTTCTCAGCCTCGTAGGTCAGGAACACGGCCCGCGTCTTGGAACGCGCTTCGGGCAGCAGGGCAATGCCTTCGTCCATGAGCTGGCGGGCTCGGCCTCGTTGACCGAGGCCGGCGAGGCACCGGCCGCTGTCGGCGGCGAGGTCGGCATGTGACATCCACGAACACCAGGCGGGAGGCGGGTCGTACGACGGTGCGCGACATGTCGCGCTGGATCGACCCATCCGTGGGGACTCACAGGTCGAGGACCAGGCGGGGGCAGGCGGCGCGGGAGACGCAGATCAGCATCGTGTCGTGTGCGGCCTGCTCGGTGGGGGTGAGGAGGGAGTCGCGGTGGTCCACGATGCCGTCGAGGACTGCGGTCTCGCACGTTCCGCACGTGCCCGCTCGGCAGGAGGACAGGACCGGTACGCCCGCCTGCTCAACGGCGTCGAGCACGGACGTGCCGGGCGGCACGGTCACCGTGCGGCCGGTGCGGGCGAGGGCCACTTCGAACTCCTCGCCCTCGCCCGCGAGTTGACCGCCCCTGGGGGCGAACCGTTCGGTGTGCAGGGCATCGGCCGGCCAGGCCGCGCAGCCTTCCTCCACCGCGCGCAGCAGGCCTTCCGGGCCGCAGCAGTACACAAGGGTGTCCGGGCGCGGGCTGCCGAGCAGGGCGTCGAGGTCCGGCAGGCCGTGTTCGTCCTGCGGTACGAGCCGGACGCGTTCGCCGTACGTGGCGCGCAGCTCGGTGTGGAAGGCCATGGAGGCGAGGCTGCGTCCGCCGTACACCAACTCCCACTCGGCGCCCTGCCGTTCGGCCTCGGTGAGCATGGGGAGCAGCGGGGTGATGCCGATGCCGCCCGCGAGGAAGAGGTAGCGGGGCGAGGGCTGGAGCGCGAAGTGGTTGCGCGGGCCGCGTGCCCGTATCGGGTCGCCTGGTGCGAGACGGTCGTGGACGTGCGCGGATCCGCCCCGGCCGTCCGGCGCGCGCAGGACGGCGACCTGCCAGCGGGTGCGGTCGGCCGGGTCGGAGCACAGCGAGTACTGGCGGGTGAGTTCCGGGCTGAGCTGCAGGTCGATGTGGGCGCCGGGCTGCCACGCGGGCAGGTCGGTGCCGTCGGGGCGGGCGAAGGTCAGGCGTACGACGTCCTGGGCGATCGGCTCTTTGTCGGTGAGGACCAGGTCGAGGTCGACCTCGATGGTGCGCGTGGGCGTCACGGTGGTCACGGTTGTTTCCTTCATCGGGCCAGGGCCGGTTCGGGGGCGTCGGCGGGGGCGGGCGCGGCGCCGGCGGCCGGGTGGTGTCCGTCGGGGTGGGCGAGCAGCCAGTCCCACAGTTCCGCCGGATCCTCGAACTCGCGCTCGGCGCCGCAGTGGCAGACGGCGAGCAGGTGGTCGGTGCCGAGGATCCAGTGGATGCGGTAGACATCGCCGCCGGTGAGTGCCGGGGGGTGCAGGGGGTTCACCGGGTCGCCGCCCGCGCCTGCTCGGTGCCGTCGGTGGCGAGGCGCGCCAGGATGCGGCGGGCGGCGAGACCTCCGGTGTCGATGTTGATGGACAGCTCCTGGTAGCCGGCCTTCTCGGTGTCCAGTGCCTTCTGCAGCACATTGAGTGCGACCACGTCCTGCATGACCACGGTGTGGTTGTTCTCCTGCAGGAAGTCGGAGACCTCCTGGTCGTTCAGTGCGAAGTCGCGGGCCACCGCCCAGAAGTCGTACGTGGTGTTCTCCGTGGACGGGGTGATGCCGTAGACGACCTCGACGTGGAAGGCGTCCGGGTCGCTGCCGTCCGCGTTCGGGCCGGGTGCGCCGACGGGGGCGATGCGGGAGTGCAGCAGGTAGAGGCCCGGCGCGTGGTACTCGATGTCCTGCCAGCGGGTGATGCGGCCTTCGATGCCGGTGGAGTGGGCGTAGAACGGCGGGCACTCGGCGTCGTCCATGTGGCGGCTGACGTGGACCACGCCCGCTTTGTCATCGACCTCGGTGGTGATGGGGGTGTCGGCGACCTCGGGTGTGCCGATGTAGCCGCCGTGCAGGTATGTCTCGTGGGACAGGTCGAGCAGGTTGTCGACGAGTAGCCCGTAGTCGGCGTCGATGGGCTCCATGCCGGACACGACGGTGTGGTCGGGCGAGTCGAGCCACGGTGCGCGCGACGGCAGGGTGTCACCGGGCTCGTGATCGCCGATCCACACCCATACGAAGGAGTCCTGTTCGACGACCGGGTAGGTGGCCAGGCGGGCGGTGCGGGGGATGCGTTGCTGGCCGGGCACGGACACGCACACGCCGTCGGTTCCGTAGGTGAAGCCGTGGTAGCCGCAGACCACGCGGTCGCCGTCCAGGCGGCTCGGCTTCTCGGAGAGGGGGAAGCGGCGGTGCACGCAGCGGTCCGTCATGGCCACCGGTCGTCCGTCCTCGGTGCGGTAGAGGAGGATCGGCTCGCCGAGGACGGTGCGGCCGAGCGGCTCACGTCCGACTTCGGAGGTGTAGGCGGCCACGTACCACTGGTTGCGGACGAACGCGGTCATGGTGTTGCTCCTTTCAAGTGCGGGGTCAGGGGGCTCAGTTCGCGGCGTCGCCGGTCGCGGGGACGGTGGCGGACGGGCGGGGCTCGGCCGCGTGGGCCGGGCGCATCGCCAGGACGAGGGTGCCGGTCGCCGCGAAGATCGCTCCGACGGCGAGGTAGAGACTCTGCGGGCTCCACCCCGCGTCGAGCAGGGCGCCTGCCGCGGTGGGCGCGACGATCGCTCCGATACGGCCGACGGCGAGCGCGCAGCCGATGCCGGTGGCGCGGACGGACGCGTCGTAGACGACGGGTGTGAGGGCGTACAGGCCTGCCACGCAGCCGTTGACGAACACGCCGATCAGGGCGCCGAGGGCGAGGGCGATCCACAGGGTGGAGGTGGAGACGATGAAGCCGGACAGCAGGACCGCCGTGAGGACCAGGTAGGCGGTCAGGACATGGCGGAGCCGGAAACGGACGGCGAGGGCGCCGAGCGCGGCGGCGCCGAAGATGGCCCCGAGGTTGAGCAGGGTGCCACCGGTCAGGCCCTGGGTGCTGGACAGGCCCGCCTCCACGAGCAGGGTCGGCGTCCAGCTGGTGACGACGTAGAACCCGGCCATCACCAGGAAGAACGCGGACCACAGCAGCAGTGTGGAGCGGCGCAGCGCACTGCCGAGCAGTTTGCGGAAGCCGGCGGCGAGTGAGGCGGAAGGACGGTCGGTGGCTTCGGGCAGCTCGGCCTGCGTCGGTTGGCCCATGCGGCGGGCCAGGGCGTTGACTCGCCGCAGCGCGCCCTTGGGCCTGCGGGTCAGCAGGAAGTCGAGGGACTCGGGCAGAGTGGCCCAGGCCAGTGGTACGACCAGGGCGGTGGCGAGGCCGCCTGCCAGGAACACCGAGCGCCAGCCGAACCGGTCGATCATGCCGACGGCGAGCAGCCCGCCCAGGGTGGCGCCGATGGCGTAGCCGGTGGAGTTGAGGCTGATGGCCAGGCCCCTCCAGCGGCGGGAGGCGTACTCGCCGGAGAGGACGTTGCTGCAGGCGAGGACGCCGCCGATGCCGACGCCGGTGAGCACGCGCAGCGCGCCGAGCTGGACGGCGGACTGACTGGCGGAGGACAGCAGCATGCCGGCGGCGGCGAGGGCGAGGCAGCCGAGCACGATCGGGCGGCGGCCCACACGGTCGGCCCACGGGGCGACGGCGATCGCGCCGAGCGCCATGCCGACGAGGCCGGCGCTGAGCAGCAGGCCGAGCTGGGCTGAGCCGAGGTCCCATTCGGCGGAGACGGCCTTGCCGGTGAAGGACATCACCAGGACATCGAATCCGTCGAGGATGTTGAGCAGGACGCAGACCACGACCACGCGCCACTGGAAGCGGCTCATCGCTCCCTCGTCGAGGGCGGCGCGCAGCGGGCGGCTCACCGCGCCGCTCCGGTGCGTGAACAGGCGGGCGACAAGGCCATGGCGGACTCCGGTCTCTCCTACGCGATTACGGCCAACCGCCTTGTAGGTGCGGCACGTTGCTGCTCTGCCGGCATCCCGTCGGGGCGGGCGGAGGCGGTTGGTGCGGACAGCTTCGAGGAGAACGACCTGCCCGCCCAGGCGCTTTCCCGGATGCCGGGAAAGATTTCGCGCGAGGCCGTGCCGGGGCGGTGCCCGGGTCAGCGGGCGGGGTCGGCGAGTGCCCGTGTGATGGCGCGGGCGCTGGTGCACACGAGCGGCGCGAGCGCGTGCACCGCGTGGCCGCTGTGCCGTACCACCAGCGATACGGCGGCGGCCACTTCCCCGCCCGGCCCGTACACGGGCGCGGCCACCGACAGCGCGTCGGTCGTGACCT
Source organism: Streptomyces boluensis (assembly GCF_009908195.1). Taxonomy (GTDB): domain Bacteria; phylum Actinomycetota; class Actinomycetes; order Streptomycetales; family Streptomycetaceae; genus Streptomyces; species Streptomyces boluensis. The sequence continues at coordinate 6,429 of NZ_JAAAHS010000254.1, read as the reverse complement.
GCCGGTCGCTGACGACATAGCCGTCGCTGCGTACGGCGCCCAGCATCCGGCGCAGGGTGCGCGGATCGGTCACGGTGTGCTCCGTGTACCGGTGGAACGGCCCGGCCAGCACCTTCTCCTGGACCTCGACCGGGGCGCGGGCGAGCAGGGCGAGGCCGACCCCGGTGGCGGTGAGCGCGAACCGCCCGCCCACCCGGGTGAGCACGGGTACGGCGCCGGTGCCCGCGATCCGCTCCACGAACACCAGCTCGCACCCTTCCCGCACGGCCAGTTGTACGTTCTCCCGCGTGACCTGCGAGAGGTCCTCCAGGTACGGCAGGGCGCGCTCCCGCAGGCCCTGGCCGCGCGGGGCGAGCGCGCCGACCTCCCACAGGCGCAGTCCGACCCGGTAGCGACCGTCCGCCCCGCGCTCCAGGGCTCCCCAGGCGACCAGGTCGCCGAGCATCCGGTGCACGGTGGAGGTGGGCAGGCCGGAGCGCCGCGCGAGTTCGCTGAGCGTCATCGCCGGGTGCTCGGCGCTGAACGCACCGAGGATCTTGAACGCCCTGCCGAGGACCGGACCGGGGCCGCCCTGCGTGCGGTCCTCGCTCGTGTGCGCTGCCGTGGTGGGCTGTACTCGCACGTCACACACCTTTCTGCTGTCCGAAAGAGCGCGTCGGCGTCGGAGGGGCGGGCCGGGCTCGTGCTCGACGCCCTCTGCACAGCGGCAAGTTGGGGGCGGAAGCGGTCCCCCGGGCGGCTGTGCGTCGGCGGCGGCCGTCTTCCCGTACCGCCGGATCACGGCTGATCTGCGGCAGCGTACGGTGGGCGGCGTGACCATGGAAGAGTCGCTGCGGCCCCAGTCCCTGATGCTGACGTTCCTGGGCGATCAGGTGCTCGGGCGGGATGTCTGTGTGTACTCGGGCAGTGTGATCGATGTGTTCGCCCGCGCCGGTGTCGGCGAGCAGGCGACGCGTTCGACGCTGACCCGCATGGTGCACCGCGGCTTGCTGCGGCGTCAGCGCGAGGGCCGCCGGATGTATTTCGGCCTGACGGAGCGCTCGGCGGCCGTGCTGCGCGACGGTGAGCGGCGCATCTGGCAGACGGGCGCCGTCAACCGTGACTGGGACGGCACGTGGACGTTGCTCGGCTTCTCGCTGCCCGAGTCCTGGCAGCGCCAGCGCCACGACCTGCGGTCCCGGTTGACGTGGAGTGGCTTCGGGCTGTTGTTCAGCGGTCTGTGGATCGCGCCCGGTGACGTCGACGTGTCGGCGCTGGTGGCCGAGCTGGGACTGGCCGCGCATGTGAAGGTCTTCCGTGCGCACGCCGACGCCGGCATGGACGTCGGCGCGATGATCGGTGAGACGTGGGAGCTGTCCGAACTGGCCGCGCGGTACGAGGCGTTCGCCGGGCGCTGGCAGCCGTGGGAGGGAGAGCTTCCGGACGTGGTTGACGCTCCCCCAGCCTCCGGCCGGGGGGACCCCCATCTCGCTCCGCTCGCGCTGCGGTTGCGGCTGCAGGCCGAGTGGCTGCAGGTGGTCCGCCGCGATCCGCGGCTGCCGGTCGAGCATCTGCCGGACGGCTGGCCGGCGGAGCGGGCCGAGAAGACGTTCCGGGCGGTGCACGAGAGGCTCACGCCGCTCGCGCAGGAGGCTTCGGAACGCCTTCTCGACCTGGTGCCGGTACGCGCGGACGACACCCAGCACGCGTAGCCCGTATCAGGCGTGACGATCAGGCACAGCCCGGATCAGGCGTAGAAGCGGGACAGGCTCTGCAGTACGGCGGCGGGCTTGCTGCCGCCTTCGATCTCGATGGTCCCGTCGACGGTGATCTGCACCCCGCCCGGTACGTCCTCGACCTCCGCGAGCCTGCCGACGAGCCGGATGCGGGAGCCGACGGGGACCGGGGCGGGGAAACGGACCTTGTTCAGGCCGTAGTTGACCTTGGTCGTCACGCCCTGGACGTCGAGGAGCGCGGTGAACAGCGGGATGAAGAGGGAGAGCGTGAGGTAGCCGTGCGCGATGGGGGCGCCGAAGGGTCCGGCTGCCGCGCGTGCGGGGTCCACATGGATCCACTGGTGGTCGCCGGTCGCGTCGGCGAAGGTGTCGATGCGTTCCTGGGTGATCTCGATCCAGTCGCTGCTGCCCAGGTCGCTGCCGGCGAGCTTCTTGAGTGCGTCGAGGCCGTTGACGGTGACGGTCATGTGTGCGTGTCCTTACGGGAGTTGAGGGCTGCCGTGGCGCTTGCGGAGCTGGGCTTTGAGGAGCTTTCCGGAGGCGGTGCGCGGGAGTTCCTCCGCGACCACCACTGACTTGGGGATCTTGTATTTGGCGAGGCGTCCGGCCAGGGACGCGAGCACCGCGTCGGGGTCGGGCACGGCGCCCTCGCGGGGCACGACTACCGCGCGCGGCACTTCGCCCCACGTGTCGTCCGGGACGCCGATGACTGCGCATTCGACGATGTCCGGGTGGGCCAGGAGAAGGTCCTCGATCTCGGCCGGGTAGATGTTCTCCCCGCCGGAAATGATCATGTCCTTGATGCGGTCGACGATGTGGACGTGGCCGTCCTCGTCGATGCGGGCCGCGTCGCCGCTGCGGAACCAGCCGTCCGAGAAGGAGGCTGCCGTCTCCTCGGGGCGGCCCCAGTAGCCGGGCATGACGTGCGGCCCGCGCACGACGATCTCGCCGGTCTCGCCGACGTCGGCCGGGGTGAGGTCGGGCCGTACGACCCGTACGTCGCTGAAGAAGTGCGGCACGCCGGCCGAGCCCGCCTTGTCCGCCGCGTGTTCGGCGTCCAGGAAGAGGGTGCCGGGGGCCGCCTCGGTCATGCCGTAGCCCTGGAGGAAAGTGAGCCCGCGCCCTTGGTACGTGGCGATGAGCGGGGTCGGCACCGGGGAGCCGCCGCAGTGCAGGCTGCGCAGCGAGGACAGGTCCGCGTCGGCCCAGCGCGGGTGCCGGGCCATCTGGTCGAACATCGTCGGCACCCCGAACATGAGGGTGATCCGGTGCCGTTCGATCAGGTCGAAGGTGGTGCCGGGGGCGAAGGCCTCGGTCAGGACGCAGGTGCCGCCCTTGAGGAGCACCGGCAGGGTGAGCATGTTCAGGCCGGCCGTGTGGAACAACGGGGCGGTCACGAGGGCGCGTTCGTCGGCGGCCACGTCGGTGTCGACGAGGACGTTGACGGCGTTCCAGGTGATGTTGGCGTGGGTGAGCATGGCGCCCTTGGGGCGGCCGGTCGTCCCCGAGGTGTACATGATGAGGCAGGTGTCGTCGCCTCTGACCGGTTCGTCGATCGGAGCCTCGGCGGCCCCGGCCAGCAACTCCTCGTAGGCGGCGCCGACTTCGACGTACGTACGCACATCGGTGCTGTCGGGCAGCGCCGCGACGAGCCCGGCGTGTGCGGGGGCGTGGATGAGGGTGTCGGCGCCGGAGTCGGTGAGCTGGTGGGCGATCTCGGGTGCGGCGAGGCGGGTGTTGAGTGGGACGAAGACGGCGCCGAGCAGGCCGGCCGCGAACAGGGTTTCCAGGTAGGAGGGGTGGTTGGGGCCGAGGTAGGCGATCCGGTCGCCGCGTCGGATGCCGCGGGCGCGCAGGGCGTGGGCGAGGCGGGTGGTGCGGGTGTGCAGCTCGGCGTAGGTGAGGCTGGTGTCGTGGTGGATCAGGGCGGTGCGGTGCGGGGTTTTGCGGGCCCGGCGTGCGGGCCACGATCCGAGTCCCTCGTTGCGCATCTTCGCGCTCCCTTTACGGTTTCGTCAGCCCGAGCAGGCGGGCGGCGTTCTCCTTGAGGATCTTCGGCCGGACCTCGTCCTTGATCGACAGCTTCGCGAAGTCGGCGAGCCAGCGGTCGGGGGTGAGGACGGGGAAGTCGGAGCCGAAGAGGACCTTGTCCTTGAGCAGCGTGTTGGCGTACTGGACGAGTTGCGGCGGGAAGTACTTCGGTGACCAGCCGGACAGGTCGATGTGCACGCCCGGCTTGTGCGTGGCGACGGCGAGGGCCTCGTCCTGCCAGGGGAACGACGGATGCGCCAGGATGATCTTCAGGTGCGGGAAGTCGGCGGCGACGTCGTCGATGTGCAGGGGGTTGGAGTACTTGAGCCTGATGCCGCCTCCGCCGGGCACCCCGGCGCCGATGCCGGTCTGACCGGTGTGGAAGAGGGCTATCGTGCCGGTCTCCTCGATGACTTCGTACAACTCGTAGGCGAGAGCACGGTCGTTGGGGAAGAAGCCCTGGATGCTGGGGTGGAATTTGAAGCCCTTCACGCCGTACTCCTCGACCAGTCGGCGGGCCTGCCGCACGCCGGCCCTGCCCCGGAACGGGTCGATGGAGGCGAAGGGGATGAGCACGTCGGAGTTGGCTGCGGCCGCCTCCGCCACCTCCTCGTTGGGAACGGGCTCGGTGCCGGTGGCCGACTCTGCGTCGACCGTGAAGATGACGGCGGCCATGTTCCGCTCGCGGTAGTACGCGGCGGTCTCCTCCAGGGTCGGCTTCCGCTTGCCCTCGACCTTGAAGAAGGCGGAGGAGGCGTCGTGCAGGTCGTCGTCCAGGGAGGCGTGGCCCTCGGCGGAGACCTCGGCGTGGGTGTGGACGTCGATCGCGACCAGGTCGTCGGGGTTCATGGGGTGGGGCATCACGCCTCCGGCAGCTTCGGCGCGGGGATGCCGACCGTCTGGAGTTCGGCGCCGACCGACGTCGGCCAGGCCTCGGCGAGCGTGTCCGGGGTCCAACCTCCGTTCGCGTAGGCCGACTTGGTCTCCTGCGGATGGGACCAGAGCGTCACCTTGTCGCCGCCGATGCCGATGGCCTGGCCGGTGACGGTGCGTGCGGCTTCCGAGGCGAGGAACGGGACGAGGGCCGCGCAGTCCTCGGGGGTGCCGAAGCCCTCGCCCTTGCGCAGGAAGTCCGGCAGCGGTGCGCCGTTCCTCATCGCCTCGACGTACGGGGCGAAGGCGGGGATGGTCTCGGTCATCGCGGTCGCGGCGACGGGCACGATCGCGTTGACGGTGATCTGCGCGCGGGCCAGTTCCATGGACCAGGTGCGGGCCATCGCGGCGATGCCGGCCTTGGCGGCGGCGTAGTTGGTCTGGCCGAAGTTGCCGCGCTGCCCGGCCGGGGAGCCGACGAGGATCAGGGTGCCGCCCTCGCCCTGCTCGCGCATGCGGACGGCGGCGGCGCGGGCGCAGGTGAAGGTGCCCTTGAGGTGGGTGGAGACGACGGCGTCGAAGTCGTCGTCGGTCATCTTCCAGAGGACCTTGTCCCGCAGGATGCCCGCGTTGGTGACGAGGATGTCGAGGCGCCCGAACTCCTCGACGGCGCGGGCGACCAGGCGGTCGGCCGCCTCGGACGTGCCGACGGCGGCCACCTCGGCGACGGCGGTGCCGCCGGCCTCGGTGAGGGACTTCACGGCCGCCTCGGCCACGGCTTCGTCGACGTCGTTGACGACGACGGAGGCTCCGTGGGCGGCCAGGGCGTGGGCGTAGGCGAGGCCGAGGCCCCGGCCGCTGCCGGTGACGACGGCGGCCTTGCCGGTGAGATCGATGCTTGGCACGAGCGAGTCCCTTCACGTACGGGTACGGCCGCGGGGCGGTGCGCGGCGGGATGCGGTGAGGCGTGACGTACGCCTGCGAGCCGAGACCCGGGGCCCACGGCTCACAGCTGAAGCCTCAAATGCGAGGCGCGGCAGACGAGTTCGGCGGTGAAGCCCGAGGCGCGACTCCGAGACCGAAGGTAAGAACAATAATTGTTGACGTCAATAGTTGTAGCCGTCCGAAGCGTGCGTCATCCTTGTCGAGCACACCGGAACCGCCCCGCCCGGGGCCTCGACCAGGGAGCCCGTCATCACCCGCAAGCCGCACGCCACGAACCAGGCCACAGCCCCTGCCCCGATCGACGCGGACGAGCCGTGGATGCGCGGGCTGCACGCGGACACGGGCTACCTCCTGTACCGCATGGGCCTGCGGTCCGGGCAGCTGTTCAACGCCTGCCTCCAGGACTCCGGCCTGCGCCTGCGCCACTACGCGCTGCTGCGGTTCCTCGCCGCCTCCGGGGGCACACTGCAGCGGGAGTTGAGCGCGCGGCTCGGGTACGACCCGAGCGCGATCGTGAGCCTGGTCGACGACCTGGAGAAGCTCGGGTTCGCCGAGCGCCGCCCGGCCCCCGACGATCGCCGCAGCCGGATCGTCGCGCTGACCGCGGACGGCCGCGCCTTCCTGCGCGACAGCGACGAGGCGGGCTCACGCGTGACGGACGAACTCCTCGCCCCGCTGAAGCCGGCCGAGCGGGAGACCCTGCACGCGCTGCTGCGGCGGATCGCGGAAGCCGGGCTCTCCTGACAGCAGTTGATGTTGTGCAGATGATTGACGGCTGAACGATGAGTGCCTAACTTCACCGGGGCACCGGCACGCACACCGGCACGACCCCCCGCCGGTGACTTCACACGGCACCGGCCTCAGG
>NZ_JAAAHS010000253.1 GCF_009908195.1 Streptomyces boluensis | reverse complement strand
AGTCCCTCGCCGAAGACGGTTCGCGCGCCGAACTCGGTACCGTCCTGCCGGCGGTGACCTGCGCGGCACAGTCCACGTTCCTCACCGGGGCGCCGCCCGCCGAACACGGCATCGTCGGCAACGGCTGGTACTTCCGTGAGCTCGGCGACGTACTGCTTTGGCGCCAGCACAACGGCCTCGTCTCCGGCGACAAACTGTGGGACGCCGCCCGGCGCGCCCACCCGGGCTATACGGTCGCCAATATCTGCTGGTGGTACGCCATGGGCGCCGACACCGACATCACCGTCACCCCCCGTCCCGTCTACTACGCCGACGGCCGCAAGGAACCCGACTGCTACACCCGGCCCCCGGCCCTGCACGACGAACTCACCGACAAACTCGGCACGTTCCCCCTCTTCCACTTCTGGGGTCCGGGCGCCGACATCGTCTCCTCGCAGTGGATCGTCGACGCGACCCGCCACATCATCGACACCCGCCACCCCGACCTGGCGCTCTGCTATCTCCCCCATCTCGACTACGACCTGCAGCGCTACGGTCCCGACGATCCGCGCTCCCACCAGGCCGCCACCGACCTCGACCAGGCCCTCGCCCCCCTTCTGGACGACGCGCACCGCGAGCGCCGCACCGTCGTCGCGCTCTCCGAGTACGGCATCACCAAGGTGAGCCGCTCCGTCGACATCAACCGCGCGCTGCGCCGCGTGGGACTCCTCGAGGTCCACACCCAGGACGGCATGGAGTACCTCGACCCGATGGCGTCACGTGCCTTCGCTGTCGCCGACCACCAGATCGCCCATGTGTATGTCCGTCGCCCGGAAGATCTCGACGCCGCTCGTGAGGCACTCAACGGCCTGGCGGGAATCGATCAACTCCTGGACGACGAGGGCAAGAAGGAGTACGGCCTGGACCATCCGCGCTCCGGCGAACTCGTCGCCGTCGCGGAAGCGGACGCCTGGTTCACGTACTACTACTGGCTGGACGACGCGCGGGCACCCGACTTCGCGCAGCTCGTCGAGATCCACCGCAAGCCCGGCTACGACCCGGTCGAGCTGTTCATGGATCCGCTCGATCCGTACGTCAAGCTCAAGGCCGCCAAGGCGCTCGCCCGCAAGAAACTCGGGATGCGCTACCGCATGGCGGTGGTGCCCCTGGACGCGTCACCTATTCGCGGCAGCCATGGGCGCCTTCCTGATGACCCGAACGACGGTCCGCTCATCCTGTGCTCCACCCCCCGCGCTGTCACCGGCCCGATCCGGGCCACCGATGTGAAGTCGCTGCTGCTTCAACTGGCCGGTCTGCACTGCTGACCGGCGGCTGAGAACAACTCAACCAGACACCACTGACAACGCCCCATCACCGCAAGGAGTTCCCGCATGCCCCGCTCCTTCCGCACGTCCGCGTCCGACCCCGAACTCGCCCACAGACTCAGCCGTCGCGGCATGCTCGGCGTCGCCGCGGGCGCCACCGCCGCCGCTGTCGTCGGCACGGCCGCGACCCCCGCCGCAGCCGCCGCCCAGGCCGACACCCGAGCGGCGACAGCCACCGACGCCGGCTGCCCCGTGCTGCCGCCAGGACGCCTCGGCGTCCAGCTGTACAGCCTGCGCGACAAGGTCTCCACCCTCGGATTCGCCCCGGTCTTCGCCGAGTTGAGCAAGTACGGCTACGACGAGATCGAGTTCGCCGGGTACACCCAGGGCTCGGCGGGCCCCATCACCCTCGCCCAGCTCAAGCAACTCGCCGCCGACCACGGCCTCAACCCCATCGGCAGCCACGTCGGTTACTACTCCGACGACCCCAACGCGTACACGTTCGCGCAGAACCTGGAGAAGGTCCTCGACGAGGCGCAGGCGCTCGGCCTCAAGCACATCGGCACCGCCTCCGGGCCCTGGCGATACGGCACGACCGTCGAAGGGTGGAAGCGCTGCGCCGAGGAGTTCAACACGTACGGCGCGGCGGCGCGGAAGCGCGGCATGAAGTTCTACCAGCACAACCACGCCGAGGAGTTCTCCTTCGCGACCGACAGGACCGATGTACGCCTCTACGACGTGCTGCTCGCCGAGACCGACCCCGAGCTCGTGCATCTGGAGATGGACATCTACTGGGCGTACGCGGCGCAGTTCCGTTTCTCCAAGCGGGTCGACGGCACACCGGCGCCGTTCGAGCCGCTGGACTACGTACTCAAGCAGCCGCACCGCTACCCGCTGTTCCACGTCAAGGACGGGGAGCACGACGAGGCGGCCAAGGACGGCTACCGGATGGTGGACGTCGGTGACGGTGACATCGACTACGGGCGGTTCCTGTCCGAGGTGACCCGTCGTACGCCGACCGGCAGGCGGTTCCACCACTGGCAGGTGGAACACGACAATCCGGTGGACTCGCTTGCCTTCGCCCGTAAGTCGAGCGCCCATCTGCACGGGCTGCGCGAGGAGGACTGCTAGCCGCAGCCGGCCGGAGAGCACACGCAGAGCCCCCGGCACGTTGCCGGGGGCTCTGCGTAGTGGAGTCGCGTGCAGGAGCGGGGAGGCTACTGGGCGTCCCTGCTGATGGGTTGCGGATTCGGCGTGATCTTCTTGCTCTTGGGCCGCCCCGGCGGGGTCAGGAACAGCGCCACGAACCCGGCGAAGAACGAGATGGAGCCCGCCAGGATGAAGGCACCGGAGTGCCCCCAGGCGCCGACGACCAGGGCGCCCATGCCCGCGCCCAGACCGGAGACGAGCTTCGAGCTGTACACCATGCCGTAGTTGGTGGCGTTGTTGTTCTCGCCGAAGTAGTCGGCCGTCAGCGCCGCGAACATCGGGAAGATCGCGCCGCCACCGAAGCCTGAGATCGCGGAGAAGGTCAGGAACAGCGGCAGGTTCTGCATGTCGGCCGACCAGATGATGCCGAACTGCGCGAGGCCCAGGATGACGCACACGTACAACAGGCACTGCTTGCGGCCGTAACGGTCGGAGAGCCAGCCGATGACGCCGCGCCCGGTGCCGTTGACGATCGCCTTGAGGGACATCGCGGTGGCCACGATCCCGCTGGCGAAACCCGCCTCCTTACCGATGTCGACCTGGAAGGCGATGCCGAAGATGTTCACGCCCGAGGTGCACGCCAGACAGAACCACATCAGCGCCACCCGGCCGGTCTTCCAGGCCTCCAACGGGGAGTACTGCTTGACCGCCGGCGGGTTCTTCTCCAGGGACCTGCGGGCCCGCGGGTCGTCCGGAGGGTTGAGCGGGTCGATCTCCGGGGGCCACCAGTTCTTCGGCGGGTCCTGGAAGAAGAACCCCGCGAAAGCCACCACAGCGGCGAGGAAAAGGCCCACAAGGAGAAGCACGGTACGGAAGTTGGTGAGGTCCATGACGCCGGTGAAGATGAAGACGAACGGGACCGAGCCGTAGGCGAAACCGCCGTTGACGAAGCCGGTCTTGCCGCCCCTCCGCTCCGGGTACCACTTGCCCACCATGTTGACGCAGGTGGCGTACACCATGCCCGCGCCCATACCGCTGAACATGCTGAAGCCGATGTAGGCGAAGACGACGCTCGGCGCGTAGGCCAGGGACAGATAGCCGAGCAGGGTGCCGACGGCGCCGAGCATCATCGCCCAGCGGGCCGGCAGTCTGCCGCTCTCTCGCAGCCGTCCCGCGGGGAAGGCCACCGCGGCCTGGAAGAACACCCAGACGGTCATCATCCAGAAGATGTGGCCGCTGGCCCAGTGATGTGCGGTGTGCAGGGTGTCCTCCGCGGACGCGAACGCGTACTCCGCGGAGCTGATGCCCATCATGCCGACCCACGGCAGGATGACCATCCACTTGCGCTTGCGCCCCATGATGTCGATGTCGGTCTCGCCGACCCGGTAGGTCCGGCCGTTGGAGTCCGTCACCTCCCGGTACGGGACAGTGCTCGGTAGATCGGTTGTCGTCATGTCGATCGAACCCCTCGCGTGGAAGAAGTCTGGCCAGCGCCCCCTGTCCGTTCTCTTCGCACCGGGGCCCACGGCGAACGGCCGCCGCAGGCCCCGTGGTTCGAGCCGCCGTTCAGCTCATCGACCACCTCCGAGGAACCCCGCGGCCCGCGCCCACCGGTACTTGGCACCCAGCACCGCGACAGGCTTCTCGGTCGTGTAGGGATAGGCGACGACACCGTGCTCGAAGAGGTACGCGCACGCCTCCTCGACCTCCACGTCGCCCGCGAGGGAGGCCACGACCGGCTTCTCTATGCCGCGCTCCTTGAATTCGGCCACCACGCGCGCGGTGAGCTCGGCGAAGACCATCGGCGGCGTGACGATGGTGTGCCAGTAGCCGAGTACGAGGGAGTGGATCCGCGGGTCCTCGAGACCCAGCCTGATCGTCGCCTCGTACGTGGAGGGGGGTTCGCCGCCCGTGATGTCCACAGGGTTGCCCGCGGCCCCGAAGGGCGGGATGTACTCGCGGAACGAGGCGTCCAGATCCGGCGGAATCTCCATCAGGGAGAGGCCGTTGTCGGTCACCGCGTCCGACAGGAGCACCCCCGAACCGCCCGCCCCGGTGATGATGACGACGTTGTCGCCCTTGGGAGTGGGCAGTACGGGCAGCGCACGCGCGTACTCCAGCATGTCGTTGAGGCCAGGGGCGCGGATCACCCCTGCCTGTCGGAGGATGTCGTCGTACACCGCGTCGTCGCCCGCCAGGGCCCCGGTGTGCGAGCCCGCGGCCTTCGCGCCGGCGGCGGTGCGCCCCGCCTTGAGGACCACGACCGGCTTCTTCGGCACCGTCTCCCTGGCGGCGGCCACGAAGGCGCGGCCGTCCTTCAGGTCCTCCAGGTGCATGGCGATGCACTTGGTGTTGGGGTCTTCGCCGAACCAGGTCAGCAGGTCGTCCTCGTCGAGGTCCGACTTGTTGCCGAGGCCGACGATCGCCGACACACCGGTCTTCGTGGCGCGGGCGAAGCCCAGGATCGCCATGCCGATGCCGCCCGACTGCGAGGTGAGGGCGACGCCGCCCTTCACGTCGTACGGCGTGCAGAACGTGGCGCAGAGGTCCTGCCACGTCGAGTAGTAGCCGTAGATGTTGGGCCCGAGAAGGCGGACGCCGTGCTGCTCGGCGATCCGGACGATCTCGTCCTGCAGCTCGTGCTCCCCGGTCTCCGCGAAACCGGAGGGGATCAGCACCGCGTTGGGGATGCCCTTGCGGCCCACCTCCTCAAGGGCCGAGGCAACGAACTTGGCGGGGATCGCGAAGACCGCCACATCCACCTCACCCGGAACGTCGGTGACACTCTTGTACGCCTTGCGGCCCTGAATGTCATCGGCCTTGGGGTTCACGGGGTGGATCTCGCCGGAGAAACCTCCGTCGACGAGGTTCCGCATCACCGAATTACCGATCTTGCCCTGCTCGTTGGAGGCGCCGATCACCGCGACCGAACGCGGCTGCATCAGGCGCCGCATCGACCGCAGGATCTCGTCGCGACCGTACGTACGCCGCTTCTTGGGCGTCTCCGAGGAGAGGATCACGCGGATGTCGGCGGCGAGTGCGCCCTCCGGGGTGGCGATCACCGGATTGAGGTCGACCTCCGCGATCTCCGGGAAGTCGCTGACCAGTTGGGACACCCGGCGGATCTGCTCGGCGAGCGCCCAGCGGTCGACGGCCGGCGCGCCGCGCACCCCGCGCAGGATCTCGGCGGCCCTGATCGAGTCGAGCATGGACACGGCCTCGTCCGCGTCGACGGGCGCGAGCCGGAACGTCACGTCCTTCAGCACCTCGACGAGGACACCGCCGAGCCCGAACGCCACCACCTTCCCGAACGTCGGATCGGTGACCGCCCCGACGATCACCTCCTGGCCCTTGGGCAGGAGTTGCTGCACCTGGATGCCGTCGATCCGGGCGTCCGGAGCGTAGCCACGGGCACTCTCGATGATCTTGTGGAAGGCGGCCCGCACAGCAGCGGAACCCTCCACTCCGACGATCACGCCGCCGGCGTCGGTCTTGTGCAGGATGTCCGGGGAGACGATCTTCAGCACGACGGGCCCGTCGAAACGCGCCGCCGCCGCGACCGCCTGGTCCACGTCCCGCGCCAACTCCTCACCCGGCACGGCGATCCCGTACGCGTCCGCGATCAACTTGCCCTCGGGCGCGGTGAGCGCGCTGCGCCCTTCGGCCCGTACGGCGTCGAGCAGCGCCCGCACCGTCAGTGCGCGGTCCTCTGCCATCACGTCAGATCACTCCGTTCGACTTGAGCAGGCGCAGTTCCTCGTCCCCGAGGCCGAGCTCACCGACGTACACCTCGGCGTTGTGCTCACCGAGCAGCGGTGAACTGACCACGTCCACAGGGGAGTCGGAGAGCTTCAGCGGGGAACCGACGGTGGTGAACTCGCCGCGCTCGGGGTGCTGGACCTTGACGACCATCTCGTTGGCGGCGAGCGAGGCGTCCTCGACGATCTCCTTCGTCGAGAGGATCGGCCCGCAGGGGATGTTGTGGGAGTTGAGCTGCTCCAGGACCTCCCACTTGGGCAGGGTCGAGGACCACTCCTCGATCAGCTGGAACATCTTGCTCAGCTTGGGCAGCCGGGCCTCGGGCGTGGCCCACTCGGGGTCGTCGGCCAGCTCGGGCCGGCCGATCAACGAGGCCATGGGCTGCCAGCCGACGGGCTGCACGATGACGTACACGTAGTCGTTGGGGCCGCCCGGCGCGCACTTGACCGCCCAGCCCGGCTGACCGCCGCCGGACGCGTTTCCGGAGCGGGGAACTTCCGTGCCGAAGTCGTCGTTGGGATATTCAGCGAGCGGCCCATGGGCCAGGCGCTGCTGGTCGCGCAACTTCACCCGGCAGAGGTTGAGCACGGCATGCTGCATGGCCACGTTGACCCGCTGCCCGCGCCCGGTGCTCTCCCGCTGCAGGAGCGCCGCGAGAATTCCGGCGACGGCATGAATGCCGGTTCCCGAGTCGCCGATCTGGGCCCCCGTCGCCAGCGGCGGCCCGTCCTCGAAGCCCGTGGTCGACATCGACCCGCCCATGGCCTGCGCCACGACCTCGTAGGCCTTGAAGTTGGTGTACGGCCCGTCCCCGAACCCCTTGATGGAGGCATAGACGATACGCGGATTGATCTCCTGGATGCGGTCCCAGGTGAACCCCATGCGGTCCACGGCGCCAGGGCCGAAGTTCTCGACCATGACGTCCGAGCGCCGGATCAGCTCGGTGAGGATCTCCTTGCCACGCTCGGACTTGGTGTTGAGGGTGATGCTCCGCTTGTTGCAGTTGAGCATCGTGAAGTAGAGGGAGTCGACGTCCGGCAGATCGCGCAACTGCTTGCGCGTGATGTCGCCGCTCGGCGCCTCCAGCTTCACCACGTCCGCGCCGAGCCAGGCGAGGAGCTGGGTGGCGGACGGGCCTGACTGGACGTGGGTCATGTCGAGGACGCGCACGCCCTCAAGAGCCTTGGTCGTCATGACAAGCAGCTCCTCACTTGTACATGGTCTGGTTCATGGTTCCGGGGGCGTACGCGTCCGGGTCGACCCAGACGTTGATGAGCGAGGGCTTGCCCGACTCGCGGGCCCGCTGGAGCGCGGGGCCGATGTCGGCGGGGTCGCGGACCTCCTCGCCGTAACCGCCGAGCATCTGGGCGAACTTGTCGTAGTGGACGTCGCCGAGGGTGTTGCCGACACGCTCGCGCTCGTCCCCGTACTTGGCCTTCTGGCCGTAACGGATCTGGTTCATCGAGGAGTTGTTGCCGACGATGCCGACGAAGGGGAGGTTGTAGCGGACGAGAGTCTCGAAGTCCCAGCCGGTCAGGGAGAACGCGCCGTCGCCGAACAGCGCGACGACCTCCTTGTCGGGGCGGGCCTGCTTCGCGGCGAGCACGAACGGAATCCCGACGCCGAGCGTGCCGAGCGGACCGGGGTCCATCCAGTGGCCCGGCGACTTGGGCTGGACGACCTGCCCGGAGAAGGTGACGATGTCGCCGCCGTCCCCGATGTAGATGGAGTCCTCGGTCAGGAAGTCGTTGATCTCACTGACCAGGCGGTAGGGGTGGATGGGGGAGGCGTCCGAGCGCAGGTTCGGCAGCCGCTTCTCGATCGCGGTCTGCTCGGCGGCGCGCAGTTCGTCCAGCCACTCCTTGCGCTTGGACGCACCGCCGTTGACCCTGCCCGATGCGGCCTCGGTCACCGCCTTGAGGACCAGGCCCGCGTCGCCGACGATGCCGAGGTCGACGTCCCGGTTCTTGCCGACGGTGCGGTAGTCGAGGTCGATCTGCACCACGGTCGCGTCCGGCGAGAGCCGCTTGCCGTAGCCCATCCGGAAGTCGAAGGGGGTACCGACGATCACGATCACATCGGCGTTGGAGAAGGCGTACCTGCGCGAGAGCTGGAAGTGGTGCGGGTCGCCGGGAGGGAGGGTGCCGCGTCCGGCGCCGTTCATATAGGCGGGCACGTTGAGGGTGCGCACCAACTCGGTGGCGGACTCGGTGCCGCGCGTCGTCCACACCTGGCTGCCGAGCAGGATCGCGGGCTTCTCGGCGTGCACGAGGAGGTCGGCGAGCTTCTCGATGGCCTCGGGGTCGCCGGCGGAGCGGGTGGACGCGCGGTACTGCCCGGACTGCGGCACCCGCGCCTTCTCCACCGGCACCTTGGCGTCGAGGACGTCACGCGGGATCTCCAGGAAGGAGGGCCCGGGGGCACCGTGGTAGCACTCGCGGAACGCCATGGACACCATGTCCGCGGCGCGCGCGGTGTCCGGCACGGTCGAGGCGAACTTGGTGATGGGCGTCATCATGTCGACGTGCGGCAGGTCCTGCAGGGAGCCCATCTTGTGCTGGGTGTGGGCACCTTGGCCGCCGATGAGGAGCATGGGTGACTCGGCGCGGAACGCGTTGGCGACACCGGTGACGGCGTCGGTGGTGCCGGGTCCCGCGGTGACGACGGCGCAGCCGGGCTTGCCGGTGATGCGGGCGTAGCCGTCGGCGGCGTGTGCGGCCACCTGTTCATGGCGTACGTCGACGACTTCGATGCCCTCGTCGACGCAGCCGTCGTAGATGTCGATGATGTGGCCGCCGCACAGGGTGTAGATGACCTCCACGCCCTCCGCTTTGAGTGCCTTGGCGACCAGGTGCCCACCGGAAATGAGGTTCTGGCTGTTCTCGTCGGGCATGGCGAAGTCCTGTCCCTTCGTAGGGGAGTTGGCGTCCTCACGCACAGCTCATGGATGGCTCGTGTCCTGCGGTCACGCACTGCTCTGGCGCTGCTCACACCGCTGTCGCGGCAGATTGCATACAGTCGACGAATACTGTATGAAGCTTGTTATCCCGCATCCGGTGAGTGGTGTCCAGGGGGCGTGCGGCACTTTTGAGTCAGGAGCCGAGATGGACCTGTTCGAGTACCAAGCAAGGGAACTCTTCGAGGAATACGGCGTGTTGGTGCCGAAGGCGGAAGTCGTCGACACCGCCAAGGAGGCCCGCCGCGGCGCCGACCGCCTCGGGGGCCGCGTCGTCGTGAAAGCCCAGGTGAAGACCGGCGGCCGGGGCAAGGCGGGCGGTGTGAAGCTCGCCGCGGACCCCGCGTCGGCCGAGCTGACGGCACGCCAGATCCTGGGCATGGACATCAAGGGGCACACCGTGCACCAGGTGATGCTCGCCCAACCAGTCGAGATCGAGACCGAGTTCTACGTCTCGTACGTCCTCGACCGCGCCGAGGGCCGCTTCGTCGCCATCGCCTCGGCCGAGGGCGGAATGGAGATCGAGGAGGTCGCCGCCACCCGGCCCGAGGCCGTCGCCCGCATCCCGATCGACCCCGCGCACGGCGTCACCGCCGACAAGGCCGCGGAGATCGCCCGCGCCGCACAGCTCCCGCCCGAGGCAGCCGACGTCCTGGTCAAACTGTGGACGGTGCTGACCGAGGAGGACGCCGTACTCGTCGAGGTCAACCCGCTCGTGCGCACCCGCGACGGACGGCTCCTCGCCCTTGACGGCAAGGTCAGCCTCGACGACAACGCCCGTTTCCGCCAAGCCCGTTGGGGTGACGCGGGGACGGCCCACGACGACCCCCTGGAGGCGCGGGCGGCCGCCAAGGGACTCAACTACGTCAAGCTCGACGGCCAGGTCGGCGTGATCGGGAACGGCGCCGGCCTCGTCATGTCCACCCTCGACGTGGTCGCCGGCTGCGGCGCCCGCCCCGCCAACTTCCTCGACATCGGCGGCGGCGCCTCCGCCCAGGTCATGGCCGACGGGCTCTCCGTCATCCTCTCCGACCCGGACGTCAAGTCGGTCTTCGTGAACGTCTTCGGCGGCATCACCGCCTGCGACGCCGTGGCCGACGGGATTGTCCAGGCCCTCGACGAGATCCGCCTCACCAAACCCCTCGTCGTACGCCTCGACGGCAACAACGCCGCGCAGGGCCGCGCCATCCTCGACGGCCACCAGCACCCGCTCGTCGAGCAGGCGCCCACCATGGACGGCGCCGCCGAGCGCGCCGCGCAGCTGGCCAACTAGCGCCCGGAACAGAGGAGTTCAGACCATGGCGATCTACCTCACCAAGGAGAGCAAGGTCCTCGTCCAGGGCATGACCGGCGCCGAGGGCATGAAGCACACCCGCCGTATGCTCGCCGCCGGCACGAACGTCGTGGGCGGCGTCAACCCCCGCAAGGCCGGCCGCACCGTCGACTTCGACGACCGCGCCGTACCCGTCTTCGGCACCGTCCGCGCGGGCATCGAAGCCACCGGCGCGGACGTCACCGTCGTCTTCGTGCCGCCCGCGTTCTGCAAGGCGGCCGTCACCGAGGCGGCCGACGCGGGCATCGCCCTCGCCGTCGTCATCACGGAGGGCATCCCCGTCCACGACGCGGTCGCCTTCCAGACGTACGCGAAACAGCGCGGCACCCGCGTCATCGGCCCCAACTGCCCCGGCCTGATCACCCCCGGCCAGGCCAACGCCGGCATCATCCCCGCCGACATCACCAAGCCCGGCCGCATCGGCCTGGTGTCCAAGTCGGGCACGCTCACGTACCAACTCATGTACGAGCTGCGGGACATCGGTTTCTCCACCTGTGTGGGTATCGGCGGCGACCCCGTCATCGGCACCACCCACATCGACTGCCTGCAGGCCTTCGAGGACGACCCGGACACCGAACTCGTCGTGCTCATCGGCGAGATCGGCGGCGACGCGGAGGAGCGTGCCGCCGCGTACATCCGGGAGCACATCACCAAGCCGGTGGTCGGCTACGTCGCCGGGTTCACCGCGCCCGAGGGCAAGACCATGGGCCACGCCGGAGCGATCGTCTCCGGTTCCTCCGGCACCGCGCGCGCGAAGCAGGAGGCCCTGGAGGCGGCGGGCGTACGCGTGGGCGCGACCCCCACGGAGACGGCCCGACTCGTCCTCGACCACCTGGGCGC
>NZ_JAAAHS010000252.1 GCF_009908195.1 Streptomyces boluensis | reverse complement strand
GCGTGGCCGGTGGGGGCGGGGCCGTGACCCGCTTGAGAGGGCCGTCGGGGCCGAACCCCGGTGGCAGCGGGCCGAGTTGGTCGAAGACCTCGACGATCTCGTCGTCGGGACCGGGTTCCGGAAGCAGCTCGACGGCCGCGCTCAGCGCCTTCCGCGCACCCCCCGCCGTACGGAACCGGGCGTTCGGATCCGGCTGTACCAGCGTGGCGATGACCTGCCACAACGGCTCGGGTACGCCCTGCGGGGCATCCGGGGTGCCGTGGGCCGCGAAGTGCTGGATGAGGGCCTTGGAGTCCGGTTTCGCGCCCTCCAGGAGGTACAGCGCGACCAGGCCCACCGCGAAGAGGTCGCCGGGGAAGTCCGGTTCCTCGCCCAGCATCTGCTCGGGCGCGAAGTAACCGGGCGTCCCCACCACGTAGTCGGTCTCGGTGAGGCGTGGCTCGCCCTTGCGCATGGCGATGCCGAAGTCGGACAGCCGAAGGTGCGGCCGGTTGATGCCGGTCGCCTCGAGCAGGATGTTGGCGGGCTTGATGTCGCGGTGCACGACGCCCTCCGCGTGCACCGCCGTCAGACCGGCGAGCAGCTGGTCGAGCAGAGTGCACACGAACCGGGGCGCCAACGGGCCGTAATCCCCGATCACATGGGCCAGCGAACCGCCCTTGACCAGGTCCATCGTGAACAGGACCTTGTCGTCGTCGGCCGCCCAGCTGGCCGGGGCCAGGACATGGGGGTGGTCGATCCGCAGGGCCTGCTCGCGGACGAAGCGGAGCAGCGTGTGCGCGTCGCTCTGCTGCAGGACCTTGGCGGCGACATAGCGGCGCCGACGGTGGTCCCAGGCACGCCATACGGCGCCGGCGCCACCGCGCCCGATCGGGTCGACCAGTTCGTACCGGCCGGCGAAGACCTCACCCATGGCCCTGCTGCACTCCCAGCTCAGCCTCTGCGGCTGCTCGGACTACCGCTCTGAGCTGCGCGGAGTCAGTGCTGAAACCGTTCGGCAAGATCGCCGTCCGGCTTCAGCTCCTTACGTCAGCTCTGATGCGCCTCGTAGTGGGCGACGGCGTCCGCTGTGCGTCCGGCGCCGTACACCTTGAGGAACTCTGCCAGTTCGGGGTGGGTCGGGGCGAGGGCGTCAGCCGCATCGATGATGTCGCCCGCGGCCGCGACGCAGCGCAGCAGCGACTGGATCTCGCGCACCACCCGCTTGACCGTCGGGGCGCCCGAACTGATCGCGGTCTGACTGGCGTTGGTGAGAACCGAGCCGCCCTGCGACTTCTTGATCTCCTCCATGCGGTCGGCGGCCTCGGCGGCGCTGACGCTGCCGTCGGCGACCTGACCGGCCAGTTCCTGGAGGTGCTGGACGCGCTGGACCACCGCCGGGTTGCCGATCTTGGCGCGCTGGCCGCTCATCAGCTGCGAGAGCATGGGCGCGGACAGCCCCAGGACCGCCGCGAGCCGGGCCTGATTGAGGCCCAGATCGTCGATGAGCCTCCGGAAGAGCGCCCCCAACGGCTCCCCGTACCAGCTCCGCTGGAGCTCTCGGGCTCTTGCGGTGGCTTCCTGCTGTGCTGCGTCCATGGCGTCTCCCCTTCGCTGCTGCGAACCTCGCCGAGCATCTTACGGAGCGTGGTCGTTCACCGGGACCCCCAATCTTTTTGCGAGACCCGGGGGGTGACCCGGTACTCTGGTCCGCGATGGAAGACCTGCCGGGTTTCTTACGGCTGGATCTGCCGTTTCCGGGGCCTTAGCTCAGTTGGTAGAGCGCTGTCTTTGCATGGCAGATGTCAGGAGTTCGACTCTCCTAGGCTCCACCCGGTGAACACCCCCCTGATCTGCGGAAACGCGGTCAGGGGGGTGTTTTCATGTTCCTGGGGCTCAGTCCGTGAGGCCGAAGCGGGCGTGCAGGCGGCGCAGAGGGGCCGGGGCCCACCAGTTGGCGCGGCCGGCCAGGCGCATCAGGACGGGGACGAGGACGGCGCGGATCAGGGTGGCGTCGACCAGGATCACGATGACCATGCCGAGGCCCAGCATCTTCAGGTAGACGATCCCGGAGGACGCGTACGTGGCGAACGAGGCGGCGAGGATCACGGCGGCCGCGGTGATCAGCGGGCCGGAGCGTTCCAGGCCCCGGGCGACCGCGGCGGGGGTGTCGCCGGTGCGGTCGTACTCCTCCTTGATCCGCGACAGCATGAACACCTCGTAGTCCATGGACAGGCCGAAGGCCGTGCAGAACATCAGGATCGGAATGGACGGCTCCAGGGTTCCGGTGGCGGTGAAGCCGAGCAGGCCGGAG
This sequence comes from Streptomyces boluensis, assembly GCF_009908195.1. Classification (GTDB taxonomy): domain Bacteria; phylum Actinomycetota; class Actinomycetes; order Streptomycetales; family Streptomycetaceae; genus Streptomyces; species Streptomyces boluensis. The sequence continues at coordinate 9,176 of NZ_JAAAHS010000252.1, read as the reverse complement.
AGGTGGCCGTCCTGGAAGACCCAGACCAGGGCGCCGAACATGACGGTCATGGACAGCGCGTTGAGGAGCATCGCCTTCAGCGGGATCACCAGGCTGCCCGTCATCAGGAACAGGATGACGAAGGTGACCAGCAGGATCAGCCCGAAGACCACGGGCAGCCGGTCGACCAGGACGGTGCGGAAGTCGCCGAGTTCGGCGGGGTAGCCGCCGACGCGTACGTCCGCGGGGTCGCCGGCAGCGGCACGGACCTCGGCGAGCAGCCGGTCGGGGTCGGCGGCGAGCGCCTTCTGGTTCGGGACGGCGGAGAACCAGGTGTTCGACTCATGGGCGAACCGCTGGGCGAACCGCTGGGCGGATCGCTGGGCGGGGCCGGTGGCGGGCAGGACGCGGCGGCCGTCGGTGTACGAGCCGGTCAGGGCGTCGACCTGCTGGATACCGGGGACTTCGGAGAGGGCGATCGCCGCGGCCTCGATCTGCCCGGCGGACGCGGGCGTGCCGGGCAGTCCGGTGCGCAGGACCTGGAGGGCGTCCATCTCCTCGGCGGCGAAGTCCGCCCGTATCCGGTCCTGGACGACGCGGCTCGAGGTGTCCGCGGGCAGTACGCGGTCGTCGGGTGCGCCGAAGGAGATGCCGAGGGCGGGGGCGGCCAGGGCGAGCAGGACGGCGAGGACGGGGATGCCGTACGCGAGGGGGCGGCGCATCATGCGCAGGGCTGTGGTGTGCCACCAGCCGGTGCTCCCCTTCTCGTCGAGCCGCTTCTCGTCGGGCTGCTTCTCGTTGAGCTGCTTCTTGTGGAGCTGCGCGGCCCCGCGCTGCGGGTGCTTGCGTCGGATGCGGTGGCCGAGCCGGGCCAGGGCGGCCGGAAGGATCACCAGGGCGGCGAAGACCGAGGTCAGGACCACGGCGATGCCGGAGTACGCGAAGGAGCGGAGGAACGGGAAGGGGAAGAGGAGCAGGCAGGCCAGGGACACGATCACCGTCAGCCCGCTGAAGGCGACCGTGCGGCCGGCCCGGCCGACCGCCTGCCGGGTGGCCTCGGCGACTTCGCGTCCGGCGGCCAGCTCCTCGCGGAAGCGGCTGATGACGAAGAGGGAGTAGTCGACGCCGAGACCGATGCCCATCACCAGGGTGAGGTTGGCGGCGAAGGTCGACACATCGGTGACGTAGGTCAGCAGCCGCATCAGCGCCAGGGTCGTGATGACGGAGAACAGGCCCATGCCGAGGGTGAGCAGCGCGGCGTTGAAGCGGCGGTAGATGACCGCGAGGAGCAGCAGGACGAGCGGGAAGACGATCAGCTCGGCCCGCAGGAAGTCGGTGCGGGCCTGCTCGGCCGCCTGCCTGAACACCTCGTCGCCGCCACCGACCCGCACCGTCACCGTCGCGTCCTTACGTGTGAACCGCGGGGCGAACTCGGCCAGTTGAGTACGGGCCTCGGTGACCGTCCCGGCCATCCGGGCGGTGATCAGGGCCTGCGTCGAGTCCGTCGAGCGCATCACCGGGGAGCCGCCGCGCGACCAGTACGACGCGGTCTCCGCCACCCCGTCCTGCCGGGCGAGCTCCCGCTCCAGGGCGCGTCCTGCCCGCTCCACGGACGGGCTGTCGACCGACCCGTGCCGGGCGGTGACCAGGAGCAGCACGCTGGGCGTCCCGCTGCCGAACTGTTCCTCCAGGGCGGCGCGGGTGTCGACCGACTCGGAGCCCGGGGACTCGAAGCGGCTCAGCACGAGCCGGTCCATCGCCCCGGCGGCGAGCACCAGACCGACCACGGCGAGCAGCACGCTCAGCCAGATCACCGGCCGCGGGCGGCGGGCGATGCGCGCGCCCCAGCGGTGTAAGGCCGAGTCCGGCTCACCGGAACGGGTCGGTGATGACCGTGGTGGTGATGGTGACGGCGGCGATGGCGGTGATTGAGGTGACGTACGGGACGAGATGGTCACGGCGGGAGCCCCCACGAGTATCGTTTGCGAATAATCAGTCGCGTTACTCGGGCGACATCACGAATGATCATTCGTGTTTTCAAGGCCTGCCGAGGGCGGAGCCGTGCGGAGAAGGCCCGCCGGGGGTGGCGGAGCCGTGCAGAGAAGGAGTGCGCCATGGCCGACGAAGTAGCCGACGAAGTGCAGCCGAAGCGACGTCAGGCGCGGGGGGAGCGGCGGATGGCGCAGATCCTCGACGCCTCCGCGGTGGTCATCGCGCGGACCGGCTACGAACGGGCCACCACCATCGCCATCGCCACGGAGGCGGGCATCTCGCCGGGCTCGCTCTACCAGTTCTTCCGCAACAAGAAGGCCATCGCCGAGGCGCTCGCCGACCGCTTCGTCACCGAGCTGGGCGCCGCCCACCGGAGCGCCTTCGACTCGACCGACTTCGCCGCGATCCCCCTCGACGAGGTCCTGGACCGGATCGTCGACCCCATCGTCGCGTTCAACATCGCCAACCCCGGCTTCAAGGCACTCTTCGCCCGGCCCGACATGCCTGAGGGCCTCACCGATGCCGCCCGGCCCATCCAGGCGGCCCTGCTCGACCGGATCGAGGCGATGATCGCCGTACGCGCACCGGAACTCCCGGAGGCCGAGCGGCACCGGACGGCCAGGGTCGGCATCAACCTCTTCCAGGCGCTGATCCCCTTGGTGGTCGCCACCGAGGAGGCTGAACGCCCGCTCATGGTCGCGGAGTTGAAGAAGGCGCTGCGGGGCTACCTGGGGCCGGTCATCGGCTAGGGGGAGACGCCCTAGGCGCAGGCGGCCCGGGTCTCAACTCCCCTGCCCGATATGGCAGTACGCGGGTGATGGCGTGCTGTTTCACATCGGCTCGCGCTGTTTCACGTGAAACGCCGTGGGGTGGAAGACGGTTGCGTCTCCCACCCCACGGCGTCGGTACCGCTCACGGTCACTCGCGACCGCTCACGCTCAGCCCCGGTCCTCCGGCCGCTGCGGCGACCAGTCGCCTTCGTCGCGCCCTGCGGCCTCCGCCTCGGCCTGCTTGGCCCGGACCTCGGGGTCGAGTGCGTCCCGGCCGCTGCCGTCGACCGAGCTCAGCCGGCTGGAGTCAGCGACCTCGGTGGGGGCCGGCGGTTCCACCAGCCAGTCCGGGTTGGCCTGCTTGTCCCACCACTTCCAGGCGGCGTACGCGGCGGCGGCGAGCAGGCCGAGCAGGCCGATGCCCTTGAGCGCGCGGCCGGCCGAGGCGCGACGCCGGTGCTTGCGGGTCAGGCGCTCGATCTCCTTCGGCGAGATCTGGCCGCGGAGCCCGGAGATAGCGGCGGAACCGCGGGAAGCGGCCTCGGCGGCGACGGGCTGGGCCGCGGCCACCGCCTGTTCCACGCGCGGCCGGGTGGCCTCCGCCACCTGGTGCGCGGCTCGGCGGGTGCGGATCGCCGCCTCGTCCACCTTGGGCGGCACATGCGTACGAGCCTGCTCAATACGTGGGGCGAGATGGGTCCCGTACTGGGCGCGTGCCTGCTCGGCCGCTTGATGGGCGGCGCTGGACACCTTCGGCGCGAGCCGTACGCGGGCCTCGTGCGCGTAGAGCGCCGCCCGGTCCTTGGCCGTGTCGGCGTAGGGCGCCACCACTTCCGCGGCGTGACGCACGCTGTCCTTCGCCGAGCTGGCCGCGGCACGCGCGCTGTCGATGCGGGTCACGGGTTCCTCCTCCTCGGTGGCGTACGGTATTTCACCTTTCCACCCTTTTCCGGATCATGCCCATCGGGGAACGACGGGCGGTATACGCGGTGGGGCATCCGGGGCATCAGCCCTCATGGGCGTCAACTCCGGGCAATCTTCAGCAATGCGGATTCAACTTCAGCAATGCGAATGCAAGGGGAGCTCGCGGTCGACAATGCCACGGATCGGTCGTTCGTGCGCCGGTTCGTCCTCTCCTTGTCGGCGCTCACCGAGCTCGCTCACCCTTCCTCCCCTTTCTCTTCGCGCCCCTGGATCCGTGGGAGGATCTGGGGGTCAGAAAAGGCAACGGAAGGCAGATCGTGGCTGAGCAGCTTTACGCCACCCTCAAGACCAACCAAGGCGACATCGAGATCCGGCTGCTGCCGAACCACGCGCCGAAGACGGTCGCGAACTTCGTCGAGCTCGCCAAGGGTGAGCGTGAGTGGACCCACCCGGCGACCGGCAAGAAGTCCACGGACAAGCTGTACGACGGCACGGTCTTCCACCGGGTGATCAGCGGATTCATGATCCAGGGCGGCGACCCCCTGGGTAACGGCACCGGTGGCCCGGGGTACGAGTTCGCGGACGAGTTCCACCCGGAGCTGGGCTTCAACAAGCCGTACCTCCTGGCGATGGCCAACGCGGGGCCGGGCACCAACGGCTCGCAGTTCTTCATCACCGTCTCGCCGACCGCCTGGCTGACCCGTAAGCACACGATCTTCGGTGAGGTCACCGACGACGCGAGCCAGAAGGTCGTGGACACCATCGCGGCCGCCCAGACCAACCCGCGCACCGACCGCCCGCTCGAGGACGTCGTCATCGAGTCGGTCGTCGTCGAGAGCCGCTGAACTCCGCACGGATCCCGCGAAGGGAACCTTTTCGCCCCGCTCGTCCGTAAGGATGAGCGGGGCGGCGTGTTGCGTGCCCGTGCCGTCGTACGAAGTGAGGGGACCCATGGACCAGGCGCCCGACAGTCCGCAGGAGCCGCAGGACGCGTCCGGCCTGCCCGGCTGCTACCGGCACCCGGACCGTGAGACGGGTGTGCGCTGCACCCGCTGCGAGCGCCCGATCTGCCCGGAGTGCATGGTCAGCGCCTCGGTGGGCTTCCAGTGCCCGACGTGCGTACGCGAGGGCTCGGGCACCGGCCACGCGGCCACCGCGAACCAGCCGCGCACCCTCGCCGGTGGCACGGTCGCCGCCGACTCCCGGCTGGTCACCAAGATCCTCATCGGCTTGAACGTCGCGGTGTTCATCGCGGTTCTGGCGGACGAGCGGCTGGTCAGAGAGCTGTTCCTGCTCGGCGGCACCCCGCCGCAGTACATCCCCGAGGGCGTCGCCCACGGGGAGTGGTACCGCCTGTTCACCGCGATGTTCCTGCACGAGCAGATCTGGCACATCGCGTTCAACATGCTGGGCCTTTGGTGGCTCGGCGGTCCGCTGGAGGCGGCGCTCGGCCGGGTCCGCTATCTGGCGCTGTATCTGCTGTCCGGTCTCGCCGGCAGCGCGCTGACCTATCTGATCGCGCCCCCGGTGCAGCCCTCGCTCGGAGCGTCCGGTGCCGTCTTCGGCCTGATGGGTGCGACGGCCGTGCTGATGCGGCGGCTCAACTACGACATGCGCCCGGTCCTGGCCCTGCTCGCGCTGAACATGCTGTTCACGTTCACCTGGTCCAACATCGCCTGGGAGGCGCACGTCGGGGGACTGGTCGCGGGCACGGCCATCGCGTACGGACTGGTGCACGCGCCCAGGGAGCGGCGTGCGCTGGTGCAGTGGGGGACGTGCGGCGTCGTGCTGCTCGTCGTGATCGGCACGGTTCTCTTCAGGACCGCGCAACTCACCTGAGCGAGCTGAGCGAGGCGAGCGATCCGAGCCCCGAGCTCGCTTGAGCCCGAGCGTGCGGCCGGTGGAAATCACCTGTGGTGGAGGCCTGTGCACACGCTGTGGCCAGAGTTGTCCACAGCGTGTGGTCGATCTTGTGCGTGCCGTGGGGAACACCAGTGCCCCTTGTCGCTGACCTGGGTTTCCCCAGGAAGGACAAGGGGCACGCGGTATTCCACATGGCGGAGGTCCGGTCACACCGGCGTCAACGCCACGGAGGTTATCCACAGATCTTCTTAGTTTTCCGCAGCTGTGGAAACGGCTGTGGATAACTCAGTGGATAGCTCGGGGCAGGGCTTGCTTCTCGGGGCGGAGGGCCGGTATCCCGGGCCCTACTTCCACTGGGTGGAGACGCCGAATCCGGCTGCGATGAAGCCGAAGCCGACCACGATGTTCCAGTTGCCCAGGGCCTCGATCGGGAGCCTGGTGTCCGTCACGTAGAAGATGACGATCCAGGCGAGGCCGACCAGGAACAGGGCCAGCATGACGGGAGCCACCCAGCCGCGGTTGGTCAGCTTGATGTTGGCCGCCTGCTTCGACGAAGGGGGCGGCGTGTAATCGGCCTTCTTGCGGATACGTGACTTCGGCACGAGGGTTTCTCCTGTCGATGCGCTGCGTGGCCGCGCAGGGAACGGTTCGGCGGGCGCCGGGCGGGGACGCGGTGGGGGCCTGAGGTCTCCCCCAAGCGTCCGTTAGCGTAGTGCTTCCGCCGCGCCGTAAGGAGTAAGGGTACGTTGAGCAATTCTGCCGACTCCCCCGACGAGGGCACCGCTGCCCCCCGGCGCTCCCACGGCCTGCGACCTGTGCGGTTGCTGACGGCCGCAGTGTTCGCGCTCGCGGGCCTGATCTTCTTCACCAGCTTCAACACGGCCAAGGGCACCAATATCCGTACGGATGCCTCGATGCTCCGGCTCTCCGACCTCATCCAGGAGCGCAGCCACAAGAACGGCAAGCTCGACGAGGGCAACAGCACCCTGCGCGCGGAGGTCGACGCCCTCGCCGAGCGGGACAACGGCACCTCGGCGGCCCAGGACGCGAAGCTCACCGCCCTGGAGAAGGAAGCCGGGACGAAGAAGCTCAAGGGCGAGGCCGTCTCCGTCACGCTCTCCGACGCACCGCCCAACGCCACCGCGAGGATCCCCGGTTACCCCGAACCGCAGCCGAACGACCTGGTCATCCACCAGCAGGACCTCCAGGCCGTTGTCAACGCCCTGTGGAAGGGCGGCGCCAAGGGCATCAAGGTCATGGACCAGCGGCTGATCTCCACCAGCGCCGTGCGCTGCGTCGGCAACACGCTGATCCTCCAGGGCCGCGTCTACTCACCGCCGTACAAGGTCACCGCGGTCGGCCGGCCCGAGCAGCTGCGGCGCGCGCTCACCGCCTCCCCCGAGATCCAGAACTACATGCTGTACGTCAACGCCTACGGGCTCGGCTGGAAAGTCGACGACGACCGGGCGGTGACTCTTCCCGGGTACTCGGGCACAGTGGATCTCCACTACGCGAAGCCCGTGGAGTAGCCGAGGAGTAGCCAGCTGCAGCACAGCCGGGGAGGGGCCGGACCGTGTCGGTGCGAGTGCTCGTCAGGACGTTCAGTGAACTGTGCGTCACCGTAGGCACGTTGATCGTGCTGTTCGTCGCCTACGTGCTGTTCTGGACCGGGGTGAAGGCCGACGGCGCGATGGACAGCCAGATCGACCAGCTCCAGAGCCAGTGGGCCCAAGGCTCCGTCCCGGCGGGTGGCGGGGCCTCGGGCGGATCCTCGGACGGATCCTCGAGTGGCTCCTCCGGCGGGGCCCAGCCCGAGGACCGGCCCGACCAGAAGCCCCCGCCCGAGGCCGACCAGGGCGACAGCGCCGAGGCACCGCCCGCCCCGCCCGCGTACCAGGACGGCAAGCCCTTCGCCGTCATGTACATCCCGCGGTTCGGTTTCACGTGGAACAAGCCCGTGCTCGAAGGCACGAAGACCGACACCCTCAAGAAAGGCCTCGGGCACTACGCCTCCACCGCCCAGCTCGGACAGCGCGGCAACTTCTCCGTGGCGGGCCACCGGCGCACCTACGGCGACCCGTTCAAGGACTTCCCGAAGCTGCGCGCCGGTGACGCCGTGGTCCTGACGGACGGCAGCACCTGGTTCACGTACCGGATCGCCGACAAGCCGTACAAGACGCTGCCCAGCGATGTCGAGGTCATCGACCCCGTACCGCGCAAATCCGGCTTCGACGGGCCCGGCCGTTACCTCACCCTTACGACCTGTGAGCCAGAGTGGGGCCACAGTCACCGGCTGATCGTCTGGGCACACCTGGACGCGACCCAGCCGGTGGAGGAGGGGAAGCCCGAAGCCCTGCGCGGCTGAGCGCGGGGCGGAGGCGGCTTTGCGCAGCTGACCCACGTATGACGGGTGGCGCCCCTTAGTCTGGTGGCGTAGGCCAACGGGCCATCAGGGCCACGGGCGTGGGAAGGGACAGCGGACAGCATGTACGGCTGGATCTGGCGGCATCTGCCGGGCAACACGTGGATCAGGGCCCTCCTCTCGGCCGTGCTGGTCCTCGGCGTCATCTACCTGCTTTTCCAGTACGTCTTCCCGTGGGCGGAGCCACTGCTGCCGTTCAATGACGTGACGGTGGACGAGGGCATGGGCGCTGTGCGCGGTGTGACGGGAGCGGCCCTGTGAGCGCCCGCATCCTCGTCGTGGACAACTACGACAGCTTCGTCTTCAACCTCGTCCAGTACCTGTACCAGTTGGGCGCCGAGTGCGAGGTCCTGCGCAACGACGAGGTCGCCACCTCGCACGCACAGGACGGCTTTGACGGCGTACTGCTCTCGCCGGGGCCCGGTGCGCCCGAACAGGCCGGTGTCTGCGTCGAGATGGTCCGGCACTGCGCCGAGACCGGCGTGCCCGTCTTCGGGGTGTGCCTCGGCATGCAGTCGATGGCGGTGGCGTACGGCGGCGTCGTGGACCGCGCGCCCGAGCTGCTGCACGGCAAGACGTCCCTGGTGACGCACGAGGGCGCCGGGGTCTTCGCCGGACTGCCCTCGCCGTTCACGGCCACCCGCTACCACTCGCTGGCCGCCGAGCCGGCCGCGGTCCCGGACGAGCTGCGGGTCACCGCGCGCACCGAGGACGGCATCATCATGGGCCTGCGCCACCGTGAACTGCCCGTCGAGGGCGTGCAGTTCCACCCGGAGTCCGTCCTCACCGAGCACGGTCACCGCATGCTCGCCAACTGGCTGGCCGAGTGCGGCGACACGGGGGCGGTGGCGCGATCGGCGGGGCTTGCCCCCGTCGTGGGCAGGGCCTCGGCGTGACCGCTACCCGCCCCGAGCGTGAGTCAGGCGCCCCGTACGAGCAGGATCCCGCGTACGGGGACGCCGGTGCGTTCGAGGCGGCCGTCGACCGCATGGACGACCCGCTCAACGATCCGTTGCCGAGCCGGCACCCTTCGCCCTGGTTCCGCTCGGACGAGCCCGACCCGTCCGCCGCTCCCGCCCCGGCTCCTGAACCCGAGCCCACGTACCCGTACTTGGACCCGGACCCGTATCTGGACCCGGACCCGGTCACGCAGGCCTCGGACCACCGCCCGGCCGTGGACGCGCTGGGCTACACGTCGATGTACGGGCAGGACCGGCCCCCGGCGC
>NZ_JAAAHS010000251.1 GCF_009908195.1 Streptomyces boluensis | reverse complement strand
CCCCTCCACCTCGCCCCCGCCCGCGACCAGCTCGACGCCCTGCGGCAGCGGAAGATCTCCAGCGCCGAACTCCTCGACCTGGTCCTCGACCACCACGAGCGCACCAACGCGTCCGTGAACGCCGTCGTCACCCTCGACGCCGAACGCGCCCGCGACCGGGCCCGCGAGGCGGACGCGCACCTCGCGCGTACCGGCGAACCGCTCGGCGCGCTGCACGGCCTGCCGATCACGGTCAAGGACGCCTTCGAGACCGCAGGGCTCCGTACGACCTGCGGCAGCCCGGACCTCGCCGAGCACGTCCCGGACCGTGACGCGGACGCGGTGGCGCGGCTGCGGGCGGCCGGCGCGATCATCCTCGGCAAGACCAACACCCCGGCGAACTGCCAGGACATCCAGACCTCCAACACCATCTTCGGCACCACCCGCAACCCGTACGACGCCGACCGCACCGCGGGCGGCTCCTCCGGCGGTCCCGCGGCTGCCGTGGCCACCGGTCTGACCGCCCTTGACGTCGGCAGCGACCTGGCGGGCTCACTGCGACTGCCCGCGCACTACTGCGGGGTGCACGCGCTGCGCCCGAGCCACGGCGTCGTCGCCACCCGCGGCCACATCCCGCGCCCGCCGGGCTGGCTCACCAGCGGGGACATGCTCACCCCCGGCCCGCTCGCCCGCACCGCCGAGGACCTCGAACTGCTCCTCGGCGTTCTCGCGGGCCCCGCGCCCTCCGAGGTACTTGCATGGCGCCTTGACCTCCCCGAGCCCCGCAGCCGGGCGCTCAGGGGCCTTCGCGTGGGTGTCTGGGCCGACGACCCGTACTGCCGCGTGGACACTCCCACCCGTGAACTCCTCGACCAGGTCGCCGAGTTGCTCGCCGCCGAGGGCGCCCGCCCGGACCCCGACACCCGCCCGGTGGACCTCGCGGACTCCGACCGGCTGTTCCAGTCCCTGATGTACGCGACCGGTACGGCATCGGCCACCGACGCGGCGTTCCGCGCCGAGGTCGAGGCGGCCGCCGCGCTCGCCGACGACGACCACAGCCCCGGCGCGTTCTTCCTGCGCTCACGGACCATGCACCACCGCGACTGGCTGCGCGCGAACGAGGAGCGGGAGAAGCTCGCCCTGAAGTGGGCTGCGTACTTCGCCGAGCACGACGTCCTGATCACCCCGGCCGCGCCGACCGCGGCTGTGCCCGACCTGACCTCGGTGCCGGTCCCGCAGCGGCGCATCACGGTCGACGGCGCGGAGCGGCCGTACTTCGACCAGACCACCTGGGCCAACCTCACCAGCCACGTACGGCTGCCCTCGGCCGTCGTCCCGGTCGGGCGCACCGCGTCGGGGCTGCCGCTGTCCGTGCAGGTCGTCGGTCCCTACCTGGCCGACCGCACGGTGCTCGCCGTCGCCGGACACCTGTCCCGGCTGCTGCCGCAGCCGACCGCGCCCGCACTGCGCGGCTGACGGTCCCTGGCGCGGGCCGGCTCGCGGGGGAGCGGCCGGAGGGGCTGACGGCGGAGACGGCGGGGACTGAACACGGGGACTGAACGGCTTCCGTCCCTTTCGGTCCCTGCCGTTCAGTCCCTTGGAGAAACCGCAGGTCACGGCCGTTTACCCGGTGGCTGAGCAGGGCTTGAAGGGACTGAAGGGACTCAACTTCGCCATTATGAGCGTAACTACGTGTTTCATACGCGCGTATACGCGGGCGCATATGTAAAGACATATCTAGTACAGCTCATAATTAGGGGTTCTGAGTCCCTTCAGTCCCTGATCGCACCCCCGCACCGCTCTGACCTGCGGTGATGCCCAGGGTCCAAGCGCAGGGTCCAAACCGTTCAGTCACTGCTTTTCGGTCCCTTCCCGCCCCTTTCCCGGCTCGGCCGAGCCCGACAGTGACCCAAGGGACTGAAATCCAGTTACTTGCCTGCGAGGGACCGAGTTGATGCGGCGACGAGGAAGGCGTGCCGCGCGAGTTCGGTCCCTTGGGCCTCTCACGAAATAGGGCAGAACGGGATGTACGGGTGTTTATGCATGGTGGACGACGGGCGGTTGTCGCGATGAGCGCGCGGCCCCCGGTCCCCTCGCTCGCTGGCGGCTTTTCCCGCCGTGCGGTCCACGGCCGGCAGCTGCCCGCCTCGTCCGGGCAGGACGCTCCGCCAGGGCCCCGCAGCCGCGACGGCGCCCTGGCGGCGGGCGCCCGACACCTCCACCCGCAAGGACGCCCATGACCAGCGCGCCCGGATTCGACGCCGCTGCCGTGGCCCAGCAGTTGCTCGCCTTCGAGCAGCAGGCCGCGCTCAAGGGCGCACCCGCCAAGGCCGTCCCCGTACAGCCCGTACAGGTGGCGGCCCGCACGGCACCGCCCGGCGCGGCCCTGCCGCCCACCCTCAGCGACCGAGGCAACGCCAAACTCTTCGCGCACCTCTACAGCGACCGCTTCCGGCACGTGGAGGGACTCGGCTGGCACGAGTGGAACGGGCATCGCTGGAAGCGCAGCGGCGGTGACAAGGCCGCGCTGTGGGCCGCGGGGGAGATGGCCGAGGAGATGCCCGAACAGGACCCCGACGGGCGGCACAGCGACCGCGAGCTGCGCGGCCACCGCCGCCGCACCCTGTCCACCACCGGCATGAAGGCCCTGCTCACCCAGGCCAAGGCCGCCCCCGCCCTGGCCCTCGACCCGGACGCCCTCGACGGCGACCCGTACGCGCTGTGCACCCCCACCGGCGTCGTCGACCTGCGCACCGGCGCCCTGCGCAAGCCCGACCCGACCCGGGACTTCCACTCCAAGGCCACCACCGTCGCCCCGGAGAACACCGCCACGCCCCGCTGGCACCGCTTCTTGCGGGACACCTTCGGGGACGACGACGAGGGCCGGGAGATGATCGACTTCCTGCACCTGATGCTCGGTTACTCGATCACCGGCGACGTCGGCGCCCAGGTCCTGCCCTTCCTCCACGGCGAGGGCAAGAACGGCAAGTCGGTGCTCCTCGACACGATGATCCAGCTCCTCGGCGACTACGCCGACGCGGCGCCGCCCGGCTTCCTCATGGACCGCGGAGCGTTCTCCGAGCACTCCACCGAGCTCACCGAACTGCACGGCCGCCGCATCCTGATCTGCAGCGAACTCAAGCCCAACGACCGCTTCGACGAGGCCCGCGTGAAGCTCCTCACCGGCGGCGACAAGATCAAGGCCCGCCGGATGCGGCAGGACTACTTCTCCTTCACGCCCACCCACCACCTGTGGCTGCTCGGCAACCACCGCCCCGAGGTCTCCACCGGCGGCTACGCGTTCTGGCGCCGCATCCGCCTGATCCCCTTCGAACGGGTCGTCCCCGACGCCCGCAAGATCGACAACCTGGCCTTCGAGCTGGTCCGCGACGAGGGCCCCGGCATCCTGCAGTGGCTCATCACCGGCGCGGGCCGCTACCTCCGCACCCGCGACGCCCTCGACGGCCCGCAGCGCGTCCGCCTCGCCACCCGCGCGTACGCGGCCACCGAGGACCACATCGGCCGCTTCCTCACCGAGTGCTGCTGCCGCGACCCGGACGCGGAGAGCGAACTGCGCGCGGAGCAGGGCGCGTTGTACACCTCGTACGTCTCCTGGTGCTCGGCGGGCGAGGGCATCAGGCCCGCCACCAAACGCGCCTTCGCCACCCGCGTCCGGCAGGAGACCGGCCTCGCCTCACCCGCCGAGATGCTCAAATCCAACGGGCGCAAGTACTACCCCCGCATCGGGCTGCTCCCCGACCCGGGCTCCGCCACGATCCCCGCGTACGAGACAGAAGGGCCGCTTCGATGAGCTCGCTGCTGACGGAGGACGAGCTCTGTCACGAGAACAACGTGATCTGGCTGGAGGACCCCGACCGTCTCGACTACGTACGCCAGTCCCGCGACAAGACCACCCGCCGCCGCGGCAAGCCCGCCTACGCCCGCGAGGGCCGCATCGTCGGCTACGCGGAGCTGACCGGCGACGCCGAGCAGGCCGACTCCGGCTACTACCAGCGCCGGGTCTTCTACCTGCTCCCGCACGACCGGGACTACGCGCCCCACGGCGTCTACCGCGAGGGCGCCCCCGGCGAGGCCGTCGACCCGCGCACCATCAGCCCCGGCAAGGTCGGCGAGAAGACCCCCCGCTCCCAGTACGGCGCGGCGGCGGGCCTGGCACCTTCCTGAACCGGGACCGTCCTGAACAGGCCTTCCGCGACCGGCCGTAGGCTGCCCCGGACGACGACGGGGGAGAGGCGGCACATGGCCGGCACGGAGATCGGGATCTATCTGGCGCACCCGCGCCCGGGAAGCTTCAACCACGCGCTCGCCGAGGCAGTCGCGGCCGAACTGCGGGCCCGCGACTGCCGGGTGCGGTCGTACGACCTGTACGCGGAGGGCTTCGACCCGCTGCTCCCCGCCGACGGCACCGGCACGGTCGACGCGGCCCCGGACGCCGACGACCCGCTCGTACGGCGGCACCGCCAGGAGGTCGCGCGGCACGACGCCCTGGTGTTCGTGCACCCCAACTGGTGGGGCATGCCACCCGCCGTCCTCACCGGCTGGGTGCAGCGCGTCCTCGCCCCGGGCGTCGCCTACAAACTCGGCACCGCCGACGGCGAACCCGCGGGCCTCCTCAAGGCACGCCGCGCCCTGGTCCTGAACACCTCGGACACCCCGGCCGTACGCGAGGAGCGCGAGTTCGGCGACCCGCTGGAGCGGATCTGGGCGGCCTGCGTCCTGCCGTACGTGGGCGTGACCGAGGTCCGCCGGCAGGTGTTCCGCACGATGACCGACTCCTCGGCCGAGCAGCGGAAGACCTGGCTGTACGAGGCCAGGCAGGCGGCCGCCGAGCTGACGGCCGCCTGAGCGGGCGTCCTACTGCCCCGTGTACCCGGGCGTCCGCGGCACCGTCAGATCGCGCGCCCGGTACTCCGCCACCAACTGGTCGTACACCGGCGTGGCACCGATCTCCTCGGACGGCGGCGGGGGAGGAGGCGCGGTGGCCGGTGGCTCGTGGCGGGCGCGTTCGATGGTCCGCACCCGCTGCCAGCGCCCCGTCGAAGGACGGGGCGCCGGCGCTGAACTGCCGTCCGCGGGGCTCGAGTTCATGTCAGCCGGACCCGGTGGGCCTCAGGAGAGGCGGGTGTCCGCGCCGGGCTCCGCCTGCAGCGCCGGGGCGAGCACCGCCAACTGCGGCAGCGTCGCTTCGGGCAGCCCGAGCGGGCCCGCTCCCGGCTCGGTCAGCGGAGCGTCCAGGCCCAGGCCGGGGGAGAGCGCCTCGACCGGCGAGTCCGGCGACTCGATGCCGAGCCCGGCCACCCGCTCCTGGCTCAGCGGGTCGGTGACCGGTACGTCGAGGACGGTACGGGGCAGCGCGCTGTGCACCGGCAGTTGCGGCAGCACGTCCCGCGAGACGAGGCGGCCCTCGCCGCGCTCCGCGATCACGGGCGCGCCGGGCTTCGGCAGTGGCACCCCGCCGTGCAGCTCCGGCGCCTCGATCGGCAGCGCGTGCTCCAGGCCCTCGAGCGGGACGGGTACGGGCACGGAGTCACCGGCCACCGCAGGGGTCACGGCGGCGGCCGAGGCCATGCATGTCATCAGCGCGGCCAGGCCCGCACGGCTGGTCAACTTCACGGTGTCCACCTTTTCGAGCTTCTTCGGGCTTTCGAGAGCAACGGTTCTTCCCCCGGCACAACGAGCCGCACCGGCAAACCCCACGGCTTGTCCCCTGGGCGCAGCAACCGCGCCCGGCACGGCGGCCCCCCCCCGGCCGTACCGGGCGCGACCGCCGGTCAGCGCAGCTTGCTGACGGGCAGCAGACAGTGCGCGGCGGACCCGAGCACCGTCTCGTCACCGACGTACGCGCGGAACGTGTCGGCCGACAGCTCTTGCCCCGGAACGGCCTGCGGCCAGGCCCGGGTGCTGAGCACGAAGTGCACCGAGGCCCCCTCCTGCACGGCGTCCAGCCACTCCGGCGGGGCGACGCACTGCGCGTTCAGGCCCTGCATGCTGAGCACCGCCTGCCCGCCCTCCACGAGCAGCCGTACGGGGAAGCCGGGGCGCGAGCCGTCCGTCATGGTCCCGTCGAGGGAGAGGGTGAGGCTCTGCGCGAGACCGGCGACGGCGGCCTCGTTCTCGGCGGCGCCGTTCGCCCCGTCGCCGAGGGTGTAGGCGAGCAGATACGGGGTCTGGTGGCCCTCCTCGGGCGCCCCGATCCAGGCCAGGATGGACATGGTGCCGAGGCTGAACTGGTTGCCACTTGGGGCGGTTTGGGTTTCGACCATGGTCCGGCACCCTAACGGCGTGACAGCGGCCCGAGCCTCGTGCTTCACCCGTTCAGGGGAGAGCACTCGGAGACCGTTCGAGGGCGCACGAGCGGCGCGAATCCGCCCGCCGTACCAGGGCCGGGGAAATTGCCCGAGGAAATGGCGGCGCCCACTGCACGGGAAGAGTGAATCCTCCGCGCGGCACCGCACCGCCGGGCGACCAGGAGCGTTTCCGGCAGTCGAAAGGGTGATACGCACAACGGCACCGGAAATCCGTCCAGCCGAAAGAGAGTTGAACGCCATGTACGCACGTACCGCCACCGGAATTGCCTGTCTCGCCGTATTGCTCGGCGCGGGCAGCGCGACCGCGGCGCCCGCTCAGGACATCGCCGTGAACACCAAGGCCGTCATCGCCGCAGACCACACGGTCACCGCCTCCGGCACGTACCGCTGCACCGGTTCGGCGGGCCTGGCGCCGGTGTACGTCACGGCCAGCGTGAAGCAGGGCGGCACGTCCATCTCCGGCGACTCGCAGGAAGCGGTGTGCGACGGCGCGTGGCACAACTGGTCCACCAAGTCGCGGGCGTTCGGCGACATCCACCTCGCCCCCGGCCCGGCCACGGTGCAGGGCCAACTCGTACAGCTCGAGCCGCGCACGGGTCTGATCCCGATCGGGACGACCTTCCTGGCCGCCGCGGAGCGGCAGGTCGACCTGGTTCCGCAGGACTGACAGGCCGCCTCGGGGCGGCCTACTAGCAACTGCCGCCGGCCGCGGTCATCGACAGGAAGACCGTGCCGCACGCCGGGGCGCCGTCGACGGGTGTCTGCGGCCTGGCCTGGGCCGTGGCGCAGACACCCGCGAAGACCGAGGCGAGCAGCGCGACAGCCAGGACGCTGAAGATCAAGCGCATCGATACTCCTCGTGCAGAGACGCAGCCGGATGCCCCGGAGCGCGTCCCTTCGAGCATCTGCCTGGTTCCCGCAAGCTTCAACCCGGTGCACATCCATGAACACTGAGCGTGATATTCGCGGGAATCCATACGGCCTTTTCTGTACGGCCGGACACGGCGCGTGACGTAGTTCCGTGAGGGCGCCCGAAAAAGGGCGGAACGCGGGCCGCGCCTCCATTCGAGGGCTCGTCGGAATGTCGCACGAAAATAATCACGGACGGTCGTGATTATGCGTGTCAGTGGGCGCGGCTGTTTCTCGTGTACGGGCCGCGCACCGCCCCAACAGAAAGGCACGCAGATGAAGATTGTGAAGCTTGGTGCAATGGCCGTGGCCAGCGCGGCACTGCTCCTGGGCGGTGCCGGTGCCGCCGTCGCGGACCCGGGTCCCGGCGCTTCCGCCACGGGTATTGCCGCGAGCTCGCCCGGTGTCGCGAGCGGCAACGTGCTCCAGATTCCGGTCAGCGTTCCGATCAACGCGTGCGGCAACTCCCTCAACGCGATCGCTCTGCTGAACCCGACGGGCGGCAACGTCTGCGTCAACCAGTAGCGGCGCCGCTGCTCACGGAGCACCTGTGCGCCGTGCCGGACCCGTCGCGCATTCCGCGCGGCAGGACCGGCACGGCGCCGTGCTGTGTCCGGCGTTCGGGTGAACGACGAGAACCAAAACCCTCACCGGAGAGTTGGTCAGACTGCTGAACCAACGGGCATACACCCAGAAAAGGGACTGAAGTGATTAAGAAGATCCTCGCTACCGCTGCTGTCACGGCGTCCGTTCTCGGCACCGGTGCGGCCATGGCCCCGTCCGCGATCGCCGACGACGGCGACAACACGGTCTCGGAGAGCGGCAACAACGCCTCGCAGGTCTACGGCAACTCCGCCACCCACGGCGACATGAGCCCGCAGATGGCGCTGATCCAGGGCTCCCTGAACAAGCCCTGTGTCGGCCTGCCGGCCAAGCTCAACGCCGGTTCCATCGTCGGCGTCGTGCCGGTCTCGGTCCAGGACATCCCCGTCCTGTCGAACCCGCAGAACCAGCAGTGCACCGAGAACTCCACCCAGGCCAAGGGCGACGAGCCGCTCTCGAACCTGCTGCAGAACGTGCCGATTCTCTCCGCCAACTGATCGCGGAGCACTTCGCCTGCCCGGGCGCCGTCCTCGGACGTGCCCGGGCAGTGCCATGTCCGGAGGCCGGGGGCGCTGGGGGAGGGCGGACCTTATGTCGCCGGTGGGGGAGTTCTCCAACGGCCTGGAGCATTCGGGTGAGTTGCGTGCGATTAGTGATTTCGCGGTTTCTTCTGCCTGCCGAAATCGTTGTTCCTGCTGCAGTGATGATCGTCTGCGGCCGTACGCGACCGTCGCGATACGTAGCGCAGCACTGTGGGAAGGGAACAATGAACAAGAAGGTTATGACCGTTGTCGCCGGTGCCATGCTCGCCGTCGGAGGCGCCACCCCGGCCATGGCCGACGCCGGAGCGCAGGGTGCTGCGACCGGCTCCCCCGGCGTCCTCTCGGGCAACCTCGTCCAGGTCCCCGTGCACGTGCCGGTGAACGCCTGTGGCAACACCGTCGACGTCATCGGCCTGCTGAACCCGGCCTTCGGCAACACCTGCGTCAACAACTGACGTTCGTAGCGCTGAGCAGTACCGAGAACGGCCCCGGGCGGATACCGCACCGGGGCCGTTTCCTGTTTCCGCGGGTCTCAACCGGCAGGAGCGGAAACCGAGTTGGGGGCCCCGGAGGGCCCCCAACGTGCCGCAGTCCCGGGGTGTGCCGTGCCGGGTGAACAGACACGGCGGGCTCGACGACGCGAGAAGCGTCGGCGGCTGGGAGCCCTCACCGCCCAAGAAAGACCGCTGAGTTCAGTACACACCATGCGCGCCGGCGCCGGGTGAGGCCTTCACCCGTTTGCCGAGTCGAAAGTCCTTTCCGCCCTTCGGGTGGGATCAAGAAAGGCCCCCGCAACGGGGTTTCCGGTTGCCGCAGAACTCGTTAGACAGCGCGAAGGTGGCGCCTGGTGTCGACGGGACACCTGCCTGACGCGAGGGTTCGCGTCACTGAGAGAGCGCACCCTGAGAAAGGAAACTCAGTGAAGTACTCCAAGGTCGCCGCAGCCGTCGCCGGTTCTGTGATGGCGCTGGGTACGGCCGCGCCGGCGCTCGCCGCCGACGGCGTCGGGGAGATGGGGCCGATGAGCCTGAACGGCGCCCTGGCGGACACGCTCGCCGGTGGCCCGCAGCACCTGCAGGCCACTCAGGGTCTGCACAAGGGCGGCGACCCGCTCAAGCCCGTCACCGACGTGGCCGGTGGCCTGTCCGACGGTCAGGGTGCGCCGCAGAAGGTCGTCGACACCGCCTCGCAGGCGGGCCCGCTGCTCGGCGGTCTGCCGACCGGTCTGGGGCAGTAACTCCCGTACGGATCAAGGGGGTTGCCGGATCGGTATGAGCTTGCTCCCGGTCCGGGTGGGAAGTGAAGGTGGTGCGGCGCCTGTGGGTGCCGCACCACCTCCTTCTTTTGTGCGGCGCGTCGGTGGCCGCGCATGCGACAGGGCGGCGACAGCCGATCGCTCGCTGTCGCCGCCCTGTCGGGTGTGGCCGAAGCTCAGTTGTTGGCCGCGGCGTTGCCGAAGGCCGGGTTCAGCAGGCCGATGAGGTTCGCGGTGTTGCCGGACACGTTCACCGGCAGGTGGACCGGGACCTGGCCGAGGTTGCCGGACAGGACGCCCGGGGAGCCGGTGGCGGCGCCCGTCGCGTCGGAGTCGGCGAACGCGCTTCCGGCAGAGGCACCGGCGGCGATCCCGGCGGCGGCCAGGACCAGGGCGGCCTTCTTGGCAGTCTTCATGGGGGTGCACCTTCTATTCGACTTCGGGCCCCGAGTACGGGCCCACGTAGTCGCAACGTGCCGTCGGCCGCAATGACACGGCTCGTCGTGGTGTTGACCCCCTATGGAGCAATCGCCGTGGACCGTGCGGGACTTGGGGCGCCGCTCGGGCGGTTCGGTAGGGCCATCGGAGTGAAGGGGGAGAACCAAACGCGATGCAGGTGAGTTGGGCAGAGCGCTCCGATCGCGGGCATTCATGCGACACAAGGACGGAACATGTTCAAGAAGGTTATGGCCACTGCGGCCGTCACCCTGTCGGTAGCGGGTCTGGGTGCTGCGATGGCTCCGCAGGCGTTCGCGGACGACGACACCACGTCGCTGAGCGGCAACGGCGCTTCGCAGACCTACGGTAACTCCGCCACCAACGGTGACATGAGCCCGCAGCTCGGCCTCGTCCAGGGCTCCCTCAACAAGCCGTGCATCGGCCTGCCGGCCAAGGCCAACGTGGGCTCGATCGTCGGTGTCGTGCCGGTCGCGGTCCAGGACATCCCGGTCCTGTCCAACCCGCAGAACCAGCAGTGCACCGAGAACTCGACGCAGGCCAAGGGCGACGAGCCGCTGTCGAACATCCTGCAGAACGTGCCGATCCTGTCGGCCAACGTCGACTGACATCAGTCGTTCGACACTGCGGAAAAGAGAGCCCCGGCGCTTCGGTGCCGGGGCTTTTCGCTGTGTGGGCCCGGCCTCCCGGCCTCTTCGGGTGACGCGGGCTGCCGCTCGTGTCCTGTTCGTCCCCGTACTCGTTGGACAGCGCATGATCGAAGCAAAGCGCATCCTCGCTGTCGTAGCCCTCGCCGCCGGAGCCACCGGGCTTGCGGCTCCCATGGCCGCCGCTGCCGAAGGGCCCACGCCCGTGTCGGTCAACGGCACGCTCGACAACCTCGCCATGAGCTCTGTCGGCCCCGAGCACCGTGACGAGGTGCCGACGGTCTCCGGTCAGCTCGGCAAGCTCAACGAGCTGCGGCAGCTCACCGACCAGGCGGCGCCGGTCACCGGCCTGCTGATGTCCTGAACGACCGAACAGCACGACGCGGCGCGGCCCCTCAACGGGTGTTGAGGGGCCGCGCCGCGTCGTGTCACCGCAAAGGGTGAACTTACCTGCGCTGTACGGGACTTCAGCTGGTCCAGAACTCCCACCAGCGGGTCAGGATCAGCATGCCGATGATGCCGATGTGCAGCACCGGGGGCAGCCACGGGAACTCGTCGAGGGCGCCGCGCAACGGGGCCGGTGCGGGCAGGAAGCGGTGGCGGACGTTGTGGGCCGTGACGTACCAGAACATGGTGATCGTGGCCGCCCAGGCGAGGCAGCACCACAGGCACAGGGCGTTGATGTTGTACAGCGACTGGTACATGAGCCAGGTGCAGAAGCCGACGCCGAAGAGCATCCCGGCGTTCATCGTCAGCCAGTACCAGCGCGGGAA
>NZ_JAAAHS010000250.1 GCF_009908195.1 Streptomyces boluensis | reverse complement strand
TGTATAAGAGACAGCGGTACGAGTACGCGGCTGATCCACAGCTCCACCCCCGCCGGGCCACCCGGCCCCGCGGCGGTCCGTACGGCGATCACGGTGCCGTCGGCCGTGTCGGACGCGGACAGTGACGCGACCCCGACCCCGACCCCGACTCCGACCCCGGTGCCGAGCACGGGGCCGTCGCAGTGCGCCACCACCGACGGGTCAGGCGTGTCCGTCTCGCTCTGCGCCTGCGCCTCGGTACGCCCCTGCAACAGCGCGAGCACCTGCGCGAGGACGACCGGGTCGCGCGAGCCGTCGTACACCCAGCGTGTGCCGAGCACTCCGTGCTCCAGCGTGGTGATCAGCCCGTCCTCGGCTCCGTCGAGCGGTGCGCCGCGGTAGGACAGCGGGACGTGGTACGTGACGGGGTGCTCGCCGGACGTGTCGGTGACCACCATGAACTCGATGCCCACCTCGCCCTCCGGGTCGTCGAGCCGGAACCCGCCGACCTTGGCGAGTTCCGGGACGCGCGCCGCCTCCCCGGCGAACCACGGCCGCGTGGGCAGCCAGTCGGTGAGGAGTTCCAACTTGGTGGGTTTCAGGGTGGTTTGGTGAATGAGAGCCATGCCGCTTGAATATCACCTTCGCCCCCTGACTCCCGGTCCCGACTCTCGCCCGTGGCCTCACCTCTCGCCGAGCAGCCCGCCGTCGACCAGCTCGCGAGGCAGCCCGTGGGTGTCATGCAGGTAGGCGTAGTCCTGCTCGGTCAGCGGGCCCCGGAACTCCCGCCGGGACAGCACCCGCCGCCCCCGTTCCAGGAGCCGCCCGAACCGCTGCTCCTCGGCCCGCAGTTGCTCCAGGACCGGGCCGCTGCCCAGGCTCTGCCGGAAGTGGTCGAGGGTGTGCTCGACCAGTTCCACCGGCAGATCGGACACCGTCCGCGACGGGTCGTCGCGCCACAGCGTGGTCAGCAGCCTGCGCGTGAGGCGGCGCAGCACATAGCCGCGTCCGGTGTTGGACGGGCGTACGCCGTCGCCGAGCACCACGATCCCGGAGCGCAGATGGTCACAGACCAGGCGCAGCGACGGCTCGTCGACCTCCCACAGACCCGGTACGAGCCGCCGCCACGGCTCGAAGAGGTCGGTGTCGTACACGGAGGTCCGCCCCTGCAGCACGGTCACAAGCCGTTCCAGGCCCATGCCGGTGTCGACGGACGGCCGCTCCAGGGGTTCGAGGCGGCCGTCCTCGTACCGCCTGAAGCGCATGCTGACGTGGTTCCACAGCTCGACCCAGCGGGGGTCCGTCGTCGGTGTGCCCTGTGGTGGGGTGCCCTCGGGGTCCGTCCAGACGAACAGCTCGGAGTCGGGGCCGCAGGGCCCGGTCGGCCCGTTGGACCACCAGTTCTCTTCCCGCGTCGACTCCACGGGGAGGCCCAACTCGGCCCAGGTGCGCAGGGATTCGGTGTCCGGGCCCAGCTGGTCGTCGCCGCCGAACACGGTGGCGTACATCCGGCCGGTGGGGATGCCGAAGCCGTCCCTGAGCAGTTCGAAGCCCCAGCGCAGGCTCTGCTGGTGGTCGTAGTCGCCGAGTGACCAGGAGCCCAGCATCTCGAAGACGGTCAGATGCGAGGAGTCGCCGACCTCGTCCAGGTCGGTGGTGCGCAGACAGCGCTGCACGTTCACCAGGCGACGGCCGAGCGGGTGCGGGCGCAGCCCTTCCAGGTACGGGGTGAGCGGATGCATGCCCGACGTGGTGAACAGCACCGGATCGCCGGGCGGCGGCAGCAGTGAACTCCCGTTCAGGGGCCGGTGCCCGCGCTCCTCGAAGAACTCGACGAACGTACGCAGCGTGTGCTCGGTGCTGAGTGTGGTGCCGGTCTCGGTGTTCATGGCAGTGGCCCTTCGGGTCGAGGAGACCGGAAAGGCCACGAGCGCGAGAAGAAGCGGGGGAGCCCACGACGCACCGGCGAACCGTTTCCGGTCGCCGGGGGAGTGGTGGAGTGGGTCAGGCGGCGGCAACCGGCGAGCTGGTCGCTCGCGCGGTCGCGGTGCTGATGCGGACACTGACCTTCATACGTTCCACGCTAACAGGGGGCGTGGACGGCCCTCATCCCCATTTCGCCTACTTCATTTCGGCTACTTACGGGGCCGCTGCTTCGACACGTCCCTGAACCGTCCAAGGGCGGTGGTGAGCGTGCTGAACGGGGAGCCGTCCTGCTTCACGGACGGGTCCGTGGGCAGCGGCGGCACGGGCCCCGCGCCGGGGCCCTCGGCCAGCGCGGCCTGCGCGCGTTCGGCCGCTTCCCGGTACAGGTCACGGGACTTGGTCATCGCGTCGAGGGCGTCCGCGTACTTGGTGACAAGCTCACGCGTGCGGGCCAACTCCTCCTCGACGGTGAGGAGATGCCAGCGCTGCCGCAACTGCTCGACGGCGCGCGCCGCGTCCGGGCTGAGGCTGCGCGGCAGTCCGGCGAACGCCGTGATCTTCTCGACGAGTTCGGTCGGCTCGGAGCCGTCGAGGAACACGCTGCGTACGGCGAACGCGTCCGCGTCGTACGCCGAGTTCGACGGCGACGTGGGCAGGACGACGGCCCCACCGCGCGGCACCCGCACGTCCAGGTCCTTGATGGCGTGGTTGACGATGTGGAGCTGCTCCGGCGAGGCCCGGTGCTCCACCACACGGTGCCGCAGGCCCGGCGGCAGGAACGCGGTCAGGGAGCGGCGGCCGAGGGTGTCGGGGGTCATCGCCTCGTGCACGACGACATGGATGTTCCAGCTCTGCCGGGCGCAGGACTTCAGGAGGCGGCGCATCTCCTTGTCGTCCTCGGGCAGCGCGTTCGGCGCCCGCAGCCGGGGGCCCGGCACGGTGTCGTGGTCCCAGGCCGTGCTGTCGACATCGGGCCAGAACACGGTGGCGGGCGACAGCCACTCCAGGTCCCAGGTCCGCTCCGCCTCCGCGGCGAGCACCCAGCCGACCACCGCGTCGTCGCGGCGCCGCCCGGCGGAGTCGTACGTCGTCAACTGCGCGCGCACCGTGATGTCTTCGTCCACCCGCCAGCGGGCCTCGAAGACCCGGCGGGCCGTCGGTTCGGGCGGCGCCGTGTCCTCGCTCTCGAACGGGTCGGGCATCCCGCCCACCTCGGCCGCGGAGGTGTCCGCGGGGGCCAGATCGAGGTAGTCGTCGATCACCCCGGCGGCCTTGAGTGCGATGAGGTTGCGCCGGACGTCCTGCTCGGGCGAGGGCCCGAGGTGGCGCCCGTGGCCCAGCCAGGTGGTGGCGGGCGCGGCGGTCACGGAGGAACTGGTCTTAGGCATGGAGTCGTTCTGTGCGGGGTCGGGGGGAAGCCCCCAGTATGGTGCAGCCGCCCCGCCGGGGATACGGCGAGGGTGGGCGCCGGTCAGGGTTTCCGCGCCCGTGTCACGGTACGGGCGAGATGTCGCGACCGCGGTGAGCTGCGGGTACGTGGGATCGGCGGTACGTGTGCCGGTCGGCGGGCGCACCTGGCGCCCGGTTGTGCGCGCGGCTGGGCTTCGGCGATCCGTTCAAGGGGTCATCCGGCCAGGGGGCGTCCGGCCGGCGGGGCGTCCAGTTGCCTGCCGATTGCCTGCCGGTCGCCTGCCGGGTGGCTGCCGCGCCGGTCCGTACCGGGGTCGCACCGTTGACCGTTGGGCGCCCACGCCTTAGGTTCCCGGTGCAGAAAGCGCTTGCCGTCGGCTGTCGAGGCGCCGAGGGGCCGAGGGATCGAGGGGGACCCGTCGTGACGTACCGCGTGGAGTCGGCGTACGGCGGTCCCGGTGCGGGCGCCTTCGACGGGCTGCCCGGCGGCGTGGCCGTATCGCACCTCAGCGTGTACGACTGGCCGGCCGCGGACGGGTGCCGCGGTGGCACCCCGCACCTGCATCTCACCTGTAGCGAGGGGTACGTGGTGACGGCGGGGCGCGGTGCCGTGCAGACGCTCACCACCGCCGGGTACGCCGAGACGCCGCTCGCGCCCGGCACGGTCGCCTGGTTCACGCCCGGCACCGTGCACCGGCTCGTCAACGAGGGCGGCCTGCGCATCGTCGTCCTCATGCAGAACAGCGGCCTGCCCGAGGCGGGGGACGCCGTACTCACGCTGCCGCCGGAGTACCTGGCCGACCCGCGCGCGTACGCCGAGGCGACCACGATCCCCGCCGACGCACCGCGCGCCGAGCAGGAGCGGGTGGCGCGGGCCCGCCGCGACCTCGCCGTCGAGGGCTACCGCGCGCTGCGCGCGGCGCGGGGCCCGGACGCGCTCGCCGCGTTCCACGCCGCGGCCACCGCGCTGGTCCGCGACCGCCTCGACGACTGGCGCACACGCTGGGAACGCGGTGCCGCCGCCGCGGCCGCCGAGACCGGGCACCGGCTCGACCGGCTCGCCGCGGGCGACTCCGGGACCCTCGCCGACGCCACGGTGCACGCCGAACAGCCCGTGGAGCAGGGCAAGTTCGGGATGTGCGGCCTGCTCGACGTGTACCCCTTCGCCCGCCCGTAGCGCGCTGTGCGGTATTCCGGCCCTTACTTACGTGGGGATCCGGCCGCCGCGAACCCGGCCGGGGCCACGCGCGCCGGGTCGTTGACCAGCCAGGAGCGGGAGGCCAGGCTTCCTGTACGGCGTAAACCGGCCAGTGGTGGGTGCGAGTGATCTGGCCGGTGTTGCCGTGGACGTTCTAGATGCCTGAGGCATCGAATGGTTCCGGCAGGACCGGCCGAACGCTTGCGAGGTCAGCATGACGGAAGCACTGAAAGCAGCCGACGTAGTGGAAGTAATCGAGACAGGGGGAGCAGAGGGAGCAGGGGGAGCGGCCGAAGGCAGCGAGAGGGCCGAAGGTGTCGCGTTCCCGCAGGACCGCACCTGCCCCTACCACCCTCCGCAGGCCTATCAACCGCTGCGCGACGCACGGCCGTTGGCGCGGGTCACGCTGTACGACGGACGTTCCGTGTGGGCCGTCACCGGGCACGCCGCGGCGCGTGCGCTCCTCGCCGACCAGCGGCTCTCCTCCGACCGCGACACCGACGGCTTCCCCATGCCCAACGCGCGTATCGCCGCCATCAAGAACCGGCGCGTCGCCCTGCTCGGCGTCGACGACCCGAAGCACAACACCCAGCGCCGCATGCTGATCCCCAGCTTCTCCGTCAAGCGGATCGCCGCGCTGCGGCCCCGGATCCAGGAGACCGTCGACCGGCTCATCGACGCGATGGAGGAGCGCGGCTCCAGCGCCGAACTGGTCGAGGCCTTCGCGCTGCCCGTGCCGTCCATGGTGATCTGCGCGCTCCTCGGCGTGCCCTACGCCGACCACGACTTCTTCGAGGAGCAGTCGCGGCGGCTGCTGCGCGGGCCCGCGGCGGCCGACGTGGAGGCGGCGCGTGACGAACTGGACGCGTACTTCCTGTCGTTGATCGACGACAAGCTCAAGAACCCCGGTGACGGGCTCCTCGACGACCTCGTCGCCCAGCAGCTCGCCGCGGGCACCGTGGACCGCGAGGAACTCGTCGCGCTCGCCACGATCCTGCTCGTCGCCGGGCACGAGACCACCGCGAACATGATCTCGCTCGGTACGTACACCCTGCTCCAGCACCCCGACCAGCTCGCCGCCCTGCGTGCCGACGACAGCCTGATGCCCGACGCGGTGGAGGAGTTGCTGCGCTTCCTGTCCATCGCCGACGGCATCCTGCGGGTGGCCAAGGAGGACATCGAGGTCGAGGGGGGCGACACCATCAAGGCGGGCGACGGCGTGGTCCTCTCCACCTCGCTGACCAACCGCGACGCCGACGTGTACGACGCCCCCGACGCGCTCGAATGGCACCGCGGCACCCGGCACCACCTGGCCTTCGGCTTCGGCATCCACCAGTGCCTGGGCCAGAACCTCGCCCGCGCCGAGATGGAGATCGCGCTGCGCACCCTGTTCCGGCGGCTGCCGGGACTCGCGCTCGCCGTACCGGCCGAGGAGATCCCGTTCAAGCCGGGCGACACGCTCCAGGGGATGCTTGAACTCCCCGTCATCTGGTAGGAGTTGAGGCTGATCATGGCACCGGAGACAGCGCGGGAGACGAACGTGCGGGTCCACATCGACAGAGACCGTTGCATGGGCGCGGGCATGTGCGCGCTCACCGCGCCGGGCGTGTTCACCCAGGACGACGACGGGCTCAGCGAAGTGCTGCCCGGCCGCGCCGACGGCAACGGCGACCCCCTCGTACGCGAGGCGGTACGCGCCTGCCCCGTACAGGCCATCTCGCTCGACGAGGCCTGAGAACGAGGCCTGAACCACCCACAGGTACGAAAGGGTCCGGTGCCGACCGCGCGAGGTCGGCACCGGACCCTTTCGTACCCACGGAACCGCCGCCGCTAGAAGAACACCCCGCAGCGCAGCAGCACGTTCGCGTACGGGCGGGCCTCGCCGGTGCGTACCACCAGGCGGGCGCCGGAGGTCAGCCGCTTCAGCTCCTCGTGCGGTACGAGCCGCAGTTCGGGCAGGCGGGACTCGACGAGCGCGGCCGCCTCCGGGTTGGCGGCGCGTATCTCATCGGCGGCCGTGCCGCCCTCGATCACGAGCTCGTCGAGCAGCCCGTCGAGGACCTCAGCGAAGGACGGCGTACCGGCCCGGAAGGCCAGGTCGACCACGCGCGGACCGTCCGGGATGGGCATGCCCGCGTCGCAGACGAGTACGCCGTCGCCGTGCCCCAACTCGGCCAGGGCGCCCGCCAGTTGGCGGTTGAGGATGCCGGAGCGCTTCACCGCGCCACTTCCTTCCGTCGGGCAGCCGGGTGGCCGGTCGTGCGGGGGCGGGTCACCGGAAGTCCGCCACGTTCTTCGAGGTGACGACCTTCACCGGCACCTTCACCGCCTCGGTGACGTCCTTGCCGTCCGCGGCCCGGATCGCGTTGCGGACCGCGATCTTGCCGATCTCCGCGGGCTGCTGCGCGACCGAGGCGTACAACGTGCCCGCCTCGACCGCCTTCAGCCCGTCCGGGGTGCCGTCGAAGCCGACCACGGCCACCGACTTGCCCGCCTTCGCGCCGAGCGCCTTGACCGCGCCGAGCGCCATCTCGTCGTTCTCCGCGAAGACTCCGTCGACGTCCGGGTGCGACTGGAGCAGGTTCGTCATGACGTCGAGGCCCTTGGTGCGGTCGAAGTCCGCGGGCTGCTTGGCGACCACCTTGATGTCCGGGTACGCCTTGATGCCCTCGGCGAAGCCCTGCCCGCGCTCCCGGCTGGCCGAGGCGCCCGGCGTGCCCTGGAGCGAGACCACGGTGCCCTTGCCGCCGAGCTTCTCGGCGAGCGCCTTGGCCGCCTGCCGCCCGCCCGCCACGTTGTCGGACGCGACCAGGGTGGCCGTCTCCGCCTTGTTCACGGCACGGTCGGCTGCGATCACCGGTACGTCGGCCTTGTTGGCGGCCCGTACCGCCGGGCCCACCGCATCCGAGTCGACCGGGTTGACGACGATCGCGCCCATGCCCTCGCCGCTGAAGTTCTGCAACTGGTTGGCCTGCTGCGACGGGTCGTTCTGCGCGTCCGTGACGGTCAGGTCGATGCCGGCCTTCTTGGCCTCGGCCTGCGCGCCGTCCTTCATCTGCACGAAGAACGGGTTGTTCAGCGTCGAGAGCGACATGCCGACCTTCGTCGTCGTACCGGCCGGACCGGACTGGAACAGCGACATCGCGCCGAGCACCGCCGCCACCACGACCGCCGCGAGCGCCAGCTTGAGCGCGCCGCGCTTACCGCCCGTACCGCCGGCCGCGCCACCCGCACCCGCACCACCGGCACCCGCGCCCGCGCCGCCACCGGCCTTGCGGCGCACCGTGTCGAGGAGCACCGCGAGGGCGATGACCACGCCGATGACGACCTGCTGCCAGAACGCCGACACGGAGAGGAGGTTGAGGCCGTTGCGCAGCACCGCGAGGATCAGCGCGCCGATGAGCGTGCCCGAAGCCTTGCCCACGCCGCCCGCGAGGCTCGCGCCGCCGATCACGACAGCGGCGATGGCGTCCAGCTCGTACCCCTGAGCGGCCTGCGGCTGCGCCGAGACGAGGCGGGAGGCGAGCACGATGCCCGCGACGGCGGCGAAGAGACCCGACAGGGCGTAGATGACGAGCTTCTGCCGCTTGACCCGCAGGCCGGAGAGGCGGGCCGCCTCCTCGTTGCCGCCGATCGCGTACATGGAACGGCCGATGTACGTACGCCCCAGGATCAGCGCCGTGAGCAGACCCGCGGCGATCATCACCAGGACCGGCACCGGCAGCCAGCCGCCGAGCGTGTCACCGAGCACGGAGACCGAGTCGGGGAACGGGATCGGGCTGCCCTGCGAGATCACCAGGGACAGACCGCGCCCGATCGACAGCATGGCGAGCGTCGCGATGAACGGCGGCAGCTTCCCGTACGAGATGAGCGCGCCGTTCACCAGGCCGCAGGCGATGCCGGTGACCACCGCGAGGAGAACCGCGATCCCTACCGGTATGCCCTGTGAAGTGGCCGTCCAGGCAAGGACGGTGGCCGAGAGCGCGGCCACCGAACCGACCGACAGGTCGATGCCCGCCGCGACGATCACGAAGGTCACACCGAACGCGAGGATCGCGGTCACCGCGGCCTGGACGCCGACGTTGAGGAGGTTCTGCGTGGTGAGGAAGTCCCCGGAGAGCAGCGACATCGCCACCACCAGGACGATCAGCGCGCTGAGCGCGCCGTTGTCGAGCAGGAAGCGGCGGACCGCTCCGGCGCCACCCGCGCCCGTCGTGCTCTTGAGCGTGTCAGCGGCCATCGGAGTCCTCCACTACTGCGTGTGCGTCGTCGTTCTTGTCGCCCGAGCCGGTGGTGCCGGTGTCGGTGTCGGTGCTGTTCGGGGCGGTGACGGCGAGGGCCATCACCGCGTCCTGGGTCGCGTCGTCGGCGCTGAGTTCGCCGGCGATCCGGCCCTGCGCCATCACCAGGACGCGGTCGCTCATGCCGAGCACCTCGGGCAGATCGCTGGAGATCATCAGGACGGCGTGCCCGGACGCGGTCAGCTCGTTGATGAGCTGGTAGATCTCGACCTTGGCGCCCACGTCGATGCCGCGCGTCGGCTCGTCCAGGATCAGCACCCGGGACCGGGCGAGCAGCCACTTACCGATGACGACCTTCTGCTGGTTGCCGCCGGAAAGCGTCCGCACATGCTGGTCGAGCCCGGCCATCCGGACGCCGAGCCGCTCCGCCACCCCCGCGGCCGCGGTGCGCTGGCCGCGCAGGTCGACGAGCCCGGCACGGCTGGCCGAGCGCAGCGTGACCAGACCCAGGTTCTCCTGCACCGAGGCGTCCAGGACCAGGCCCTGGCCCTTGCGGTCCTCGGGCACCAGACCGATGCCCGCGCCCATCGCCGCGTTCACGTCGTGCCGGGGCAGCCGCTCGCCATGTACGTCGACGGCGCCCGTGTCGTACGGATCGGCGCCGAACACCGCCCGCGCCACCTCGGTACGCCCCGCGCCGACGAGCCCCGCGAGGCCCACCACCTCACCGGCGCGCACCTCGAAGCTGACGTCATGGAACACGCCGTTCCTGGTCAGCCCGCGTACCGCGAGCAACGGCCGCTCCCCGTCGGCCTCCTGGGCGGTGCCGCGTTCGCGCGGGTACTGCTGCTCGATGCTGCGGCCCACCATCAGGCGGACGAGTTCGGCCTCCGGCGTGGACGCCGGGACCTGCTCGATGCTGCGGCCGTCGCGCAGCACCGTGACCCGGTCGCCGAGCGCCGCGATCTCCTCCAGGTGGTGGGTGATGAACACGATGCCGACGCCGTCCTCGCGGAGCCTGCGCACGATCGCGAACAGCTTCTCCACCTCCTCGGAGGTGAGCACCGCGGTCGGCTCGTCCATGATCAGTACGCGGGCGTCCAGGCTGAGCGCCTTCGCGATCTCCACCATCTGCAGCCGTGCGATGCCCAGTTCACGCACCCGGGTCCGCGGCGACACGGCGACCCCGACCCGGCTCAGCAGCTCGGCCGCCTCGGCCTCCATGCGCTTCCGGTCGACGAGACCGAAGCGGCGCGGCTGCCGGCCCAGGAAGATGTTCTCGGCCACCGTCAGATCGGGCACCAGGTTGAACTCCTGGTAGATCGTGGCGATACCGAGCGCCTCGGCGTCCTGCGCACCGTGGATGCGCACCTCACGCCCCTCGGCCAGGATCTTCCCGGAGTCCGGCCGGTACGCGCCGGACAGCATCTTGATCAGCGTGCTCTTGCCGGCGCCGTTCTCGCCGAGCAGCACATGCACTTCGCCGCGGCGCAGGTCGAAGTCGACGGAGTCGAGCGCGACGACGCCGGGAAATGTCTTGCGTATCCCTTCGATACGCAGCAACTCGTCGGGATGACTCACGGGTTGCTCCTCTTTCGGGGACGGGACGGGCGGGTCGTGCGGGTCGTGCGGGCTTCCTCGGACGGCGGCGGCGCGCCGCACGAACGGCGTACCACCAGCCGTGCGGGCAGCGTCAGGGACCGCGCACGGCGGCCCTCGATCAGCGCGACGAGCGCGCGCACGGCCGCCCGGCCGAGTTCACGCGTCGGCTGGGCGATGGCCGTGATCGGCGGATCGGTGTGCACGAACCAGGGGATGTCGTCGAACGCGGCGAGCGCGATGTCGTCCGGCACGACGAGGCCGTGGGCGCGCATCGCGTCGAGCGCGCCGAGGGCCATCAGGTTGTCGGCGGCGAACACCACGTCGGGCGGCTCGGGCAGCGCGAGGAACGCCTCGGTGGCCCGCCGTCCGCTCGCGACCTGGAAGTCGCCCTGGCCCACGTACTCCTCGGGCAGTTCGAGGCCGTACTCGCCGAGCGCGGCGCGGAAGGCGTCGACGCGCTCGCTGCCGGTCGTGGTGGCGGCGGGGCCCGCGATGATGGCGAGCCTGCGGTGGCCGAGCCCGTGCAGATGGGCGACCAGGTCACGGATCGCGGCCCGGCCGTCGGCCCGTACGACCGGAACGTCGACGTCCGCGATCCAGCGGTCCACGAACACGGTCGGTGTGCCGGTCCGCGCCGCGTCCAGCATCTGCGGCGAGCCGCCGTCGGTGGGGGAGACGAGCAGCCCGTCGATGCGCCGGTCGAGCAGGGTGCGTACGTGGTCGTCCTGGAGCCGCGGCGATTCGTCGGCGTTCCCGATGATCACGCTGTACCCGAGCGCCCGCGCCTCCTCCTCGACGGAGCGGGCCAGTTCGGTGAAGTACGGGTTCATCACGTCGCTGATCACCAGGCCGAGGGTGCGGGTCTGGGCGGTGCGCAGGGAGCGGGCGACGGCGTTGGGCCGATAGCCGAGCTCCGCCACGGCGGCGAGCACCCGCGCGCGGGCGTCCTCGCTGACGGACGGGTGCGCGTTCAGCACGCGCGAGACCGTGGCAGCGGACACACCCGCCGCGGCAGCGACATCCTTGATGCCCGCCATCTCGGGACCACCTCTTCGTGGGCTCCGTGGAATCGATTACACGGAGGATTGGAAACGATTACACGAGGCGTGGGCAAGGGGGTGCGGGGGAGCGAGATTCAATTGTGATGTGGGG
>NZ_JAAAHS010000025.1 GCF_009908195.1 Streptomyces boluensis | reverse complement strand
ACCCCGCCCGCATCCTGCTCGCCGACGACCACGCACTCGTACGCCGCGGCCTTCGCCTCATCCTCGACGCCGAGCCCGACCTGAGCGTCGTGGCGGAAGCGGGCGACGGCGCCGAAGCGGTCGCCGCGGCCTGCGCACACCCCGTCGACCTCGCGATCCTCGACGTCGCGATGCCACGCCTCACCGGTCTCCAGGCCGCCCGCGAACTCTCCCGCGTCACGCCGGACACGAGAATCCTGATCCTCACGATGTACGACTACGAGCAGTACTTCGTCGAGGCACTCAAGGCCGGTGCCTGCGGCTACGTACTGAAGTCGGTCGCCGACCGCGACCTGGTGGAGGCCTGCCGCGCCGCGCTGCGCGGTGAGCCCTTCATCCACCCGGGCGCCGAACCCGGCCTCGTACGCCGCTGCCTCGACCGGGCCCGCGACGGCGCACCCCTGCCGGAACGCCTCGTCACCCACCGCGAGGAGCAGATCCTGAAGCTGGTCGCCGAGGGCCACAGCTCGAAGGAGATCGGCGAGCTGCTTGTGATCAGCGTGAAGACGGTGGAGCGCCACCGAGCGAACATCCTGCAGAAACTCGGCCTGCGCGACCGCCTGGAACTCACGCGCTACGCGATCCGCACCGGCCTGGTGGAGCCTTAGCCCCGGTCGAGCCTCAGCCCTCTTCGGACTCCGTGCCCTCTTCGGACTCCTCGGGCCGCAGCAGCGGATGCCGCACGCCGGGGAACACCCGCGCCTGGACCACCGACTCCGCGGACCCGCCGCGGACCACCGTCTCGGCGATGCCCCAGGGGCGGCCGGGCAGGGTGATGGTGAGGACGTACGAGGAGGCGCAGCCCATGCAGTCGTAGCGGTCCGCCCAGGTCTCGACCTCCGTGCGGCTGCCCGGGAAGCGGGACACATGGCGGTGGCGGGCGTGACAGCGGTCGCACTTCTCGCCCGGCTCGCACAGGCCGCCGCAGGGGCACGGCACGTCGAGGGACTCGGCGGGGCGCCAGCGCTGGGTGCGGACGGCCTCGCGGGTGGCGCCCATGTCCTTCATCGACTTCAGGTTGCGGGCGGCCACGTTGTACGACTCGCCGGTCGCCGTCATCCGGTCCCGGATGACGTCCTTGCGGCCACGGTTCGTCGTCATGCTCTTGGTCCTCCTGGGGTTCACGCAGCCCACCAGGAGGGCCCATGAGATCGGTCCCCCTACGGTACCTGCCGTGTCACAGCCCCTGACCCGGATCCGGCCCCGGAACGCGGGAACAGGGCCGGGGGTGTTCCCCGGCCCTGTTCCCGGACCCGCTACGACACTTGCGACGGCGTCCGGCCCGGCACGTCTCCCCCCTCGGGCGACGCTGTGCCGGACCGGCGCCGTCCGCGCCGCGCCGTGCGGCGGCGGCCCGGGACGTGCCCAACCCCTGCGCACGTCCCGGGCCGCCGGTCCCCGTCAGCGAGTGCCGACCGCCGCGCGCACCGCCCTGCGGGCCAGCGCGCAGTCGTCGTGCAGCCGCCTGAGCAGCAGCCGCTGCTCCTCGCCGGACGGCACCGCACCGGGCGGGGCCTGGCCCGGTGCCGCCGGGGCCGTGTCGTTCATGGCGCGCTGCACCGCCGTCTCGTACGTCCGGATCTCCCGGGTGAGTACGAGCATCAGGTTCACCAGGAACGCGTCCCGGGCCGCCGGACCCTTGGACTGGGCGAGCTGACTGATCTCCCGCCGCGCCAACGGGGCGTCACCGAGGCAGGCCCAGAGGGTCGCCAGGTCGTACCCCGGCAGGTACCAGCCCGCGTGCTCCCAGTCGACGAGCACCGGGCCTGCCGGGGAGAGCAGCACGTTCTGGAGCAGCGCGTCACCGTGACAGAACTGGCCCATGCCGCCGGGGCCCGAGGAGTGCGCGATGCCGTGCAGCAGCTTCTGCAGGTCGCCCAGGTCGCGGTCGGTGAGAAGGCCGAGGTCGTGGTAGCGGGAGATCCGCGAGCCGTAGTCGAGGGGGGCGTCGAACATCCCGGCCGGCGGCCGCCAGGCGTTGAGCCGGACGATCGCCCCGAGCGCGGTCCGTACGTCGGCGCGCGGCGGCGCCTCCGCCGGGTGCCGCTGCACGGCCGCGACCCGGCCGGGCATCCGCTCGATGACCAGGGTGCCGCCCACCGGATCGGCGGCGATGAGCCGTGGCGCGCGGACCGGCGGACGGTGCCGGACGAACGCGCGATAAGAAGCTATTTCGTGCTGGATCCGCTCCGACCAGGCGGGCGAGTGATCCAGTAAGCACTTGGCGACCGCGGTGGAGCGTCCGGTCGTGCCGACGAGTAGTACGGAACGTCCGCTGCGCCGCAGTACCTGCACCGGGTTGAACTCCGGGCAGATGCGCAGCACCGACGCGATGGCGGTGCGCAACTGCGCGCCCTGCGGACCCGAGAGGTCGAGTCTGCCGCTGAGCGACTGGGTGCCCGGCGCCGGTGCGCGGCGCAGCCGGCCGCCGCCTATGGCGGGGGCGGCCTGCCGGGGCGGTGCCAAGTACGGGCCGCTGCCCTGTCGGTGGACCGGCGGCCGGGGCGGAGCGGACACGGAGGACGATGCTGCGTACATGGGCGAAACAGATCCCTTCGTGTGCCGACGAGTCTCATGCGCCACCCGGCCCGGCGGCGTGGCCGCACCCTGGGGAGTGCGGTGCGGCCGCCGGGTCGGGGTGGCGCATATCTACCTGACACCTCCCGGCCTGTGGCACACCACGTAGCGCACCCTGGCGAACCCTGGCGAATAGTCGCACCGCATCTGACAGGCGGTTACTGTCAACTCAGCCGAGAACCTGGGGGCTTGACGTGAACAGCGAACCCAACAGTCGCCTGCAAGACCTGTTCGGCCTGGCCGGCTGGTCCAAGGGCGAACTGGCGAGACTCGTGAACCGGCAGGCGGCGGCCATGGGCCATCCGCAACTGGCGACCGACACCTCGCGGGTGCGGCGCTGGATCGACTTGGGAGAGATCCCGCGCGATCCCGTGCCGCGGGTCCTTGCGGCCCTGTTCACCGAGCGACTCGGCCGTGTCGTGACCATCGAGGACCTCGGTCTGGTCCGGCACGGGCGTACGGGAAAGAGGCAGAGCAAGGGGCAGTTGGACAACCCCGACGGTCTGCCTTGGGCGCCCGAGCGGACTGCTGCGGTCCTCACCGAATTCACGGGAATGGACCTCATGCTCAACCGACGCGGCTTGGTGGGCGCGGGCGCCGCGCTCGCCGCGGGCTCCGCACTCAGCACCGCCATGCACGACTGGCTGCACACCGATCCGGCTCTCGCCACCGACGCTCCCCGCACCCACGATCCCCTGCACGCCGACCCCGCTGGGTACGACCGCTATGAGGCCGCCCCCATCGGGTCCCAGGAGATCGAGGAGCTGGAGCGTTCCGTGGAGGTGTTCCGCGCCTGGGACGCGTCCCGCGGGGGCGGGCTGCAACGCAAGGCGGTGGTGGGTCAGCTCAACGAAGTGGGCGGCATGCTCGCCTACCGACACCCCGACCACCTCCAGCGCCGCCTGTGGGGCGTCGCTGCCAACCTCGCGGTACTCGCGGGCTGGATGTCGCACGACGTCGGCCTCGAACCCACCGCGCAGAAGTACTTCGTCATCGCCGCGCACGCCGCCCGCGAGGGCGGCGACCGGCCACGCGCCGCCGAGGCGCTCTCCAGGGGCGCCCGCCAGATGGTGCACCTGGGCCGCCCCGACGACGCCCTCGACCTGATGAAGCTCGCCAGAACCGGCTCGGGCCCCGAGGTCCTGCCGCGTACGCAGGCGATGCTGCACACCATCGAGGCCTGGGCACAGGCAGCCATGGGCAAGGGCCAGGCCATGCGGCGCACGCTCGGCGAGGCCGAGGAGCTGTTCGTCTCGGACAAGAGCGAGGTGCCGCCGCCCAGTTGGATGCAGATGTTCGACGAGGCGGACATGCACGGCATGCAGGCGCTCGCGTACCGCACGCTCGCCGAGCACGAACCGGCGGCGTCGAACACCGCGCAGCGGCACGCCAAGGAGGCCCTGGAGCTGCGCGCGGGCGGCCGGCAGCGCTCGAAGATCTTCGACTATCTCTCGCTGGCCTCGGCCTGCTTCATCGCGGACGACCCGGAGCAGGCCGACCGGTACGCCCGCCTGGCCCTGGTGTCCATGGGCGAGACCTCCTCGCACCGCACCTGGGACCGGCTCCGCGAGATGTACCGGCTCACCGGCCAGTACGCGAGCTACCCGAAGATCCAGGACCTCCGTGAGGAGATCCAACTCGCCCTGCCGAAGCCCCAGTCGAGGGCGAAGGGCAGCAACATGAAGGCCTGACCGAGGGGGTACGTGGGCGCACACCGCCCCACGTACAACGCCCCACGTACAACGCGATACGTCCAACGCCATACGTACAAGGCACTCTCAGCACGCCTGACTCAGGGCCCCACAGCTCCTGCGGGGCCCTCTGCCTGATGGCGTGTGCCGGTCAGTTGGCGCCGATCCGGGCGACCAGGACGCACGCGTCGTCCCCGCGCTCGGCCTGCCCGAACTCCTCGACGACCGTGCGTACGCAGTCCTGCGCGCCGCGCGCCTCGGCGAACCGGGGCGCGAGGTCCAGGAGCCGGTCGGTGGCCATCGCGCTGTCGCGTCCCGGCACCAGACCGTCCGTGTGCAGCAGCAGCAGGTCGCCGGACTCCAGGGTCTCCTCGGCCTGTTCGTACGAGGCACCCGAGGTGGCGCCGAGGAGCACGCCGTCCGGCGGGGTCAGCGCGCGCCCCGTCCCGTCGCGGAACAGCAGCGGGGCGGGGTGCCCGGCCTGCGCCCAGGTGAGGGTGCGGTTGGCCGGGTTGTAGCGGCAGCAGACCGCGCTGCCGAGGGCGGGCTGCACGGACGCGTCGACCATCTGGTTCAACCAGCCCAGCAGCGGCCCGGGTTGGGCACCGGCGACGGCCATGCCGCGCAGTGCGCCGAGCAGCATCGCCATCTCCGAGGTGACGGCGACGCCGTGTCCGGTCAGGTCGCCGACGCTCAACAGGGTGTCCCCGTCGGGCAGTTGCATCGCGTCGTACCAGTCGCCGCCGATCAGCGCGCTGGTGGAGGACGGCAGGTAGTGCGCGGCCAGGTCCAATGCGCCGGGGCCGCCGTGCGGTGGGCGCAGGGAGCCGCGCCACGGCGGCAGTACGGCCTCCTGGAACTCGACCGCCACCCGGTGCTCGGTCTGCGCGATGTGCTGCTGGCGCTGAAGCGATTCGCCGGTCTCACGCACCGCGATCCGGCTGCGGCGCAACTCGCTCACGTCCCGAAGCACCGCCCACATGGAGGCGGTCATGCCGTTGGCGTCGAGGACGGGCTCGCCCATCATGTGCACGGTGCGCACGCTGCCGTCGGGGCGGACGATGCGGAACTCGCCGTCGATGGGCCGGCCGTCGATGAGGCAGTCGGTCACCATCGTGGTGAGCAGCCGCTGGTCGTCCTCGTGGACGAGGGCGGGGAGTTCGTCGAGGGTCAGGGGCTGTTTGGTCTGTTCCCACCCGAATATTTGGTAGAGCTCGCCGGACCAGGTCACCTCGTCGGTGAGGAGGTTCCACTCGGCGCTGCCGACACGGCTGAGCAGGGAGCGCTGTGACTCGACCCCGGCGACCGGGGATACGGTCGCCTCGGCGTCGGCGCTGCCGAACGCTTCGGGGGAGTCGTCGGGGAGGCCCTGGCGCAGTTGGCCCAAGTGGCCGTCGAGGTCGTCGAGCTGGTGCATGGCGAGCTGGCACAGGGCGCGCTGCCAGCGGCCCTGCGGGTCGAGCTCGTCGTCGGGGGAGTCGCGGCGCACGGCGTCGACACCGCCGCGCAGTCGTCGCGTCTGGGAGATGAGCGCGTCGACCGTGCCGCGCTCCGGCGGCTGGGCCGCGGGGCGGTCCGCGAAGAGGGGGGACGGCATGACGTACTCCGATGCAGGCGCGGTACGACAAAGGCTGACGGGAGAGCCGCATACGACTCTCGCACAGGCAGGCATGCCCCGTAAGGGATTTGGCAACACACGATCCGGTGGTGCATGCGGCATATGCCCGCGTCCTGACATGTGAGATGCCCAACTATGCCCGGTTCGGGGGGTGTTACAGCGCGTGCTTGATCACCGAAGGATGTCCCGAACCCGCCCTCACAGTACGGGAGTTGAGGCCGGAAATGATCGGTTGGCCGGGTCTGCGGGGCGTATCGGAGTGGCGTCTCAGAGCGGCAGCACGCACGCTGCCATGGGCGCCGTGAACGCCTCGCCCGTCGCACTCAGCCGCCCGTCGGACGGGTCGACCGCGAACACGGTCACGGTGCCCGACTTCTGGTTCGCCGCGAAGATCAGCCCGCCGTCCGGGGACAGTGCGATGTGGCGCGGGAAGTCGCCGCCGACCGGCACCGTGTCGAGCAGTCGAAGGCGGGCCCCGTCGCCCTCGACGGCATAGCGGGTGAGGCTGTTGTGGCCCCGGTTGGCGAGGTAGGCGAACGCCCCGTCGGGGGTCACCGCGAACTGCGC
Organism: Streptomyces boluensis; assembly: GCF_009908195.1. Lineage (GTDB taxonomy): Bacteria > Actinomycetota > Actinomycetes > Streptomycetales > Streptomycetaceae > Streptomyces > Streptomyces boluensis. The sequence goes on along the minus strand of NZ_JAAAHS010000025.1, from coordinate 32,894 downwards.
CGGATAGCTCGTACCGGATCCGGTGCCGGTCTCCTGCGGGGTGCCCGGCGTGAGCCTGCCGCTGTCCGGGTCGTACGCGCAGACCACCGCTGTGTTGTCCAGCTCGTTGGCGAGGTAGGCGTACCGCCCCGAGGGGTGGAAGGTCAGCCCCCGTGGGCCCGCGCCCGGCGCGAGCGAGACCTGCGCGACCCGGCTCAGGGTGCCCGCGCCGGTGTCGAGCCGGTACGTGTAGACGGTGTCGGTGCCCAGGTCGACGGCGAGCAGGTGCCTGCCGTCCGGTGCGGTGCTGAACTGGTGTGCGTGCGGCCCCTGTTGACCGGGTCCCGGCGGCGGCTCGGAGTGCGTGACGAGGTCGGTGCGCTCGCCCAGGGCGCCCGACGCGTCGATCGGGTGGACGGCCACGCTCCCGGAGCCGTAGTGGGCGCTGAGCAGCCAGCGCCCCTCGGGGTGCACGGAGAGGTGGCAGGGGCCCGCGCCCCCGCTGTCGCGCCGGCCGATCACCTCGTGCGCGCCGTCCGGCACGAAGCGGATCGCGGTGACACCGCCTTGGTCCTGCTCGTTCACGGCGTAATAGCTGCGGCCGTCCGGATGCGGCGCCAGATACGAGGGGTCGGCCGGTCCGGTCACCGTCCCGCCTGCTGTGATCCGCCCCGTCGCCGGGTCGTACGAGGCCACGCCGATGCCCTTGCTACCCCCGGCCGCCGAGGTGTACGCGCCGATGAGCAGCGGGCGGGGTGCGTTCTTCCGGCGGGACGTGCCGTCCGGGCGGGGCGCGGGTGCCGGGCGGGATGCCACGGGTCCGGCGCTCGCGGACGCGGGCAGCGCCATCAGGGCGCCCGCCGAGGCGAGGGTGCCGAGCAGTCGCCTTCTGGAGTGTGCGGGGGCAGCCATGGGAACACAGTGACGGGTGTGACCTAGACAGGCAAGTGCCGCAAACTCAATTGCGCACTGTGCAACGGGAGTTGGTCCGTTCGGTCGAGCCGCTCGGGATCGTCGTCCGTACGGTGTGCCGCGACCCCGCTCCGTCCCGGTGCCGCCTCGGGGCGCAGGACCAGGTCCTCGTCGTAGTCACCGCCCTGTTCGTGGCGGTACGCGAGCGGCGCCTCGGACTCGAGGGTGCGCAGGCGCCGGCTCAGGGCCTCGGCGGTGTCGAGGGCGCCCTCGGGGGTCGTCCGGTCGGCGCCGTAGACGGTGAACGGGGCGAGCGGGGCCATGCCCGTGTACCAGAACGTGCCGTGCAGGAGCGGGAAGAGAACCTCGTCGATCGGGCCGTGGATGCCGCGCGGCCCGAAGCTCGACTCCCGTGCGCCGACCGAGGTGACGATCAGGGCGCGCTTGCCGGTGAGTCCGCCCGCGCCGTACCGCAGTGTCGTGCCGTCGGCGTCCTTGAGGCCGAAGGCGAAGCCCTGCACGAGGACGCGGTCGAACCAGCCCTTGAGGATCGCGGGCGGCCCGAACCACCACAGCGGGAACTGGAACACCAGCACGTCCGCCCAGGCGATCTTCTCCTGCTCGGCCCGGATGTCAGGGCTCAACTCCGCGCCACGGTACGCCTGTTCCTGCGCGTCCCCGACGCGGAGCCGCCCGGAGTCGCCGGTGTCGGCCGCCGGGAAGTCGGCGCCGTCGACCACGGCCTTCCAGCCCATGGCGTACAGGTCGGACACCCGGTGTTCGTGGCCGAGCGTGTCGAGGGTGCGCAGGCCCGTGTCGAGCAAGGTGCCGTTGAGGGAGTGGCGTTCGGGGTGGGCGAAGATCCAGAGAACTCTCATGCCTCGATCCTGCGTCGGAGCCGATGCCGTAACCAGTGGCCAGATGGTCCGGAACCGCAAGCATCTGGCCAATGCCCGACCGTTCGGTGGCCGCGTGAGGGCGCTCTCCCCGGGCTCTCCCCGGGGAGGGCCGGTGGTCAGCGTCCGTATCGGCATCCAGGACTAATGCCGTTCCTCGTCATAGAGTGCAATACGTTCATAACGCCCATAAGGGGGCGTAGAGGGTCGCTGGAGTTGTGCCTGTGGGGAGTAGATCGATGGGATACCGTCCGAGCCGCCGCACCACCCGGGTCCTCCTGGGGGGCGGCGTCGTCCTTGTGCTTGCCGCGACCAACGCCCCGGCGGTCTACGACTTCGCGTCGGAGCGCTACCACGCGTACGAGATCGACCAGCCGGAGTACAAGGCGCAGCGCGGCCAGTGGAAGGTCGTGGACGTGCCCGAGAAGTACCGCATCAACACCATTCACGCGGCGCTCCTGCACACCGGCAAGGTGCTGTTGATCGCGGGTTCGGGCAACAACGCGAAGATGTTCGACGCGAAGACGTTCCGTACCGTGCTGTGGGATCCCGTCAAGGACACCTACGAGAACGTGCCCACGCCCGCCGACCTGTTCTGCGCCGGGCACACCCAACTCCCGGACGGGAACCTGCTGGTGGCGGGCGGCACGCAGCGCTACGAGTCGCTCAAGGGCGATGTGGAGAAGGCCGGCGGCCTGATGATCGTCTACAACGAGAACCCGGACAAGCCGAAGACGCTGCCCGCCGGTACCCGCTTCACCGGCCAGGAGACCGGCAAGTCCTTCGAGTCCCAGGTCAGCCTGGTCGTGCCGCGAGCCGAGAAGACCACCGACCCGAAGACCGGCAAGGCGAAGGTGACCGCGTCCAGCGCGCGCGTGTATGTGGAGGCGCTGGAGAAGGGCGAGGAGCACCAGACCGGTTCGCAGGACCAGTACCGCATCTCAGGGCTCAAGGGTGACGAGCGGAAGAACGTCTACGGCATCGCGCAGAAGCTGTCGTTCGACAAGAAGGACTTCCAAGGCATCAAGGACGCCTACGAGTTCGACCCGGTCGCCGAGAAGTACATCAAGGTCGACCCGATGGGCGAGGCCCGCTGGTACCCGACCCTGACCACCCTGGAGGACGGCAAGGTCCTCTCCGTGTCGGGGCTCGACGAGATCGGCCAGGTCGTCCCGGGCAAGAACGAGATGTACGACCCGCGGACCAAGAAGTGGCGCTACCTCCCCAAGTCCCGGTTCTTCCCGACCTACCCGGCGCTGTTCCTCGCCGACGACGGCCGGCTGTTCTACACCGGCTCCAACGCCGGGTACGGTCCTGACGACCAGGGGCGCGAGCCGGGCCTGTGGGACCTGGACAGCAACAAGTTCAGCAAGGTGCCCGGCATCACCGACCCGGACATCCTGGAGACCTCGATGTCGGTGCTGCTGCCCCCGGCCCAGGACCAGAAGTACATGGTGCTCGGCGGTGGCGGGGTCGGTGAGTCCGAGAAGGCCACCGACCACACCCGGCTCGCTGACCTGAAGGCCGACAAGCCGCGCTTCGTGGACGGCCCGACCCTGTACGACAAGGCCCGCTACCCCACGAGCGTGATCCTCCCCGACGACTCGGTGCTCACCACCAACGGCTCCGGCGACTACCGGGGCAAGAGCGCAACCAACGTCCTCAAGGCCTCGCTGTACGACCCCAAGAGCAACAAGTTCGAGGACGCCGCCGACCCGCTGGTGGGCCGCAACTACCACTCCGGCGGGCTGCTCCTGCCGGACGGCCGGGTGATGACCTTCGGCTCGGACTCCCTCTTCGCCGACAAGGCCAACTCGAAGCTCAGCACCTTCGAGCAGCGCATCGAGCTGTACACACCCCCGTATCTCCACCAGGGCGGCGCACGGCCCGAGTTGAGGGATCCCGACGGCAAGCGCGGCAGCGTCGAGCTGGGCGAGAAGGCCGCCTTCCGCAGCAAGGACGCCGCCCGCATCAAGAAGATGCGGCTGCTGCGTCCCGGTGCGTTCACACATGTCACCAACGTCGAACAGCGGTCCATCGCCCTGGACTTCAAGCGCACCGCCGACGGCGTCGAGGTCGCCCTGCCGGACAACCCGGCCCTGGTGCCGCCCGGCTGGTACATGCTCATGGCCGTCGACGACAAGGGCGTGCCCTCGGAGGCGGTCTGGCTGCACGTCCCGGTCTCGGACGACGCCCCGACCCGCAAGACGGTCGCGGAGGACCCGGCCCCCGCGCACTGAGGGCCTACGGACACGGCCTACGGACACGGCCTAGGGGAGCCGCTTGCCGCGGAAGGTGCGGCGGTACGCGGCCGGGGTCGTGCCCAGGGTGCGGTGGAAGTGCTGGCGCAGGCTGTCGGCGGAGCCGAGGCCGCTGCGCTCGGCGACCGAGTCCACCGGCAGGTCGGTGGTCTCCAGGAGTTGCCTGGCCCGCGCCAGGCGCTGCTGGTTGAGCCACTTCAACGGCGTCGTGCCGACCTCCCGCGTGAAGTGCCGGCCGAAGGTGCGGGCGCTCATGCCCGCCCGCTCGGCCAACTCGCCGATGGCCAGCGGCCGGTGCAGCCGGGCGAGCGCCCAGTCGAGGACCGGCGAGACCCCCGCCGCGGAACGGGGCGGCACGGCGGGCGCGGCGGCCGGTACGTACTGCGTCTGGTCGCCCTCACGGTGCGGGGCCACCACCATGCGGCGCCCGACCTCCGCCGCCGCGGCCGAGCCGTAGTCGCGGCGCACGATGTGCAGGCACAGGTCGATCGCGGCGGCCGTGCCCGCGCTGGTCAGCAGGGCGCCGTCGTCGATGTAGAGGGCCTGCTCGTCGACCTTGACGCGGGGGTGGCGGCGGCGCAGTTCCTCGGCGTACATCCAGTGCGTGGCCGCGGTGCGGCCGTCGAGGAGCCCGGCCTCGGCGAGCACGAAGGCGCCCGAGCACAGCGACGCGATCCGGCTGCCGCGCGCGTGCGCGGCGCGCAGTGCGTCGAGCAGCTCGGGCGGCGGCTCGTACCGGTCCGCCATGCACGCCGGTACGACGACCAGGTCCGCGTCCGCCAGGGCCTCGATGCCGTGCGCCGTCTCCAGGCGCAGACCGCCGGCCGCGTGGTGGGTGCCGGGCGCGGTGCCGCACAGCGTCAACTCGTACCAGGGCGGCGCGAAGTCGGCGGCGGCCCGGCCGAACACGGCGCAGGGCACGGCGAGTTCGAAGAGTGAGGTCTCGTCGAGGACGAGGACCGCGACCCGGATCGGGGCCGGGTTCGGGACCGAGGCGTCCGGAAGGCTCATGGCGTAAATCTAGTGGACCCTGACGTTTCCGCCACTGGTTTGGCGTACGCCCAGGTCACAGCCTGAGGGGGACCGAAAAGGCACCCATGACCGGAGGAGCGGGCGATGCAACAGGTGCAACAGGCGCAACAGGTACGGCAGGCGTGGCGGGTGGGTCTGGTCGGTGCGGCGATGATCGGCGTGACCTTCGGCTTCGCGCGTTACGGGTACGGCCTGTTCCTGCCCGAGTTCCGCCGGGAGTTCGGCCTGTCCGTGGCGCAGGTCGGCCTCATCGGCAGCGCCGCCTGTGTCGGATACGTGGTCGGCCCGCTGGTCGTCGGCGTACTCGTCGCCCGGATCGGGCCCCGGCCCCTGGTCGTCGTCGGCGGGATCTGCGCCACCGTCGGCATGGCCGCCGTGGCCGCCGCCCGTGACTCGGTCACCCTGACCGTGGGCCTGATCGTGGCGGGCGCGGGCTCAGGGTGGGTCTGGGCGCCCTACTCGGACGTGGTGGACCGGGCCGTTCCGGCCGGCAGCCGGGACCGGGTGATGGGGGCGATAGCCACCGGCACCGCCTTCGCCGTGGCGCTCGCGGGGCCGATGGCGCTGCTCGCCGGGGGAGCGGCCTGGCGGTACGCCTGGTCGGGCTTCGCCGTGGCCGCGCTCGCGGCCACCGTCGGCAACCTCCTGGTCCTGCCGGGCGGCACGCACCGCACGCCCGTGAGCGGCCAAGTGCCGCTGCGCATCGGCCTGTTCATCAGCAGAGCCGCACTTCCGCTGCACTTCACCGCGCTGTTCTACGGCCTCAGCGGCGCCGTCTACTGGAGCTTCGCCGTCGAGACCGTCACCCGGCACGCCCCGGCCGGCGCCCTCACCGTGCCGCTGTTCTGGACCACGATGGGCCTCTCCGGCACGGCGGGGGTGCTCACCGGCTGGTTCGTGGGGCGGTACGGGCTGCGCCGCGCGCACACCGTCGTCTTCACCGGCATCGCCGCGGCCGCGGTCCTGCTCGCCGCCGCCCCCGGACACACGGCCGGAGTGCTGCTCTCCGCTGTCCTCTACGGCTGCGCCTTCATGGCGGGCTCGGCGCTGCTCGCCGTGTGGAGCTACCAGGTCTTCCCCGAGCACCCGTCCACCGGCTTCACCGCCGCCGTGTTCTTCCTCGGCATCGGCACGTTCACCGGCCCGGCGCTGCTCGGTCTGTTCGCCGAACGGTACGGGCTCGGCGCGGCGTTCCTCCTGACGGCGGCCGTGGCGGCGGTACCGCTGCTCGCCCCGCCACCGCGTCGACGGAGCGCGCGGGAGGTACGGGTGGCCGCCGGGGAACGGGTCGTGGCTGACGAGGTCGTGGCTGACAAAGCGTCAATCTCGGGCTGAGTCACGTGAGTTGACGTCTGTGACAGTGTCCTGCTCCGGCTCCGGCTCCTGCTCCCGCTCCCGCTCCCGCTCCGTCCACTGTGCCGACGGCAGGTGGACGAGCAGCAGCACGAAGCCCGCCAGGGTGAAGTTGCGGGCGGCCGCGTCCAGGCCGTTCCACTTCGACGACTGCCACATCGAGAACCACTCGCCGCCCACGGCCACGAACCCGAGCCCGAACAGCAGCATCAGCATCACGGCCCCGAGCGTCGTAGCCCGCCGCGCCCGCTCGTACCTCGCGTACTTCGCGTATCTCGCGTACGGAGTCCGCTCCTCCGTACGCGAGCGCAGCGCCCGGAACCACAGCACCGTCGCCGTCACCAGGACGACGGCCGCGAGGACCTCCCACGCGATGACCGCCACGTACGCCAGGTCCTGGAGCAGCCGGGAGCCGACGGCCCGCCACATCACGTCCTTGTCGCCGAACGTGGTGTCCATGGCCAGCACATGACGTACGAACTCCCGGTTGGTGCCGAAGTCCGTCAGGTTCCCGAACGCGACCAGGGTGATGTACGCCGCGAGCGTCCCGGTCAGGGCGAGCGCGGCGACGGGCAGCGTGCCGAGGGCGAGCAGCCGGTCGAGCGGGCCGCGCGGTGGCTGCTGCGGTGAGGGTGTCGTCATGGGCTGCTCCCAAGGTGGGGTGGAGGTCCGGAACGGGGTGTCACGGGAGGGCCGAGTGTGCCGTGGCGTGCGCCGGGGCGACGAGTGGACCGGCCACAACACGCCATCGGATCAAGCCGGTTGAGGCCGACTGCACCCCGCTTCCCGCATGGTGCGGGCCTCCTCGGGTACCGGGAAGGAATGCGTATGGGAGTGATCGATGTCGGCTCGAACACGGCACGTCTGGTCGTCGCGGACACGGACGGTGCCGTTCCGTTGCCGGTGCACACCGCGAAGCGGGCGCTGCGCCTGGCCGAACACGTGGACCGCGGCGGGCACGTGCCCGACGATCAGGTGGCCCGGATCGTCGAGGCGGTGGGCGCCGCGCGCGCCGAGGGGCACCGCTGGGGCGTGACCGAACCGTTCGCCTTCGCCACGGCCATCGTGCGGGACGCCCCGAACCGGGCCGACATCCTGCGCACCGTCGCCGACCGGACCGGGGTCGCCCTGAACGTGCTGCCCGGCCATGTCGAGGCCGAGCTGACCTTCCTCGCGGCGCGCCGCTGGATGGGCTGGCGGGCCGGGCCGCTCGCCATGCTCGACATCGGCGGCGGCTCCCTCGAAGTGGCCTTCGGGCGCTCGAAGTTGCCGGACTTCGCGCTGTCGCTGCCGCTGGGCGCGGGGCGGCTCACCCGGGAGTTCTTCGGCACGCAGGACCCGCCCGCGCCCCGCCGGGTCAAGGAGCTGAGACGGCACGTACGCCACCAGATGCGGGACGCGGCGGCCCGGATCCGCTGGGAGGCGCCGCGTACGACGGTGGCGACCTCGCGTACGTTCCAGCAGCTCGCCCGGTTGTGCGGGGCGGCGCCGGGACGGTTCGGGCCGTTCACGCCGCGCGGTCTGGCCCGCGCCGATCTGCGCCGGGCGCTCCCGGAGCTGGCGTCCCGCAGCAGTGCCGAGCGGGCCGAGCTGCCGGGGATCTCGGGGGCCCGCGCCCGGCAGTCGCTCGCGGGCGCCCTGGTCGCGCACACCGTGATGAAGCTGACCGCGGTCGACGAACTCACCGTCTGCCCCTGGGGGTTGCGCGAGGGCATCCTGCTGCGCTGCATCGAGGACGGCGGCTCGGACTGGTGGCGCACCGTCCCGGACGACGACCACCCCACGTACACCGGTACGCCCCTGCCCGCACTGCACGCCGTACTGGAACGGGAAAGGGAGCGGGAGCGGCAGTGGGAGCAGGAGGTCGGAGCGGGGGCCTCGAAGCGCTGACCGAGCCTCGCTTCTGCGGGTTCGGGGACCTACGGGGCGTTCGGGGAGTACGTGTTGGCAAGGGCGGCGACCCGGTCGTCACCGGTTCCGTGAGCCACGGCATCCTCCTGGAGGTCGATGCCGCCGGCCAGCCAGCCGCCGTCGACGGTGAACACACTGCCGGTGATGAACGACGCGCTGTCACCGGCCAGGAACGCGACCAGGTCGGCGACCTCCTCGCTGCGCCCCGGCCGGCGCAGCGGAAAGCGGCTGTCGATGTCGAGTTCCTCGCCCATCCTCCGCATGAGGTCGTTGCTGGCGATGTATCCCGGGCAGATGGTGTTGACCCGGATACCGGCCGGCCCCAGCTCCAGGGCGGCCGACTTCACCAGACCGATCACCCCGTGCTTCGACGCCGAGTACGCCGACGACATCCGGACTCCGGTGAGCCCGGCCGCCGACGAGGTGACCACGACCGAGCCACCGCCCGCGTCGCGCATCGCCCGGCCCGCCGCCTGCAGCCCGAGCAGCACACCCCGCAGGTTCACCGCCATCGTGCGGTCCCACTCCTCCAGCGGGTAGTCCAGGACACCGGCCCAGTGCCCCGTGCCGGCGTTGAGATGTGCGATGTGTACGGCGCCGTAACGGGCGACCGTCTCGCGGACCATCGCCTCGTTGTCCTCCGGCGACGCCACGTCGACCCGCAGCCCGAACGCCTCGCCACCGGCAGCCGTGATCTTCTCGGCCGTCCGCTCCACGCGCCCGGCGTCACGTCCGGCGCAGCACACCCGCGCTCCCCGGGCCGCCAGCGTGGCGGCGGTCGCCGCACCGATCCCGGACCCCGCTCCGGTCACGACCGCCACCTTTCCGGCCAGCGAAACCGTTGCTTGCTCCGTCGTAATCATCAATTGCTTCCTTTACTGGTCCGAGGTCGAGCCCGTCGGTGTTCAGTCGGTGCGGTGTTCGGTGCGGTTCAGAGGAGAGTGAGCGGGGTCGCGGAGGTGACGTGGGACAGCTTTTCGGGGTTGCGGACGTAGTAGAGGCCGGTGATGCGGGCGTTCTCGACACTGAGCGCCATGACGCCGTCGAGCTCGCCGTCCATGCGGACGAGGAGTGCTGGGTTGCCGTTGATCGCGGTCGGTTCGGTGGTGATCGTGGCTTCGACCTTGCCGATGCCGCCGCCGAACATCCGGGCCACCCGGTCGGCGCCCGCCACCGGCCGCAGCGCGGCGTGCTTGATGCCGCCGCCGTCGCTCATCAGGACGACCTCGGGGGCGAGCACATCGAGGAGGGCCTGCGGGTCCCCGGTTTCGACGGCGTGCTGGAACGACAGCAGGACCGCCTGGCTCTCGTTCGAGGAGACCACCTGGCGGGGGCGGCGGGCGTCGACGTGTTTGCGGGCGCGGTGGGCGATCTGGCGGACGGCAGCGGGGCTCTTGTCGACGGCGGCCGCGATCTCGTCGTAACCGATGTCGAAGACCTCGCGCAGCACGAACACAGCACGCTCGGTCGGCGACAGCGTCTCCAGGACGAGCATCAGCGCCATCGACATGCTCTCGGCAAGGTCGACGTCCGCGGCCACGTCCGGCGCGGTGAGCAACGGCTCGGGCAGCCAGGGGCCGACGTACGCCTCCCGGCGGCGCTTCATCGTGCGCAGCCGGTTGAGCGCCTGGCGGGTGGTGATCCGGACCAGGAAGGCGCGCTGGTCGCGCACCTGCCGCCGGTCGGCCTTGACCCACTGCAGCCAGGTCTCCTGGAGGACGTCCTCGGCGTCGGCCGCCGATCCGAGTACCTCGTAGGCGACGGTGAAAAGCAGGCTGCGGTGGGCGAGGAACACCTCGGTCGCCCGGTCGGTGGCGTCGTCGTTCAACTCTCGTCCCCACTCCTCGTCCCGCGCGGTCGGCCGTGGTGGCCGACCGCGTTCGTACGTGTTCACAGCACGGCCAGCACGGCCAGCACGGCCCGCGCGGCACGCACCGGTCAGACCGCCGGGTCTGCGGCCGCCGGTGTCTCCGTACGGTCAGCGCGGTGGGCGCGCAGTAGCTGCTCGCGCTTGGCGACACCGCCCGGCATACGGTGCAGGCTGAACGAACCGGGCTTGTGCGCCTCGTCCGCCAGGTGCTTGGGGGTGGCCTTGCAGGCCACCTCCTTGAGCCGGGCGCCCAGGCCGTCGTCGATGTGCAGCCACACCGCCACGTCGGACCTGTTGGCGAACTGGTAGATGCCCGCGCTCCGGCCCAGGCTGACGCACTGGGCGGAGAGGCCCTGGCGGAGGTGCTCCGGCTGCTCACCCGCGAGCCGGCTGAGGACGGTGTCGGCGGCCCGCGCGCCCAGCGGCGACGCGTTCAGGCAGCTCATCCGCAGCGGCAGGCCGGAGGGTGCCGCCGAGTCCCCGGCCGCGACGATGCGTGCGTCGTCCACGCTCGTCAGCGTCTCGTCGGTGAGCAGGCGGCCCAAGGTGTCGGTGCTCAGCCCGCTGCGTGCGGCCAGGTCGGGAACGCCGAAGCCGACGGTCCAGACGGTCACCTCGCTCGGCAGCTCACGGCCGTCGGCGAGCCGTACGGTGTCGCGGGTCACCGCCGTCACCTTCGTGTCCGAGCCGTCGACGACCGTCACACCGAGCGCGGCCAACCGCTTCGCCACCGAGCGCCGGCCCCGCGTGTGCAGGTACGGGCCGAGAACTACGCCGCAGACCAGGGTCACTTGGCGGCCCTGTTCCGCCAGTTCGGCGGCGGTCTCGATGCCGGTGGGACCGGCGCCGACCACCGTCACCGGGGCCGTTGCGGGCGTGGCTTCGAGGACGGCGCGCAGCCGCTGTGCCTCCTCCAGGGTGGCGATCGGGTACGCGAACTCGGCGCCGGGCACGCTCGGTTCCGCGCTGCCGCTGCCCACGGCGTAGATCAGGTAGTCGTAGCCGAGCGTGGCGTCGGCCGTAAGGGTCACGCTGCGCGCGGCCGCGTCGATCCGCGTCACGGTGTCGACCACCAGCCGGACCCGCTCGGCCAGGACGTCCTCGTACGCGACGACCGCGTCGTCGGACCCGCCCACCAACTGGTGCAGGCGGATCCGGTGGACAAGGTCCGGGCGCGGGTTGATCAGCGTCACGGTCACGTCGTCGCGCTGCGTCAGCCGGTTCGCGGCCATCACGCCCGCGTATCCGCCACCGATCACGACCACCTGCGTGTTCTCAGTCATGGTGCCTCCTCCGTCTGCGGTGTACGGCCATAAGTCACCGCAGCGTCGACCGCTGTGACAGGGTGTGAAGCAGATCACTTCGCTGAGGTGGTCGGCGAGGCGTGCTCGTGGCCTCTCCGTGGGAGGCGGTATCGCGGTCGACTCGGCCTCGAACACCCTGCTCTCGTACGGGCGTTGGCACACGGCACCCTGGCTGAAGGCGTAACGACCGCTCCCGTACGGGAAGTTCACCTGCCCGGAGCCCGTGCGGTGGCGGCCATTAGGATCACGGATCATGGACATCACCGCAGTCTTCCTGCTCGCCTTCGCCCTGCTCCTCGCCGGAAGCCTGATCGAGCGCAAGATCGACCGTACGGCGAGCCGCACGGCCCGGGTGGAGCGGAAGCTCGACCTGATCATCGAGCACCTCGGCATCGACGCCACATCGGTCGTACCCAACATGGACGGCGTACTCGCGCTGGTGCGGGAGGGCAAGAAGGTCCAGGCGATCAAGATGTACCGGGAGGCCACCGGCGTGGGCCTCAAGGAGGCCAAGGACGAGATCGACCGCCTCGCCGCCGATGGCCGCTGACCGCCTGATCGCCTGACCGCTCAGGAACGGGCCGCCGGGCTGGCACGATGCCCCCATGCTGACCATCGGATCGATCGTCCTCGGCGTCTCGGACGTCCCCCGCGCGACCGCCTTCTGGACCCGCGCCCTGTCGTACGTACCCCGTGACGAACCCGGCGACGACTGGGTGGTCCTGGTCCCGTCCTCGGGTCACGGGCCGGGCCTCTCGCTCGGCCGCAGCGACGTCCCGCCGCAGCCACGCCCCCGCGTCCACCTCGACCTGTACGCGACGGACGCCGCCGCCCAGGCCGCCGAGGTGAAGCGACTGCTCGCCCTCGGGGCCCGCCGCGTCGACTGGGACAGCTATCCGGAGGACCCCGACTTCGTGGTCCTCGCCGACCCGGACGACAACCTCTTCTGCGTCATCGACACCAGCCACCCCTGACGGAGCCTCAGGGCTGCCGACGCACGGCTCAAAATCGCATGCGGCCCGCTTCACCGCCACCGACGCCACGGCACGTATCACCGCGCCGTCGCCAGATCGCCCTGCTCAGCGTGGAGTTGGCCCGTACGTCACATCGAGCAGCCCACCGTCGGCCCGGCTGAACGGGGCTCAAAGTTCGGTCCAGTTGGACGGGCTCAGGCAAGGAGGCCAGTGCGGGCGCGGGCCCAGGTCTCCGTCGGGTCGAAGGCGTCCGAGCGCCAGGTGGTGGAGGTCAGGGCGCCCCTTCCCCGGTACGCGCGCATGATCTCGATGTGTGGCGGCCAGGCGATGAACCGGTGCAGGGCGGCCTCGTCGCGCCAGACGGCCACGGCGCCGCAGTGGCGGGCGGCGGGCCGGGCCCAGAGCCACATGCCGTACGCCCCTTCAAGCTCCGGCCAGCCGTTCGCGAGCCGCCGGGCCGCACGGTGGATACCGGGTAGGTCCATGAACCTGTCGAACCTGAAGTCAGTGACGCTGACCAGGACGGGACCGTCCCGGCCGTGGTCCGGCCCAGGTGTCCAGGGCGACCTCAACAGTTTCATACGCATGCGCTTACGATCTGCGCGAGCATACGAATTGTCAAACGGTACCTTCGCCGACATGAACACAGCTCACCGGAACGCGCCCCGACCCGACCTCGCCGCGATGGTCGTCCCCCTGGGCCGTGCCCTGATGGCCGCTGAAAAGCCGGTTCTCGACGCACACGACCTGACCATGTGGGCGTATGCGGTGCTGTGCCACCTCGACGAGACACCGCTGCGTACCCAGGCCGCACTGGCCGAGGCCATCCACGCCGACAAGACCCGGATCATCGCCGTACTCGACGACCTGGAGTCGCGCGGAATGCTGACCCGCCGGCCCGACCCCAAGGATCGCCGGGTGCGCCTGCTCTCCCTCACTCCGGAGGGCCGCCGCCTCCGGGACACCGTCCGGGCCGCCGTCCAGAACGGCGAGGAACGCCTGCTCGGACAGGTGCCGGCTGCCGACCGGGAAGCGTTTCTCCGGAGCCTGCGCACGCTGTACGAGATGAGCCAGGGCCGCCGCTGACCGGCACCTCGCTTCCGCCGCCCATGGAAACCGGCCGGGCTCCTGGCCGGTTCAGAGGGCGGCCGGATCCGCAAGGATCGGAGAGGCGCCCCCTAGTCCGAGGGGATCGAGGCCTCGATGTGGGCGAGTTGGGCCGCGAGGATCTCCTCGAACGCGGCGCGGCGGTCCGCCCCCAGCGGGCGGACGTCGCGGGCGAAGTGGGCCAGGGCCGGGAAGCGTTCGGGGTCGGCGCCCAGTACCGCCACGCGGAACAGCTCCATACCCTGGTCGTGCTCCTCCGGGGTGACCGTACTGACCCCGGCCTCGGAGGCGATCAACGAGGCGATGAGGACCGCGAGTCGGTGATAGCGCGCCGGGATCTCCTCATCGGGCAGGCCTGACGCGCGCAGTGCCTGCAGCACCTCTTCCATGACGAGGCGGGAACCGGCGCCGCTCGACGCGTACCGCCCCCAGACCGCGGCGAGTTGGGGCTGCCGGCCGAAAGCGTCACGCACCCGCAGGGCCAGGGCCGTGATCCGCTGCTTCCAGTCGCCCTCGGGCCTGTGACCCTCCATCGCGGCCAGGAGGATGCGGTCGGCCACCGCGCGCAACAGTTCGGTCTTGCTGCGGAAGTGCCGGTACAGGCTGGATGAGTCGGTCCCGAGAGCCGCGGCCAGCTTGCGCACGCTGAACGAATCCGCGTCGCTCGTGCGCAGCAGCTCCGCCGCCGCATCCAGGATCTCTTCGGTCGACCAACGCCTTCGGCCTGCCATCTCGCTCCTCTCGCCGGTCACCTCGCCGGTCCTCTCGCAGACCCTCAGCCTAACTTATGCACTTGGTGTTGCACGCACCGCGTGCATAATGAGGACATCGGCATGCCGGGGGAGTTGGCGTGCCGCTCGTGCCCTGCTGTCCGGGGGTCGGGCGAGCGATGCGGCGCTCACCCCGGGGAAGACGAAAGGACGCATGACGTGAAGAACCCACTGGATTCCGCGGCCCTCGAAGCGGCCGTCGAGAACGTTCACCGTGCTGGAATGCCGGGCCTGTTCGCGGAGGTGCGGGACGGCGACGAGGTCTGGCGGGGCGCCGCCGGGGTCGCCGATGTCGCCACCGGCCGTCCCGTCACCGCCGACATGCGGCACCGCGTCGGCAGCATCACCAAGACCTTCACCGCCGCTGCGGTGCTGCAGCAGGTCGAGCGCGGCCGGATCGGGCTCGACGCACCGATCGGCCGGTACCTTCCGCGCCTTGTTCCAGGTGAGCGCGGGGACGCGATCACGGTCCGGATGCTCCTGAACCACACCAGCGGCCTCGCCGAGTATCTCCCGTACGCCTACCCCTCGTTGAAGGCGTACCCCGACCTCGCGCAGACCCGGCCCGACAGCCTGGACGACCACCGGTTCACGCGGTTCGACCCCGTCGAGCTGATCGGGATGGGCGTCACCGCCCCCGCGGCCGGCGCCCCGGGCGGCACTCCGGGGCTGTACTCCAACACCAACTACCTGCTCCTCGTCGAGCTCCTGGAGCACGTCACCGGAACCACGGCCGAGCGGTACATCACCCGGAACGTCATCGAGCGCGCCGGGCTCCGCGACACCGAACTCCCCGACGGGCCGCACGTCGACGGGCCGCACTCGCGGCTCTACGAGGCGTGGTTCGGGATGATCGAACCGCCGCGCGACTACAGCGTCTTCGACATGTCATGGGTGGGCCCTTCGGCCTCGCTGATATCGACCGTCTCGGACCTCAACCGCTTCTACGCCCTGCTGCTGGCCGGGGAGATCGTCGACCCGTCGTCGCTGGCGCAGATGCGGCGTACCGTCCCGGTCATCTCCCAGGAGGGGCGGACGATCGAGTACGGCCTCGGCCTGCACCCGATGGAGGGCCCCGGTCAGGGCACCTTCTGGGGCCACGGCGGCACGGTCTGGGGTGGTGGAGCACTGGCCATGACCCGTGCCGACGGCGGGCGGCAGTTGGCGGTCGCGGTGAACCTGCAGAGGTGGAACACGCTCGACTCCTCCGGCAGGCCCCAGCCTCATCCCCTCGACGAAGCGCTGGCCGCGCTGTACCGCGTCGCGATGTACGGCTGACCCGGAGCGTCCCGGCCGCCGAGCCGCGCCTGACGGGTCGTCAACCCGCCAGGCGCCGGCCTCGGTCGGCTCAACTCACCGCCGACGCACAGGTGGTGGGCTTCGCGTGGGCCGGGTCGAGGGCGTTGGCCACCTCGTGGAAGGCGATCCGGTCGGCGAGGCCGATCGCCACGTGCTCGGACAGGTCGGCCGCGCACTTGTCCTGGATCAGCACGTTCCGCACGTCGGGGCCCTCCAGGAACTGCGAGGCGTACGGCGTCACCACCTGGTCGTAGCGGGTGGCGATGACCGTGTACCGCACTCCGGGCACGGTGTCGCCGCCCTCGTTCAGCTTGGTCAGGAACGGCGAGCCGGCGATCTGGTCGGCGAGGCCCGGCGTGTTCTCGTCCACCAGGTCCGCGGCGCCGGGGAAGTGCTCGAGCAGCTTGGTGAGGCCGTTCAGGTCGGTGCCGTGGTTGTCGGGCGCGAGGCCGACGAGTGCGTTCACCTTCTCGGCGCCCCCGAGGAACTTCAGGTAGTGCCGCGGCATCATCCCGCCCTGCGAGTGCCCGACCAGGTCGACCTCCCCGGTGCCGGTCGCGGCGAGCACCTTGTCCACGAACGTGTCCAACTGCCCGGCGGACTCGTCGACCGGGCCGAGCCCGTGGAAGATCGGCACACCGGGCAACTGCCCGTAGTCCAGGGAGAAGACGCAGTACCCGCGGGCGACCAGATACGGGGCGAGCCCCAGCCAGTTGTCGACGGAGTTGCCGAAGGTGCCGTGCACCAGGACCACGGGGCGGGGGTGCTCGGCCGAGGGACGGCAGCCGTAGTCGTTCCAGCCGCTGCTCGACTCGGCGGCGGAGGCGGCAGCACCCGTACCCGAACCGGCGGGCTGCGCCTGCGCGGACGAGGCGGGTGCCAGAGCGGCCGCGGCGAGCAGCAGTGCGGCGGCGAACGGGCGCAGGGCACGGGCGGTGGACGGACGCGGACGACGCGGACGGGACGTGGTGTGACCGGATGTGGTGTGACCGGATGTGGTGCGACGGGACCAGGGCAGCATCGAGCGAACTCCTTGCGGCTCGTGGGGAATTGACGTGCTCGGCGAGACACCCCCAGAGGGGCGAGTCGGTGCGCTGTCTGCGGCCCGGACCACACGTGCGCGCGTACGGGAGGAACGTCGTGCTCCTGAACGTCGTGCTCCTGACAAGTTACGGTCGGGTACGCGCCGCGGGGAAGATACGGGTCGGCAAAATTGACACAGAGTCAGTAACGAGGTGTGCCGATTAGGGTGACGGAATGTTCACCTCACAGGGTCCGACCCTCCGCGAACTGGCCGAGCAGGCCCTGACCTCCGTGGAGCGGGGCTACGACCTGCTCGCCCCGAAGTTCGACCACACCCCGTTCCGCACCCCGGACCGCTTCCTCGACGCCACCGCCGCCGTACTCAGCCGACTCGGCCCTTTCGACGCGGGCCTCGACGTGTGCTGCGGAACCGGCGCGGGCCTGCGCGCCCTGCGCACCGTGTGCCGCGCACAGGTCACCGGGGTCGACTTCAGCGCGGGCATGCTGGCCACGGCGGCAGACCAGGATCGGACCCGGCGCGCGGCCGAGCCTTCCGAGCGGAACGGCGACCCTGGCCCCGAGGTGCACTGGGTCCGCGGCGACGCCCTCGCCCTGCCCTTCGCGGGCGCCTTCGACCTGGCCGTCAGCTTCGGCGCGTTCGGGCACTTCCTGCCCGCCGAGCGGCCCGCCCTCTTCGCCTCGGTGCACCGCGCGCTGCGCCCCGGCGGCGTGTTCGCCTTCCCGATGGGCGCGCCCTCGCCCGTCACCTCGCCCCTGCACTGGGCCCTGCTCGGCTTCGACACGGTGATGCGGGTACGGAACCGGCTGCGGCGGCCGCCGTTCGTCATGTACTACCGCACGTTCCCGCTCGGGGAGGTCCGCGCCGACCTGGAGGCGGCGGGCTTCGCGGTCGAGCTGTACCCGCTGGAGGAGTTCGGCCGCCGCCCCGACGGCAGCCCGCGCTGCCGCCTGGTCGTGGGGCGCAGGCGGGACTGAGGTCACCCGTACGGCCGCTGGTGAATCAGCCCGTCCGGCCTTTGAGGAGGCCCGTCCGGCAGGACTTTCAGGAACGGGCGGGGCGGGGGCCGAAATTCAGCCCGTCCTGGGGGCACCTCCCAGCGGTAGCTGGGGGAGTTTGAGGACGAGCCCGCAGGGCGATCGGCGGCGCCCCACTCGACGGTGCGGAACGACCACGGAACCCGCCCCCGGATGCGACCCGCACCCGTCTCCGCGATGCTCACCCCGTACCGCCGTGAGACGAGAGGTGTGCCGGACCGATGCAGGACGACGCCCAGGACCTCCCCGCCACCGTCGACGCGCTGATGGACGGGCTGCGCTCCGACCTGGAGCAGTTGGCCGCCATCCCGTCCATCGCCTTCCCCGGCTTTCCCGCCGGGCCCGTGCACGAGGCCCACGACCTCCTGGTCCGGCTGCTGCGCGAGGCCGGCGTCGAACGGATCGAGCGCATCGACCTGCCCGACACCTCGCCCGTGGTGTACGCCGAGATCCCGCCGCCCGACCCGGCCGCGCCCACCGTGCTGCTCTACAGCCACTACGACGTCCAGCCGCCCGGCGACGAGACGCTGTGGAAGTCGCCGCCCTTCGAGCCGACACCCATCGAGGGCGGCCTGCGCGCCCGGGGCATCGCCGACGACAAGTCCAACGTCATCGCCCACCTCGGCATGCTGCGGGCCTTCGGCGGGCGACCCCCGGTCGGCATCAAGATCGTCTTCGAGGGTCAGGAGGAGTACGGCAGCGCCTTCGACTCCTACCCGCCCACCGACCCCGACCGGTTCGCCTGCGACGCCATGGTCATCGCCGACCTCGGCAACCTGCGCCCCGGCACCCCCACCCTCACCACCGGCCTGCGCGGCGCCGCCGAAGTGCTCGTCGAGGTCCGCACCCTCGACGAGCCGCGCCACAGCGGCGAGTTCGGCGGCGCGGCACCCGACGCGCTGCTCGTCCTGACCAAGGCCCTCGGCACCCTGCACGACGTGCACGGCGACGTCGCCGTGGAAGGCCTGCGGCGCGAGGCGTGGACCGGCACCGGCTACACCGACGACGAGTTCCGCACCCTCGCCGGAGTCCGCGGCGACCTGCCGCTGCTCGGCTCCGGCGGCCTGGGGGAGCGGCTGTGGAGCGGGCCCGCCATCACCGTCATCGGCCTGGACGCCCCCAGCGTCGAACACGCCGCCTCCGCCGTGGTGCCGTACGCACGGGCCAAGCTGAACCTGCGCTTCCACCCGCTGCAGGACCCGCACGAGGCCCAGGACCGGCTTGTCCACCACCTGCTCTCGCTGCGGCCCTTCGGCGTGCCCCTCACCGTCACCCCCGGCGACACCGGGCCCGGCTACGAGGCCGCCACCGAGGGGCCCGCGTACCGGGCCGCGCGCACCGCGCTCAAGGAGGCCTGGGGCGAGGACGCCGCGTACGTCGCCACCGGCGGCTCCATCCCGCTCGTCAACGGGCTCGCCCAGGCCGCGCCCCGCGCCGAGGTGCTGCTGTTCGGCGCGCAGGACAGCATGTGCAACCTGCACGCCCCCAACGAACGCGTCCTCTTCTCCGAGCTGCGCAACACCGTGCACGCCATGTGCGCCTTCCTGCGCGAATACGCAGCCGACTTCCGCGCGGACGCCCCGCGATGAGCGAAGCCGACGCGAGCACCATCACGGAGGAACCCCAACCACCCGAGGGCAGACGGAAGTTCACCTTCCCCAGCGCCCTCACGGTGCTCGCGATCGTCACCCTCGCCGTCTGGCTGCTCGCCTTCCTCATCCCGCCCGGACAGTACGAACGCGACGCCGACGGCGCGCCCGTGCAGGGCACCTACCAGCGCGTCGAATCGACCCAGAGCTTCGTCGACCGGCTCAACGACCTGTTCCTCTCGCCGGTCAACGGCCTGTACGGCGTGCAGGACGAGAAGACCGGCACCGTCGGCCCCGACGCCACCGGTTCCCTGTACGGCAGCGCGGGCGTCTTCCTCTTCGTCCTCGCCATCGGCGCGTTCATCACCGTCGTCTTCGCGACCGGCGCCCTCGACCGCGGCATCGCCCGCCTCGCCCACCGGCTGCGGGACCGCGGCGCCCTCCTGATCGCGGGCGTGATGGTCACCTTCTCCGTACTCGGTACCGTGGAGGGCTTCGCCGAGGAGACCCTCGGCTTCTACGGGCTGCTCGTACCGATGATGCTCGCCCTCGGCTACGACCGGATGGTCGCCGTCGGCGCGGCCATCCTCGGCGCCGGGGTCGGCGTGCTCTGCTCCACCGTCAACCCCTTCGCCACCGGGGTCGCCTCGGCCGCCGCCGACATCTCCCTCGGCGACGGCATCGTCCTGCGCTTCATCATGTGGATCGTCCTGACCGCCGTCACCGTCGGCTACGTCGTGCACTACGCGACGCGCGTACAGAAGGACCCCGCGCGTTCCGTCAGCGGATTCCTGCCCGGCGACCGCGAACAGTCCGCCGCGAAGACCGAGGAGCCACCCGAACTCACCCGGCTGCACAAGGCCGTACTCGCCCTGCTCGGCCTGGTCTTCGCGTTCATGATCTTCTCCGTGGTGCCCTGGTCGAGTGCCCTCACCGGCAAGGCCGACGCGACCCCGTACTCCATCGAACTCGGCTGGTCCTTCCCGGAGTTGGCGGCACTCTTCCTGTGCGCGGCCGTCCTGGTGGGGATCGTCGCCCGGCTCGGCGAGCAGAAGCTCAGCTCCACGATCGTTCAGGGCGCCGGTGACTTCGTCTCCCCGGCCCTCGTCATCATGCTGGCCCGCGGCGTCACCGTGATCATGAACAACTCCCGGATCACCGACACCGTCCTGCACTCCATCGAAGGCATCGTGAAGGGCACCTCGTCCGGTGTCTTCGCCATCATCGTGTTCCTGGTGAACCTGCCGCTCGCCTTCCTCATCCCCTCCACCTCGGGACACGCCACCCTCGCCATGCCGATCCTCGCGCCGCTCGCCGACTTCGCGGGCGTCTCGCGCGCGGTCGTCGTCACCGCCTGGCAGTCCGCGAGCGGCTGGATGAACCTGTGGGTGCCGACCACCGCCGTCACCATCGGCGGCGTGGCCCTCGCCAAGGTCGGCTACGACAAGTACCTGCGCTTCGTCTGGCCACTGCTCGCCATCCTGTCCGTACTGATCTGCGTCTTCGTCGCCCTCGGCGCGATCATGACGTGAGCCCCGCACCGGCCGGACTCGGCGGTACAGGGCTCAGGGTTCGTACGGGGAAGGGGTGCTAGAGCCCGGCCGTCACCGTGGTCAGGATCACCACCGAGTCCTCCTCCGCCACCAGGTCGTGACGCTCGCCCGGCACCAGGCCCAACTCGCCCACAGACAGCGTGAGTTCCTTGCCGGACACGGCGGTCACGCGGACCCGGCCGTGCAGCACCTGGAGCGTCGCCGCGATCGGCGCCTCGTGCTCGCCGAGCGCGGACCCGGCGGTCAGGGCGAGCACGCTCTGCCGCAGCGGCCCGTCCCGCAGCACCAGATGGGCACTGCGGCCGTGCGCGGCGCCCCGCGCCTTCGTCAGGTGTTCCTCGGCCAGCGCCGCCAGCTCGTAGGGGCCGGGCGCCGACTCGTCATCGGATACGGAGGTGTCGTGTGCCATGCCTGCCACGCTCGCCGACCCGACGGCCCCGCGCACCCCCAGGGACTCCGTACGGAGCACGCGTCGACCGGCGCACCGGCGGGCCCGGCGCGCCGTGTAGATTCACCGCACTGGAGTGCGGCTTCAAGGGGGAAGCGTGGACTGGGGGACGCTCGTCGCGACGGTCAGCGGAGCCGTCATCGCGATCTCGGGCACGGTCATGGCCGACGCCCTGCGCAACCGGCACGACAAGGACCGCACGGTGGAGGCCCGCCGCCGCACCGTCTACAACGAGTTCATCGCCGCCGCCGGCACCTGCCACGCCCGCCTTCGCACCCTCGCCCAGAGCCCGCCGGACGAGCCGGACCCGCGCGCCCTGGACACCGCCACCCGGGCCGCGCTCGACGAGGCGGAGATATACGACGCCCGCGAGCGCCTGTTCATCGAGGCGTCCACCACCGTCGCCGGAGCGGGCCAGGCCATGTTCGAGCGGCTGCGGGCCCTGCGGCAGACGGTCGCCACCGGCGCCGCCCACGACTCCCGCGCCTTCCACGACGCCTACCACCCGTACATCGGCGCCGTCTGGCACTACCGCGCGGCCGTACGCGAAGAACTCGACGGGCGCGCCCTGGTGCCCGCCGACTTCGGCTGGTCCGACTGGGACGGCACGGACCGCTGCACCCTCTGCGCGCCCTGAGCCCGCCTGACCGACCGCCCGACCGTGCCGGACCTGCGCCGGACCGTCGGGCCCCGGACCTCACACCGGCAGCAACCGCCCGACGATCGCGCCGAGTTGGCGTACCGTGCGGCACTCGTACATGTCGACGACGTCCGCGTACACCGACGCCGCCGAGTCGCCCGTGTCCCACAGCGCGCGCCGCTCGGGGTTGAGCCAGTACACGCGGCGGGCCCGGTCCCGGACGGTGCGCAGGGCCGCCGCGCCCGGCGGGGTGCGGTTGGTGCGGGCGTCGCCCAGGACGAACACGCAGGTGCGCGGGGTGAACGTGTGCGCGTACCGGTCCGCGAACTCGCCGAGCGCCGTGCCGTAGTCACTGCTGTCGTGCCACCGCGTGACCGTCGCCTCGGTCAGGATCCGCCCGCCGAGCCCCGCCGGGTCGGCGCGGCCGCGGCTCAGCAGATCGGTCACCTCGTCCACACAGTTGACGAACGCGAAGACCCGCACCTTGCTGAACTGGTCGTGCAGCGCCTGGATGAGCAACATCGTGAACTGTGCGAACCCCGCCACCGAGCCCGACACATCGCACAGCAGCACCAGTTCGGGACGGACCGGCCTGCGCCGCCGCAGCACCGGACGCATCGGCACCCCGCCCGTCGACAGCGAACGCCGCACCGTACGCCGCAGATCGATGCTGCCGCGCGCGGCCCGCCGCCGACGCGCCGCGAGCCGCGTCGCCAGCTTCCGCGCCAACGGGCCCACGGTGCGGTGCAGTTCGGCGAGACGGCTGCTGTGCGCGACGAGGAAGTCCACCCGGTCCGCGCTGGGCAGCACGGCCCGCCGGGCGATCTCGTCCGTGCCGCGCCGCTCCGCGACCCGCCGCCGCGCCTCGGTCGCCACCAGGCCACGGAACCGCTCGATCCGGCGGCGGATCTCGTCGGCGGTGAGCCGGTCCGTGAACGCCTCGCTCCCCGTCTCCCCGGCCTCCGCGCGCAGCGCCGCGAGCACCCGCGCCAGCAAGGTCTGCGGCCGCAGCCGGTCCAGGGTCTGGTACGCGGACCAGCCGTCGGAGCCGGACGCGGAGCCGTACCCGCCCAGCGCGTCCACGGCTTCGGCCGCGATCTGTTCGAGCCCCGCCCCGTCACCGGCCGCGAGCGCGGCGGCGAGCCGGTCCCGCAACTCCTCACGGCCCGGCGAGACTTGACCCTCCGTCACGGAGTCCGGGGCGCCCACGGTGCGCGGGAAGTACAGGTCGAAGACCTGGTCGAACACCGCCCGCTGGCCCTCCTGGTGCAGCAGCGTCGCGGCGAGCCCGGCGCGAAGCCGCTCCCGGTCGGCCAGGCCGAGCACCTCGACCGCGAGCCCCGCGTCGACGCTCTCCCCGGTGCCGACCCGGACGCCCTGCGCACGCAGCGCCCGCACGAACCCGGTCAGCCGCTCGGCGAGCCCGCTCCCGGACGCGGAGTTCTCGGAGGCTGCCGGGCTCACACGGCGTCCAGGTCCAGTTGGGCCGTCGCCTTCAGCACGTCCTCCTGGTGCTTGAGGACGACGCCCAGGCTCTGCCGTACGACCGTCTCGTCCAGGGTGTCCGCGCCGAGCGCGAGGAGGGTGCGGGCCCAGTCGACGGTCTCCGCGACCGAGGGCACCTTGCGCAGGTCCATCGCCCGCAGCGCGCCCACCACCCGCACCACCGAGGCGGCAAGGGTCGCGTCGAGACCGGGCACCTTGAGGCGGACGATGCGCTGCTCCAACTCCGCGTCGGGGAAGCCTATGTGGAGGAAGAGGCAGCGGCGGCGCAGCGCCTCGGACAGCTCGCGCGCGGCGTTCGACGTGAGCACCACGAAGGGCCGCCGCGACGCCTTCACGGTGCCCAGCTCCGGCACCGTGACCTGGAAGTCGCTGAGCACTTCGAGCAGCAGCCCCTCGACCTCGACATCGGCCTTGTCGGTCTCGTCGATCAGGAGCACCTTGGGGTCGGCGCCCCGGATCGCGGTGAGCAGCGGGCGCGGGAGCAGGAACTCCTCGCTGAAGATGTCCGTGCGGGTCTCGTCCCAGCTCTCCTCGCGGCCCGCCGTGATCCGCAGCAACTGCTTGGCGTGGTTCCACTCGTACAGCGCCCGCGCCTCGTCCACGCCCTCGTAGCACTGCAGGCGTACGAGCCGGGCCCCGGCGACCTCGGCGACCGCCTTGGCGAGCTCGGTCTTGCCGACGCCCGCCGGGCCCTCGACGAGCAGCGGCTTGCCGAGCCGGTCGGCGAGGAACACGGTCGTCGCGACGGCCGGCGAGGCCAGATAACCGGCCTCGGCCAGGCGGTCCGCAACCTCGTCGACCGAGGCGAAGTACCCGGTCGGCGCGGTGACGTCCATGTCCTCGGCGAGATCCTCGATGGTGCCCAACCCGACCTCCTGGAACGGCGGATGACGCTGTCGGGCGGCACTCTAACCGGTCAGTAGCTTCCGGTCACCGGGCAGATCACCGTCCGGCTCACCGAGCAGCTCACCCGGCAGCCGACCCGCGAGCGCCGCTCAGGCGCCGAGGCAGGAACGCACCGCCGTGATCAGCCGGTTGGCCCGGTCGTCACCGTGCCCGACCATGCGGTTGGCGACGTACGCGAAGCCCACACCGTGCGTGTCGTCCCCGAAGGCGAACTGGCCGCCCGCCCCGTCGCTGCCGAAGCTGCGCGGGCCAAGGAGCGGGCGGAACGACGCCGAGTCGAGGAGCACCCCGGAGCCCCACCGCACCCCCATGTCGAGGCCGATCCACGACGGCCCCGACGACAGCTCCCGTACGAGACCGGAGACCGTGTCCGTGGAAAGGAGCCGCTCGCCGCCGTCGATGCCGGTGACGGCCGCCGCGTACACCCCCGCGAGCCCGCTCGCCGAGGCGACCGCGCCCGCGCCGGGCAGCTCCATGGCGAGCAGCGCCGGGTCGTTCCAGCCGCGCGGCCCGTCGAGGCCGGGGAAGACCAGTGAGCCGTTCATCGTCACGATCCGGGTCAACAGGTGCTCGGGGCCTGGCATCCCGGGCCGCCCCTCCGCCTCGACGAGCCGGGCCCGCGCCTCCCACTCCGCCTCCGGAAGCCCGATCCAGGCACGCAGGCCCAGCGGCTCCGCGACCGCCCGGCGGAAGTACGCGCCCGGCGTGAGCCCGGTGATCCGCCGGATCACCTCGCCGAGCAGAAACCCGAAGACATGCCCGTGGTACTCGTACGCCGTGCCCGGCTCCCAGAGCGGCTTCTGCTCCTCGAGGGCGGTGACCACCGGCGTCCACGCGGCGATCTCCTCGAACGACGGCGACGCGTCGAGCGCCGCGAGACCGGCCCGGTGGCCGAGGACCGACCGGCAGGTGATGTCCTCCTTGCCGTGCCGCCCGAACTCCGGCCAGTACGTGCTCACCGGCGCGTCCAGGTCGAGGCTGCCCTGCTGCGCGAGCAGGTGCACGCAGAGCGCCACCAGGCCCTTGGCGCAGGAGAACACCGGCACCGCCGTGTCCTGCCGCCAGCGCCTCCCGGTGGCCTCGTCGGCGACCCCGCCCCACAGCTCCACGACCTTGTGGCCGTCGACGAACACCGTGGTGGCGGCGCCCAGTTCGGGAAAGTCGGAGAAGTTCCTCGCGAACGCGTCGGCCACCGCGCCATAGCCCTCGTCCACCCAGCCGTCGTACCGCTCCACTGCCGTTCCCCGCCCCTCGCGTACGTCTCCACCGACCGGCGCACGCTACGCGGGACGGCCGGCGCGGGGCGAACGATTTACCGGCCGGGGGAGGATGGGCGCATGTTCGTCTTCCGCTGCCGCCACTGCCACGGCGAAGTCACCGGCCCGGTACGCGAGGTCCCGCTGCCCGACCCGAACGACGCCCTCGCCCCGTACCAGATGGGGCGCGACGAGCCCTGCCCGCCCCGGATGCCACCCGGCACCTTCGCCTACGAACCGCCCAGGGCCGAGGCCTCCGCGCTTCGGCCCGTCAACGAGTGGGACGCGGCGGTGCTGTACGCGAAGCTCGGCCTGACCGGTGTCGTCCTCGCCCGGGAGGACCTGCGGGACGTGGAGGTCACCGACAAGAAGGGCCGTACGAACGGGTGTTGCGGCCTCGACGGCTGCGACGGGCCCAACCTGGTGTGCCGTCGGTGCCGTACCGAGATCGGCACGGAGGAGTCGGACTGCTGGATGGCGCAGCAGGTGACGCTCATCCCGACCGCCGTGGAACTCGTCCTGCCGCAGCGGCCGGAAGACACCTGAACGGGCATGCCCGCATGGGTAGTTGGGTGGGGAGTCCGGCGTCGGGTCACGCGGCGCCGACGGGCTCCGGCGCCAGGGCGCGGGTGAAGCGCAACGCCGGAAGCCCGTCGAGCGTGGTCTCCCCGGCCCGTACGAACCCGGTCCGTTCGAGCACCGCGCGCGAGCCCGCGTTGACCACGGTGGTCTCCGCGAGCACCGTGCGCAGCCCGTACGACCGGGCGGCGAGGCCGAGCGCCTGCCGTACCGCGGTCGTGGCGAGACCGCGGCCCGCCGCGCGCTCGGCGATCCGGTAGCCGAGTGTGGCGGCGCCGTCCACCGCGTCGATGAGGTTGACCCGCCCGACGATCGCCCCGTCGCCCTCGACCAGGACGTGGAAGAAGCACACCCCGGCGTCCTGTTCGGCGAGCAGCGCCGTGAGCCGCGCGGCGAACTCGGCGAAGTAGTCGTCGCCCCGGTCCGGCACCCAGCGGGCGAAGTAGGCCCGGTTCTCCTGCTCGAACGTGAGCAGAGCGGGGATGTGTTCGGGGCGCAGGAGCTGGAGTTCGGGCATGGCTCACCGTAACGCCACCCGTGAGGGTGCCACCGGGAGCCGCTCGATCGTCTGATCTTCGCCGGATCCGTTCGAATCGAGCCTGCGAATTCCCTTGTCCCGTATGGGTAGTTGACCTGGGGTGATTACGCAGCGCGAGGGGCGGCCTCGGCGGAGGCGGTGATTCCGTCACCCGGGTGGGGCAATCCGGTGGCGTTCGCGCTTATGTCGATTCTGTGAAACTTCCCTCAGATCCGATGAACGGGTGCCGGTGGTCGCGGCGTGGACGGGGTGGTGCACGTCGACGGCCGCACGGAGCACCCGAACCGGATGCGCGTGCCGGACGCGGCTGGCTCGGCACGCGCGGCGGGGGCTCCGGCGCACCACGGAGCCCCCGCACTCAGAGAGCTCATCGAGCCCCCGCACTCAGAGAGCTCACGGAGCCCCCGCACTCAGAGAGCTCATCGAGCCCCCGCGCTCAGGGAGTTGGGGCCCTCGCACTCAGGGAGCAGGGGTGGCCGTCGCGCCGAACCGCACCGCGAGCCGGTCGTGCAGGGATGTGGCGGCGGGGTGCGGGTCGCGGCGTGGCGTGAGCGTGTAGACGCCGCGGGTCGGGGGATCGACCAGGGCCACCGTGGTGACGTCGGCCCGCAGCGCGCACGTCAGCACCCCGGGGATGAGCGCGATGGCGTGACCGGTGGCGACCAGAGCCAGCTTGCCGAGCAGATCGGCGGCGGTCAGGTCGATACGGGCGCTGACTCCGGCACGGGCCGCGTGCTGCCGTAGCAGCGCCGCCGAACCGTCGTTGTCCTCGACCCAGATCTGATCGGACAGCGCCCGCATGTGCACCGGGCCGGGCCCGGCCTGCGGATGGCCGACGGGCAGCACGACGACCATGGCGTCAAGACCGAGCAACCGGCGTTCCACGCGCGGGTCTTGGGGCAGCCCCGGAGGTGCGTCCGTGACGACGGCGATGTCGAGATCCCCGGCGATCACCCGGCTGTGCAACTGTGCGCTCAGGCCGGGCAGCAGGCTCCAGCGGACGGACCTGGACTCGAGCAGGTCCCGGATCGCCTCGGGGACGATGCCCGCGGCGAGCGAGGGCGTCGCACCGACGGCCAGCGGCCGGTCGAACGCCCCGTCACGCGCGTCCCGTGCGGCGCGAACGGCGCGGTCGGCCTCGTTGAGTACGGACAGGGCGTGGCGCTGGAACACCTCGCCGGCCGGTGTGGGGCGGATACCGCGCGCGTGGCGCTCCACCAGAGCCACACCGAGCTGCTGCTCAAGGCCCGCGATCTGCCGGGAGACGGCCGACTGCGTGTGATGCAGCTCCACGGCCGCCGCCGAAAGCGAGCCGAGCCGGCACACGGTCACGAAGGTCCGCCACACGGTCAGTTCCATGGCGCAAGTATGCCGAGGAGGTATGTGAGTTCCGCAGGGCCGCCCTGCGGAACATGCGCTTGTGGCAGGTGTGGTGGTGCCCGACGCTGGCACGCATGACCACACCACACACCGTTGCCGTGCTCGGCCTCGGACGCATGGGCAGCGCCGTCGCCGCCCGACTCGCCGCCCAGGGCTGGGACGTTGTCGGCTGGACCCGCTCCGGGCGCGCCTCTGGGACCTCGGGCACCTCGGGCGCCTCGGGCACCTTCAGGACGACCGGCGACCCGCACGACGCCGTGGCGAAGGCCGATCTCGTGCTCCTGGCGCTGTACGACGGGCCGGCCTGCGAGCAGGTCCTCGACGACATCCGCGACTCGCTGCGTACGGACACGCTGGTCCTGAACATCGGCACCGTCGACCCCGCCGAAGCATCGCTCCTCGCCCGGCGCTACGGACGGTCGTACATCCACGCGCCCGTGCTCGGCTCCGTACCGGCCGCCGCTTCCGGCGGGCTGCGGATCCTCGCCGCCGCAGAGCCGGAGGCGCTCGACCGGGCCGGACCGGTGCTGGAAGCGCTGGGCACCGTGCTGCGCTACGACGACGCCGCCACCGCCGCCGCACTCAAGCTGGTCGCCAACCACAGCCTCGCCGGAGCCGTCCTCGCGCTGCGGGACGCACTGCGGCAGGCCGACGCCCTCGCCCTGCCCCGCGCCCAGGCCCTCGACGTGCTCGAACTCGGGCAGCTCGGCGGGCTCGTGGCCCGCAAACGCCCTTTCCTCACGGGCCAGTTGGGTGCGGGTGCGGCTACGGGCACAGGTGCGGGTACGGCCGAGTTCACGGTCGGCGCGCTGCTCAAGGACCTGGCCCTGCTCGCCGGTGCGTCCCACGCCCCGCTGGGCAGTGCGGCCGGCCTGGCCGACCCGGCTGCCGACACGGAAGCCGACATCGCCGTCGCGGCCACGGCGCCCGCCGTGGACGACGCCGTGCTCGAACCGCTTCGCGCCTACATCCGGGGACACGCCACCGGCGACCCCACCCACTTCCGCGACGCGTTCCTGCCCACCGCGCACATCGAGGGCATCCGGGAGGGCGTACTCGTCTCGTGGCAACTGGACGACTACTGCGCCCTGTTCAAGGGGCGGCCGGCCGCGGACGAACCGGCTCGCTCCCGTCGCCTCGACACCGTCGACGTGCACGGCACCGTCGCGACCGCGACCATGACGCTCACGCACGGCCCGGACACGTTCACCGACGTCTTCCTGCTGATCCGCGCCGACGGCACCTGGCGTATCTCCAACAAGGCCTATCACCGGCACTCTTGAGGCAGAGGCCGGGCAGCGAGGCTCGCGCCGTTCGCTCAAGCGTCGCCGGGCGGGCGCCGGTCCGTGGACGGTTCGGGCAGCCAGTCGCGTGCCGGGTCGTACTCCAGCCAACGGCCGGGCCCCGCCTCCGCGGCGCAGGCGGCGGTGAGGCCGTCCAGGCCCGGGTGCGTGTCGCCGGTGCGCCACAGCAACGACCAGGCGTACAGCGGTGTGGGGTCGACGAGCGGGACGGAGCGAAGGCCGGGGACCGGTGGCAGCGGCACGTCGGCCGGAAGCAGCGAAAAACGGTGCGGATCCTGGGCAACCTCGGCGAGGAAGTGGGCAAGGCCCAGGTTGACGCCCGCCGTGCCGGCGCGGATGCCGAACCGCTCGGCGAACTGGCGGAGAAAGTCGAGCCGGCCGAGCTCACCCGGTGTCCACAGCACACTGGCGCGCAACTGGTCAGGACGCAGCGCCGGTTCGGCCGCCAGCGGATGCGCCGCGCTCAGTACGGCGTCCACGGGTTCGAGGCGGACCAGACGGTGCGTCAGCTTCGCGGGCAGCGGAGGGTGCACCCGGCCGAAGGCCGCGTCGATGTCACCGTGCAGCAGCGCCGCCGTCACCGACGGCAGATCCCGGCCGTGCCCCAACGTCAACTCACCGGCCCGCCCAGCGACTTGGGCCAGGGTCCGCATCGGCGCGTACAGGTGCCCCCACACATCGACGCGCAGCGGACGGTGCTCGCCCACCGCCGCGGCGACCGCGGCGTCGGCGGCGGCCAGGGTCTGCCGGGCCGGGGAGAGGAAGCGCTGCCCGGCCTCGGTGAGGTGCACGCCGTTGCCGCCGCGCCGGAACAGCTCGGTGCCCAGGAGGCATTCGAGCCGGGCGACCCGCTTGGACAGCGCCTGCTGGGAGATACCGAGCGTCCCGGCCGCCCGCCCGAAGTGCAGTTCCTCGGCGGCCCGCACAAAGGCACGCACCTGCGCCAGGTCAAGATCCACGGCTCTCACCTTAGGTGACAACCAACAGGTGTCGGATCCGCGTGAGCGTTGTTGGAACACCGGGCGGTCGTCGAGGTTGCATCCTCTCCATGCGAAGACGACTGATCCCCACAGGAGATGCGGCACGCCCGGTGGCGTTCGCCGAAGCCCCCAAGGCGGTGCCCGGACCCACGGAGGCGCTGGTCAAGGTCGAGGCGTTCGCCCCGAACCGGGGCGAGACCTTCCTCCTCGAACACCCCCGGCCGGGGTACCTGCCCGGCAAGGACATCGCGGGACTCGTCGTACAGGCCGCGGCCGACGGCTCCGGCCCGGACATCGGCAGCCGCGTCGTCGGGCATCCGGCGCAGGGCGGCTGGGCCGAGTACGTGGCAGTACCCACACACGCGCTCGCCGTGCTACCGGACACGGTCGACAGCGCACGCGCGGCGGCCCTGCCGCTGGCCGGGATCACCGCCCTGCGACTCCTGCGTACGGCCGGGTCCCTGGCCGGGCGACGGGTCCTGCTGACCGGCGCATCGGGCGGAGTCGGCCACTACGTCACCGAGTTGGCCGTCGGCGCCGGAGCCGAACTCACCGCGGTGACGGCCACGCCGGTACGCGGCGAGCGGCTCGCGGAGCTCGGCGCCCAGGTGGTGCACGAAGTCGCCGCCGCCCAGGGGCCGTTCGACGTCGTACTGGAGTCCACCGGCGGCCCCGACCTCCCGGCCGCCCTCGCGAAGGTGCGCCCCGGCGGCCTGCTCGTCTGGTTCGGCCAGGCCAGCCGCACCCCGGTGACGCTCGACTTCTTCGACCTCCTCGGCGGGCCCGAGGGCGTCACGATCCAGCACTTCCACTACGCGGGCGCCCCGTACGGCCCCGATCTCGCGGCCCTGGTCAGCCTCGTGGAACACGACCGGCTGCACCCCGAGATCGGCCGCACCGCCCCCTGGGCCCAGACCGCTGACACCCTGGTCGACCTGCGCGAGCGCCGGATACGCGGCAAGGCCGTCCTGCTGACCGGAGGAACCCGATGAACGTCACCGACTTCGCCGCCGCCCAGTGGACCCGCGCCACCGGCGCCGGTGTCGACCCGCACGAGTACCGGCGCGTCACCGACGCCCTCGACTCCGTCGCCGACTGGGGACCGTCCTTCGTACGCACCGGACGCGGCCACATCCAGCGTGCGCGGGACGCGCGATCCGCCCGCTCCCAGGGTGAGCACCTGCTGATGGCGGCCCGCTGGTTCCACCTCGCCACCCTCGCGCCGTACGCGGCGGCGGACCGCGCCGCCGCCGAGGCCGACCAGGCCCTGGGCAGGGCGCTCGCCGCACTTGAGCCCGGTGCGCGGCGGGTGCGCGGCGAGGGATTCACCGGCTGGCTGCGCGGCCCCTCCGACGCACCCGGCACCGTGATCGTCGTCCCCGGCCTCGACTCGGCCAAGGAGGAGTTCCTCGACGTGACGTCCGCGCTCCTGGCCAGAGGGCTCGCCGTGTTCGCGATGGATGGCCCCGGACAGGGCGTACTCGCGGCCACCACGACCTTCGTGCCGGAGTACGAACGGGTCGTGGGCCGGGTCGTCGACGCCCTCGCCGTCCCCCGCGTCGGGCTCGTCGGCCTCAGCCTCGGCGGCTGGTTCGCGGCCCGCGCCGCGGCCCTGGAGCCACGGGTGGCCGCGGTCGCCACGGTCAGCGGCCCCTTCCGCCTCGACTGGGATCAACTGCCGCCCCCGGTACGGGAGATCATGGCCCGGCGCGCCGGAGGAGCCGACGCCGCCCGGCAGTTCGCCCGGCACGTCGACCTCACCGACCTGGCGCCCCGGATCGCGGCACCGCTCCTGGTCGTGGACGGCGGCCAGGACGTCATCCCCGGCGTGACCGACGGCGAGCCCCTGGCCCGCCTCGCGCCGCACGGCACCTACCTGTCCGTCCCGCACGGCGACCACCTCCTCGGCAACGCGCGCCCCGACTGGCTGCCGCACCTCGGCGACCACATGACGCACGCCCTGACGGGCACGTCAGCGTGAAGTGCTCAGCCGGTCCGATCTGCGCCCCGCGCTCTCCGGCCGAGGATCTCGTTCACCGGGGGAGGGGCGGCCGCGTACGGGCCGCCCGACTCGCCTACTGGTAAGGGTTGTTGCCGTGCGGCGGGCCCGACTGCGGCTGGCCGTACGCGCCCTGGCCCTGCGGGGCCGAACCCTGGGCGAGCAGCCCGTCCGCCTGGTCCTTGGGGACCTTGTGCTCGGTACCGCAGAAGGTGCACTGCGTGAGGTACGAGGTGGAGATCGGGAACAGCGGCACGAAGAACAGCGAGAACTTCGTGACCTTCTTCCGCAGCGAATGCGCCGCGGGGTTCCCGCAACCGCCGCACACCAGCGTGACGATGGCCAATTGGTACAGATAGCCCTTCGTACCAAAGATGATCACGGGCGTCCCCCTCCGGTCCGGATCGACCGCCGACCTCGACGCGACGGCTGTGCGGTCATCGTACGTGGGGCCGGGAGGGCGGCGGCG
>NZ_JAAAHS010000249.1 GCF_009908195.1 Streptomyces boluensis | reverse complement strand
GATCTAGGGAGGGGGAACCTGTGGTGGGGGCCACTGAGGCAGACCTAACTTATCTGAGGCTTACCTGAGTACGACCCGCCCGTAAAGTGATCCGGCTCTCATGGACGCTGTATGAGCGCGGCCCGATAACGGCCTGGTCATGACGGCCTCTGGGCACGGTCATGACCAACCCCATGGACGGTCAAGGAACGGTCAAGTGGCACTTTCCGGCGAGGAGGCGCCCCTATTGACCAGGACCCGTTCGCGGACCCGTTCGCGGTCCCGTTCGCGGCTCCGTGGGCTGATGCTTCAATGCGCGGATGACTTCGGCGACTGGTCCCGACGGACCGATGGAACTCGACGTACTCCGCGTCTTCTGCGGCCCCGACGGACGTCATGGCAACGCCCTCGGGGTCGTCCGTGACGGCACCGCCGTGCCCGGCGAGGCGGCGCGTCAGGAGCTGGCGCGCCGACTGGGCTTCAGCGAGACCGTGTTCGTGGACGACGACGAGCGCGGCGTGGTCGACATCTACACGCCCAGCGCGCGCCTGCCCTTCGCCGGCCACCCGTGCGTCGGCGCGGCCTGGCTCCTCGACCTGCCCGAACTCCGCACCCCCGCGGGCCTGGTGACGGCCCGTCAGGACGGCGAGTTCAGCTGGATCACGGGCCGCCCGGAGTGGGCGCCCGGCCGCACCCTGCGGCAGCACGGCTCGGCCGCCGAGGTGGACGCGCTCGACGTGCCGCCGCCCGGCACCTGGATCTACGCCTGGGCGTGGCTGGACGAGGCCGCGGGCCGGGTCCGCGCACGGGCGTTCCCCGGCCGGGGCGACGGCATCGACGAGGACGAGGCGACGGGGGCCGCGGCGCTGCTGCTCACGGCCCACCTGGGCCGCGCCCTCAACATCCGCCAGGGCGTGGGCAGTCAGATCCTCACGGCCCCGAACCCGGACGGCACGGTGGAGGTGGGGGGCCGGGTGCTGCTGGTCGGCGCCTGATCTTCCCGTCCTGCCGGACGGGCCCCCTCAGGTTCCCCCAGCTACCGCTGGGAGGTGCCCCCAGAGGGGCTGATTTCACGCGCTCAGCGGGAACTCGGCCCCCAGGGCCCGGAACACGCCCGTGTTCAACGCGAACGCCCGCTTGCACTCGTCCACGATCCGCATCTTCTCCAGGTCGTCCACCGGCACCCCGTCGAGCAGCTCGCGGTACGCCCGCTTGAACGCCGCGGGGTTCGAGATGCCCTCGAAGACGTAGAACCGCACCCCGTCGCCCTTGCGTGCGAAGCCCCAGGTGCGCTCCGCCTTGTCGCGGATGATCTGGCCGCCGGAGAGGTCGCCGAGATAGCGGGTGTAGTGGTGGGCCACGAAACCGCCGGGCCAGCTGCGGGCGCACTCGGCGACCCGGTCCACGTACGCCGCCGTCGCGGGCAGCGGGCGCAGCCCCTCGCGCCAGTCGGCCGCACCGCCGTGCAGATGCGCGAGGTCACGCTCCAGCTCGGCCGTCCGCGCCAACTCGGCCTGGATGAACGGGCCCGCCACCGGGTCGTCCCGCAGCGCCTCGGCACCGTCCTCCATGGCGCGGTACACGAACCACAGCTGCTCGGTGTAACGGGTGTACGCGTCCACGCCGAGCTTGCCGCCCAACAGGTCGCCCATGAACGTCGAGGTCTCGGCCTCGGTGTGGGCCTCTTGTGAGGCGGTGCGGATGAGCGTCGAGAACGGCGTGTCCACGGGGGAACCTCCGGTGCCGAAGGGGTGGGGGAACCAGCTCTGATCCTGCTACTTAGGCATGCCTAAGTCAACTGGTTCCCGACGGCCTGTCGGTAAGGGCGTTCCCGACGTGCTGTCGGTAAAACACGTACGCGGAAATTCGTTCGGGACCGGGACCGGGATCGGGACCGAGACAGGGACGGCGGAAAGCGGAAGGGACGAGCGGGGTCAGGGGAGCGTGAGGATGTCCGCCCCGGTCTCCGTCACCACGAGCGTGTGCTCGAACTGCGCGGTCCGCTTCCGGTCCTTGGTGACCACGGTCCAGCCGTCCTCCCACATGTCGTACTCGTGGGTGCCGAGCGTCAGCATCGGCTCGATCGTGAAGGTCATGCCGGGCTGCATCACGGTCGTGGCGTGCGGGCTGTCGTAGTGCGGGACGATCAGGCCGGAGTGGAAGGACGTGTTGATGCCGTGACCGGTGAAGTCCCGCACCACTCCGTACCCGAAGCGCTTGGCGTACGACTCGATGACCCGGCCGATGATGTTGATCTGGCGGCCCGGCTTGACCGCCTTGATCGCGCGGGCGGTGGCCTCGCGGGTCCGCTCCACCAGGAGCTTCGACTCCTCGTCGACATTGCCGCAGAGGTACGTGGCGTTGTTGTCGCCGTGCACCCCGCCGATGTACGCCGTGACGTCCAGGTTCACGATGTCGCCGTCGCGCAGCACCGTGGAGTCCGGGATGCCGTGGCAGATGACCTCGTTCACCGAGGAGCAGAGCGACTTCGGGAAGCCGCGGTAGCCGAGCGTGGACGGGTAGGCGCCGTGGTCGCACATGTACGCGTGCGCCACCTCGTCCAGCTTGTCGGTGGTGACGCCCGGCTCGATGTACTTCGCGGCCTCCGCCATGGCCTGCGCGGCGATACGGCCCGCGGTCCGCATCAGCTCCACGGTCTCCGGGGTCTGCACCTCCGGCCCGCTGTACGGAGTGGGCGCGGGCTTGCCCACGTACTCGGGACGCCGGATGTTGCCGGGGACGGAACGGATGGGAGAGAGCTCCCCTGGTACGAGTAGCAGCGACTGGCCAGACATGCCAGTGAGTGTATCCAGCGGTCTTGGGGCACGATGGCGGCGGAACCAACCTCCAGCGGCTCTCAGAGAGAGGGGTCCTGCGATGGCCCTGTTCAAGAAGCGGACGGTCGGCAAGCCGGGGGAGTGGTACTACTGCCTCGAGCACAAGAAGGTCGAGGAAGGGCCCGACTGTCCCGGCAAGGACCGCTTCGGCCCCTACACCTCCCGCGCGGAGGCGGAAGCCGCGATGCAGACCGCCCAGGAGCGGAACCTGGAGTGGGACACCGACCCGAACTGGCACGACCGCGGCAAGACCCCGGACGACGCCGCGGAGTGAGTCCCGGTCCCGTACGGCACGGCACCGGGTGAGCGTCTCTCCTCGGGGACGTCACCGGGCCCTCACCAGCGGGCGGGCGGGGGTTCCGTCAGGTGGTCCGCGAGGCGGGACAGCCGGTCCCGGAAGCCGCGGCGTCCGCGCGGGGCCGCCGCGGGCAGCGCGTTCTCGCCGGCGGCCGCGCTCACCAGGTGCTGCACCGTGTCGAGGTCGAGGTCGGGGTTCTCGGGCAGGCTGAGCGCGTCGTGCGCCAGGGTGTTCAGCTCGTGCCGCTCACCGCCGCCCGCGTCCAGGGCGAGCACCGTGGCCCCGGCCCTGCGGGCGTCGTGGACGCGTTCGAGGAGACCGCCGCCCGGCTCGTCCGGCGCCACCACGAGCAGCGTCTCCCCGCGCCTGGCCGCCTCGATCCGGCCGAGCCCCACCGACAGATGCGCCGGGTCGCCCGGCCGCACCCGGTGCCGCACCAGCGTCGGCGTCAGCTCCGGCATCCCCGACCAGGCCGCCTCGTCCACGAGATGCGCGGCCAGGTGCCACGGCTCGTACGCCGCCGTGCCCACCAGGAGCAGGCCACCGCCGTGCGGCAGCACCGAACTGCGCAGAGTGCCCGCGAAGCGGCGGGTGGCGCGGGGCCACTCGGTCCCGGCGAGCACTTCGCGCAGCAGCGCGACCCGTACGGCGTCCATGGCCCCGCATCCTGCCCGCCGCGCCGCCCGCCCGTCCGGCGCTTGCCCCAACTCGCGTACGGGGGAAGGGAAGTGGGGCGGTCCGGCTCGTACGCGCGTATGGGGTTCGTACGGCGGGGCGCCGGTCGCCGTGGGGGTGTGACCGGGCGGGTCAGGTGTGGATACCGGCAAGTATCGTCGCCGTATGACTTCCCAAGATGCTGTTCAGGACGGTGCGCAGAAGGCGCAGCCCAAGGCTCCCGCCAAGGACCCCTGGGAGCTGCCCGACGTGTCCGGGCTCGTCGTCGGCGTGCTCGGCGGCACCGGTGACCAGGGGCGCGGCCTCGCCTACCGGCTCGCCCGCGCCGGCCAGAAGGTCGTCATCGGCTCGCGCGCCGCGGAGCGCGCCCAGGCCGCCGCCGACGAGCTCGGCCTCGGCGTCGAGGGCGCCGACAACGCCGAGTGCGCCCGGCGCAGCGACATCGTGATCGTCGCCGTGCCGTGGGACGGGCACGCCAAGACCCTCGAAGCGCTGCGCGAGGACCTCGTGGGCAAGCTCGTCGTGGACTGCGTGAACCCGCTGGGCTTCGACAAGAAGGGCGCGTACGCCCTCAAGCCCGAGGAGGGCAGCGCCGCCGAGCAGGCCGCCGCGCTGCTTCCGGACTCCCGGGTCACCGCCGCGTTCCACCACCTGTCGGCCGTGCTGCTGCAGGACGAGTCCGTCGACGAGATCGACACCGACGTGATGGTGCTCGGCGAGGTCCGCGCCGACACCGACCTCGTGCAGGCCCTCGCCGCCCGCATCCCGGGCATGCGCGGCGTCTTCGCCGGACGCCTTCGCAACGCCCACCAGGTGGAGTCCCTGGTCGCCAACCTGATCTCCGTCAACCGCCGCTACAAGGCGCACGCCGGGCTGCGCGTCACCGACGTATAGCCGATGTGGGGCATGGGGGACACTGGACGGCGTACGACCCGCACATCCCGACAGGAGCCCACCCCCATGCCCCGCCTCGCTCTGTACGCCCTCGTCGTCTGCGTACTCGCCGTCGCCGCTGCCGTGGTGTCCTTCGCCCAGGGCAGCTGGCTCGGCATCATCTGGGTGCTGCTCGCCGGGCTCTCGTCCAACATGGCCTGGTATTACGTACGGCGGGCCTCGCAGGGGGCGTAGGCGGTTCGGCGCCGTTGACCCGGTGCGGGTCGATCGCCCTCCGGGCTCGTCCTCAATCGCCGGACGGGCTCAAATAGCCACTCTTGCTCAGCGGTGCAGGCCGGACCGGCTCACCCCGTAGTGCAGACCGGGCTGTCGCCCTGCCAGAAGCGGTAGAGGTTCTGGCCGCAGTACGACTCCAGCTCCTCGATGCCGAGCGCGCTCAGCGCCCAGTGGATCGCGTCGAAGAACGCGATGTTCACCTCCGGGATCCACAGGATGCCGAAGACCGCGAGCAGGCCGAACGGGGCGAACGGCTCCACCTGGCGCCGGATCTTGTGCGAGAGCCACGGCTCGATCACCCCGTACCCGTCGAGGCCCGGGACCGGCAGGAAGTTCAGGAGCGCCGCCGTCACCTGGAGCAGGGCCAGGAACGCCAGCGCGTACCGGAACGCCGTCGGCACGCCGTCCAGGGCGTCGAGCCAGAACGGGGCCGTGCACACCACGGCGAACGCGATATTGGTCAGCGGGCCCGCCGCCGAGATCAGGCTGTGCCGCCAGCGGCCCCGGATCCGGCCGCGCTCGATGAACACCGCACCGCCCGGCAGACCGATCCCGCCCATGATCACGAACACCACGGGCAGCACGATGCTCAGCAGCGCGTGCGTGTACTTCAGCGGATTCAGCGTCAGATAGCCCTTCGCGCCCACCGAGATGTCCCCGCTGTGCAGGGCGGTGCGCGCGTGCGCGTACTCGTGCAGGCAGAGCGAGACGATCCAGGCGCCGGTGACGAACAGGAACACCGCCAGGCCCGTGGTCTGCGCGAAGCCCGTCCAGGTGGCCCACCCGGCCGCCGCGGTGACGGCCGCGATCCCGAGGAAGACCGGGCTGACGCGCCGGTCGCTGCGCTTGATGGCGGTCGTCATGCGGCGGGGCTCCCGGGGGTGCGTGCGTGGTGGGTCCGTCGGGTACGTGCGGGCTGCCCGGCGGTACGGGTACGTGCCCACGCGTACGTACGTGCCCGGCGTGCCGCGACCGTACCCGGCACGGAGGGGGAACGTCTCGGTATCGGCCAGGAGTTCCGGCCCGCGACGCCGCCCTGCGACGCCGTCCCGTACCGGGCGGACGGCCGCGCGGGCGCCGGGGACAATGGGTGCCGTGCGCTACTCGATCCTCGGCACCACCCAGGCAGTCCGCGCCGACGGCGGCCCCGTGCCGGTCGGCGGGGCGCGGCTGCGCGCCCTGCTCACCGTGCTCGCGCTCAGCCCGGGACGTACCGTGCCCGTCGCCCGGCTCGTCGCCGACGTGTGGGACGGCGACGAGCCCGCCGACGCGAACGCCGCGCTGCAGGCCCTCGTCGGCCGCCTCCGCCGCTCGCTCGGGCACGCGGCCGTCGAGTCCGCCGACGGCGGCTACCGGCTGAGCGCCGCCCCCGACGACGTGGACGCGCACCGCTTCGAGCGGCTCGCCGGGGAGGGCGCGCGGGCCCTCCGTGACGGCGACCCGGTCAAGGCGACCGCGCTGCTCGACGAGGCGCTCGGCCTGTGGCGCGGACCCGCCCTCGCCGACCTGCCGGACCGCCTTGCCGAAGTGGGCCGGCTCGATGCCCGGCACCTCGACGCCCGCAAGGCCCGGCTCGCCGCCGCCCTCGGCCTGGGACGCGCCCCGGCCGTGCTGCCCGAACTGACCGCGCTGTGCGACGCGCACCCCCTCGACGAACCGCTCCAGGCCCTGCGGCTTCGCGCCCTGCGGGACGCGGGCAGGCCGGCCGAGGCACTCGCCGCGTACGAGCGGGTGCGCGCCGGACTCGTGGAACGCCTCGGCGCCGACCCGGGGCCCGAACTGCGCGCCCTGCACGCCGAGTTGCTCACCCCGGACACCCCGGACACTCCGTCGGCGCCGGCCGCCCCGGTGGCCTCCGCTCCGGTCGGCAACCTCCGTAGCCGCCTCACCAGCTTCGTCGGCCGGGAACCGGAGATCGAGGCGCTCCGCGCCGACCTCGGCCGGTCCCGGCTCGTCACGCTTCTCGGGCCCGGCGGCGCGGGCAAGACCCGCCTTTCGCAGGAGGCGGCCGAGACGGTGCCCGTCCCCGACGGGGTGTGGCTGGCCGAGCTCGCGCCCGTCGGCGCCGCCGCCGACCCGGACGCCGTCCCCGAGGCCGTACTGACCGCGCTCGGCGCCCGCCGGACCGTCCTCTACGGCGCGGGCGCCGAGGAGTTGCGGGCCGCCGACCGGAGCGTCGGCGACCCGCTTGGCCGGCTCGCCGAGCACTGCGGGCGGCGCCGGATGCTGCTGCTCCTGGACAACTGCGAGCACGTCGTCGAGTCCGCCGCCCGCACCGTCGAGTACCTGCTCGCGCACTGCCCCGGCCTGACGGTCCTCG
This sequence comes from Streptomyces boluensis, assembly GCF_009908195.1. Lineage (GTDB taxonomy): Bacteria > Actinomycetota > Actinomycetes > Streptomycetales > Streptomycetaceae > Streptomyces > Streptomyces boluensis. The sequence goes on along the minus strand of NZ_JAAAHS010000249.1, from coordinate 4,290 downwards.
CCACCAGCCGTGAACCCCTGGGCGTACCGGGCGAGTCGGTGCGTCCCCTCGAACCGCTGCCGGAGCCCGTCGCGCTGCGGCTGCTCGCCGACCGGGGCGCCGCCGCGCGCCCCGGGTTCCGCGTCGACGACGACCCGGCGGCGTGCGCCGAGATCTGCCACCGCCTGGACGGCCTGCCGCTGGCGATCGAGCTGGCCGCGGCCCGGCTGCGCGCGCTCACCCCGCGGCAGATCGCGGACCGGCTCGACGACCGCTTCCGGCTGCTCACCTCCGGCAGCCGTACGGTCCTGCCCCGGCAGCAGACCCTCCGTGCCGTCGTCGACTGGTCCTGGGAGCTGCTCGACGAGCGGGAGCGGGCCGTGCTGCGGCGGCTCTCCGTATTCGCGGGCGGCTGCGAGCTGGACGCCGCCGAAGCGGTCTGCGCGGGCGCCCCCACCACCGCGGGCGCGGCGTCGGACGCCGAGCCCGCCTGCCTCCTCGACCTGCACGTCGACCGCCGCGACGTCACCGAACTGATCGGCTCCCTGGTCGACAAGTCCCTTGTGGTGGCGGCCCCTTCGGACACGGGCGCGATGCGCTACCGGCTCCTGGAGACCGTCGGCGAGTACGCGGGCGTCCACCTCGACGAAGCCGGCGACCGCCCCGCCGCCGAGCACGCGCACCTCGTGCACTACCGCGAACTGGCCCGCCGCTCCGACCCCGAACTGCGCGCCGCCGGACAGAAGCGGGCCATCGCCCGGATCGAGCGGGAGTACGAGAACCTGCGCACCGCGCTGCGCCGGGCGATGGACGCGGGCGACGAGCAGGAGGGGCTCTGCCTGGTCCTCTCGCTCTGCTGGTACTGGCAGATGCGCGACCTGCGCAGCGAGTCACGGCACTGGTCGCGTGCCGTGTCCGCGCTCGGCCCCGACCCGTTCGCGGAGCCCGTCGAACCGGCGCCGCCGCTCGCCGAGAGGTGCACGGCCAAGCCGCCGCCGATGGCGCCCGAGCAGCTGGCGGAGGCGCGGCGCGGGGCGCATCTGATGCAGCTCGCGGCGATGGACCACCGGGGCGACGAGTGGACGACACCGGAGAACAAACAGCGCCTGAACGGCATCGTCGCCGCCTACCGGCCGGGCCTCCCGCAGACCTGCTGGAGCCCCGGCGCGTACTGGGTGTACGCGGTGCTCCTCACCGGCAACTCCGACAACCTGCGGGCACTGCTCGACCAGAACGTCGAGACCTGCCGTGAGCACGGATTCCGCTGGGAGCTCGCCGCCAACCTCCAGCTGCGCGCCAACATCCTCGCCAACCGCAGCGCCTGGGGCGGCGACGCGGACCGCGACGCGACCGAGGCGCTGGCCGTCTTCACCGGGCTCGGCGACTCCTGGGGCGCCGCCGAAGCGCTCTCGGCGCGCGGTGAGGCCTGGGAGCGGCGCGGTGAACTCGCCCGCGCGGAACGGGACTTCACGGCGGCCGTGGAGCACGCCGAGGCCATCGGGGCGGCCGCGCAGGTGGCGATCCTGCGGGTGCGGCTCGCCGGCATCCTCCTGGACAACGGGCGGCCGGAGCGGGGCGAGGTGATCCTGCGGGAGATCCTGCGCGACGTCGGCGAGACCTTCTCGGAGGCCGTGCCCGCCGCCCGTATCCACCTGGCGGGCTGGCTGGGCAGCAGCGGCCGCAGGGACGAGGCGCGCGAGCAGCTCGACCTGCTCTGGGACCAGTACTTCTCCGGCCCCGCGATGATGTTCAAGGGCGTCCTGCACGGCATCTACGGCTGGCTCGACGTCCTCGACGGCCGCCACGAGGAGGCGTACGCGCACGCCACGTCGGCCCTGCGCTGGTCCCAGGACCCGGTGGCCAGGATGATCGCCCCGCACATGGCCTCGGTCCAACTCGCCCTGTGCGCCTGGGCGTTGGCGGGCCGCGCGGAGCCGGACGCGGCGTACACCGGGGCCCGGCTGCTCGGCGCCGCCGACGCGCTGCTGCCCGCGGGCCACCTTCCCGCAGCGCAGGAACGCGTCCAGCGGGACTCCGCCGAGCAGGCCGTACGGGATGTGCTCGGCGACGCGGCGTACACGCGCGGACATGCGGAAGGCGGCGGCCTCTCCTTGGAGGAGGCCGCCGCCCTGCTCTGATCCGGGGTACGTCGGACGCGATCCGGTACTCCCGGACCAGCCGCCCCCCCCCGGCTCCGTCCGCCGAACTCCCTTGCGGCGGACGGGGCCTGGCCGGATCAGTTCTTGTTGGTGTACTTCCGTACGGCGATCGGCGCCATCACCACGGTGAGGCCGATGGACCAGGCGAGCGTGACCCACAGGCCGTGCGCGATCGGGCCGCCCACCATCAGTCCGCGGGCCGCGTCGGCGAGGCCCGACATCGGGTTGTACTTGGTGAACGCCTCCAGCCAGCCCGGCATCGACGCGGTCGGCGCGAAGATGGACGAGCCGAACTGCAGCGGCATCATCACCAGGAACCCCATGGCCTGCACGGACTGGGCGCTTTTCATGGTCACGCCGAGGGTCAGGAAGATCCACATCACGCCGAAGCCGAACAGCGCGGAAAGGCCCACGGCCGCGAACAGGCCGCTCCAGCTCACGATGTCGAAGCCGACGAGCACGGCCACGATCATCAGCACGGTGGTGGCGATCAGCATCCGCAGGAGTTCCACGGAGATCTTGGCGATCAGTACGGAGGCACGGCCGATGGGCAGGGACCGGAAGCGGTCCATGATGCCCTTCTGGAAGTCCTCGTTGAACCCGGTACCGACGGCCTGCGCGATGGTCATGCTCATCATCGCGAGCATGCCGGGGATCACGTACTGCACGTAGGCGTCCTGGCCGCCGCCGAGCGACTGGCCGATGGAGCCGCCGAAGACGTACACGAACAGCAGCGTGAAGACGATCGGCATCAGCAGGGCGTCGAACATCGACTCCGGGTTCGCCTTGATCCACAGCAGGTTGCGGCGGATCAGGGCCCCGGTGTGCCGGAGGTTGGCGCGCAGTCCGATGCGGCCGTCGGCCTCGCCGGTCTTCAGGGCGGGCGTCGCGTCAAGAGTCGCGGTAGCGGTGGTCATACGGCGACCTCCTCTCGGATCGGGGCGGCGTCCTGCGGGGCACTGGCCTTCTGGCCGGTGATGGAGAGGAACACCTCGTCCAGGCTGGGCAGTTCGGTGGCGATGTCGGCGAGTGCGTACCCGCGCTCGGCGAGCGCGCCGACGATCGCGGTGAGCTGCTCGTCGCTCTGCACGGGCACGAGGACTGTGCCGTGCTCGGCGTCCACGGTGGCCGTGGCGAGCCCGGTGAGGCCGGAGGCGTCGAGGTCGGCGGCCATGGTCCGCAGTTCGAGCGGGTCGGCCGGGCGGACCCGGAGCGTACGGCCGCCGATCTTCGCCTTCAGCTCGGCGATCTTGCCGTTGGCGATGATCTGGCCGCGGTCGATCACGGTGAGCTCGGAGGCCAACTGCTCGGCCTCCTCCATGTACTGGGTGGTGAGCAGCACGGTGACGCCCTCGCCGACCATGCGCTTCACCTCGTCCCACACCTCGTTGCGGGTACGCGGGTCGAGTCCGGTGGTCGGCTCGTCCAGGTAGAGCACCGCGGGCTGCCCGATCATCGAGGCCGCGAGGTCGAGCCGGCGCCGCATGCCGCCGGAGTACGTGAAGGCCGTCCGCTTGCCCGCCTCGGTGAGCGAGAACCGCTCCAGGAGTTCGGCGGCGCGGCGCCTGGCCTCGGACCTGGAGAGGTCGAGGAGGCGGCCGATCATGTACAGGTTCTCGAAGCCGGAGAGCTTCTCGTCGACCGAGGCGTACTGCCCGGTGAGGCCGATCTTGCGGCGCAGCTGCCGGGGCTGGTGCAGCACGTCGTACCCGGCCACGAAGGCCGAGCCGGAGTCGGGGGTGATGAGGGTGGAGAGGCAGCGTACGAGGGTGGTCTTGCCGGCGCCGTTGGGGCCGAGGACACCGAGGACGGTGCCTTCGCGGACGTCCAGGTCCACGCCGTCCAGGGCCTTGGTCGAGCCGTAGTGCTTGACCAGCCCCCGCACCTCTACGGCGTGCCCGCCGTTGCTGGGGTTCTTGTCGGATCGCGTCATGAGGACCACCTTGGCGGTGGCTGCCGACAGATCACCTACAGGCCGCCGACAGCGCACCGACAGGGGGGCGAGGCCGCTTTTCTCCCCTGACCCGCCCCTTCCCGAAGTCCTGCCGGACGGGCCTCCTCAAACGCCGGAGGGGCTGAAATTTGGCTCAGCAATCAGCCCACGCCCGCAAAATCCAGCCCCTCCGGCGTTTGAGGAGCGGGGGTCCGGGGG
>NZ_JAAAHS010000248.1 GCF_009908195.1 Streptomyces boluensis | reverse complement strand
GTGTTGGTGGCGGCTTATTTCGGGGGGTACATGGTTTTGGTTTGGCCTAGTGCGCCTTGAGGGCTCAGGCGCCGGGGGCCTGGGGCCGACCAGGATCGTGAATCCGGCGCTCAATTGCCATCCGCCACAGGGCCGGACAGTCGCGCACCCCTGCTGTCCGCGATGCGTTTCACATCGCGCAATGACTCGCTCATCCGCGCCAGGCCGTAACGGAGTTGGTCTGAGGTTGCCCCCGGGCCTGTGAGCAAGTCGTCGATGTGGTCAAGGAGTTCACCGGCCATGTCGAGTTGGACCGACTCCACGTTGTCCGCGATTCGCGTGAGGTAGCCGTCCCCATCGGTCAGCAGGAAGCACGGCTTTCCGTCAGAGCCGGCCCACGGCAACAGCCGTGCGATGTGCACTCCGTGTGGATTGGTCATGCATGTGACGCTACGGAGCCCAATCCCTCACCATCAATGGCACTTTGACATTGCATCAGACAGAAGTGCCACCCACCGCCACCGGGTCACTCACATGGGCACCCCGATGGCATCCGCGAGGCTTCGCATGTCCGAGGTCAGAGTCCGCCGCCGGGCAATGATCCGGCCGAAGATGTCGCGGGCGTAGCGCTGGTTCGGCAGCCACTCGGGGGCAGAGGCGCGGATCTCCTGGAGGACGTCGACCGCTTTCGCGTAGTCCCGTGCCCGCGTGTGCGCCTCCGCGACGTCGAGCAGATGACGGTTGCGGTTGTTGGACGTGGTGCGCATCCCGGACGTGGGGATGCGGGCGGAGAGCTTGAGCACCAGGTCCGGGCGGTCGACCACCATGGCGTTCTCGGCCCGTTTGAGCGCGACCGTGACGGGCCCGAACGCCTTGAGGAAGTCATCGCCGGGCGCGAATTCCCGCCCCATGGCGACGGCCGCCGAGTGCGCGTACCGCAGGGTGTCCTCGGCCTCTCCCGGCCGGTTGTCCCGCACCGCCGCGGCGGAGGCCCGCAGCAACAGCCAGCCCCATGCGCTCAACTCGGCAGGCGTGGCACGGGAGATGCGTGGCTCCACCTCATCGGCCCACCGAACGGCCAGCTCGCGAGCCTCGCCCAAACGCCCCTGACGCAACAGCAACCAGCACCGTGTATTGACCGTCGCGGCGCCTTGAAGGCGGTCGGAGGCGTCTTCGAGTGACCGGTCGAGTGCGGTGCCCGCAGCTTCGAACTGCCGGGTCTGCGTCAGCAGCCACCCTGTGAGCTGCATCAGCCGTACGCGCACATCCCGCCCGGCCGGCCCGCCCGTCTCGGCGATCAGGTCCGCGTCGCGGATCAGGGTGGGCAGGATCAGGCTCAACTCCCGGAACCTGTCGCCGGAGAAGAGCGGCACCGCCGCGTCGATCAGGTCCTGCATCCCGGCAACGGTGGGTACTTCGCTCGCGTCGGCGCTGCCCACGGGGCCGACGAGCGCCTGCCGGACAGGCGCCCACTGGTCGTCACGATCGGGGTCTGCGCCTTCACCGGCCCCCGCCGCGGGGCCGCCCACCAGACTCGTGGTCGGAACGCGCAGTGCCACAGCCAGGCGCCGGGCTGTCTCAAGACGCGTGTCCGCCCGCTCTCCCTGCTCCAACTTGCGGATCAAGGAGACGGACACCCCGGATACGGAGGCGAGTTCCCGCTGCGTGAACCCGCGCCGCTTGCGTACGTCCTGAAGCCGCTTGCCCATGTCGGCGCTCATGGTGCGAGCGTACGGCGACGGGAACCGACCGTGCAGCGGTTCGTGTGGCGTCACCGGTTCGACGTGAACTCGGGACCTTTGAACCTGCTGCCGTACGCACACTCAATCTTCAAACCAGAGCGGGATATCGGCGACCACCTCACTTCTGAGGCATCCCGAATGACAATAGAGGCGCTGCACCACATTCCCCTCCCCCAAAGGAATCAGGCGCAGCTCTGCCGCAGCCCCATCATCCGCCTTATCGATATCAGTACCGCAGAGGCAACAGAAAGCCCGCATATTTCTTCCGTCGATCTCCTTCAAGTTGCTCAACAGAAAGAGTCAAGTCGGTCGATTTGACGTATCCCTCGCCGTGATAATGGAGGGCGCCTCTCAGACGTGCAAGGTGACCCGTCACTTCACCCCTCGAAGTGGACCAAAATGTGATGGCGCATCGAGCCATTCGTAGTCTCCATGCCATTTACAGCCTCCGGCGTAGATTTTCCCGATTCCGCCATTGATCAAGAAAAGCTTGCATGGGACGCCGTATTCGATGGAAGCGCCTGCAGGTAGGTCTTTCTCTGAAACCGGGAGCTCGTCGATAGTGAGCCCATTCAACTCATACGGGAGCTCCATGTGGCGAACTCTTGAGAACAGCACGTCGATGCGCTTATCCATGTCATCTCGCCGCCCGCTTCGCAGCAAAAGCTGCGCATAGCTGAACGTGTAGTGCCAGACCTGAAAGTCGCGTTCCCAGCTAGCGATTTGCATTCTTGATGTCCTGTATTCATCTTGGCGCGCCGATTCACGCACCTCACGTCCTTGCGGTACCCCAAACTATTCCAGCCATGCGTCTACCTCGTGCCGGAGGGGATCGTCTACGTCGAGGTATTCCTGCACGCCCTTCACCGCATTGAGAGCATTCTTCAGCCGCCGCAGCACGAGGATCTGCTGCGGAGGCAACTGCCGCCACTGGGGCGCACGTTCGCCGACATCGTCACGATCCGCATCGAGAACGGCGAGCACTGACTCACACAGATCACGCGGATCTCTCAGCCGATCCTCGCGCGAGGCACCGAACTCCCGAATCAGATAAGCCCGAACCCTCGCCGCCTCAGCGGCCCCGGCCCTGGGGCCAGGGGCTCTGCTGCTGTCCAGCTTCCTCACGGCTGCGCCATACGCGACCCTCCCCCAACGCATCCGAAGGTCCGGCGCAAGGGTCTCGTTCTGCATTCGCCCCACGGCGAGATCCCTGACAGCCACCCACAACGCCACGTCCCCAAGTGCCTGGTCCGACGCCAGTTGTGACTCGACCTCATCCAGGCCGAGGTCATGGACCAGCCACGTAGCAGAAGACGACTCCCCCCGTTCAAAGGCCCTCCTTCCCGTCCGCGGACTGTTCCGACTTGCCGGATGCCGCACCTGAGACATCACAGCTGGACACTCCGCGACTCTCTGCCACGCGCAACGCATCGGCGAGCGACTCGACCAACCGCCGCCCGAGAAAGCGGAGTTCGCCGACGGAAGCCCGTGGGCAATCCAGCAGTTCTCGCGCATGCCCCAACAACTGCTGCCCCATGACGAGTTGGACGCGTTCGACTTCGTCAGCGATACGGGACACCGGACCGGAACCGTCACCGATGACGAAGCACGACTTACCATCGTCGCTCCTCCAGGGGAGGAGACGCAGCGAGGGGTGTCGATCCTGGGCAGAGACAGGAACTTGAGTCATCGATGCCAGCTTCCGTCGAGGTTACGTCCCGCCATCGTCGAGGGCTGAGGATGCCCTTGCGACGGCAGTAGCGGCGTCATCGGGGCGTCACCCGAAGGCGTCAAACCGGTGTCATCGGCGACCGACGGCCGCTACCGTCGATGACATGACGACTGAGCTGCACACGTCCAACGACGTGTTCCGGGCCGTACGAATCAGTCTGCGCATGAGCCAGGACGACATGGCGAAAGCGCTGCGCCGCGCCGGTGACGAACTGGGCGAACCCAACGACGCGAGCAAGAGACTCGTACAGCGCTGGGAATCAGGAGTCAGCCGCGCCCCACGACCCGTGTACGCGCGGGCACTTGAACGCGTCACCGGCCGCCCGGTGGAGTCCCTCGGCTTCGCCCTACCTGTACCCGTGGCGCGCGTGCACTCCGATGGAAAGAGAGGTCACGACATGAACGCCGCCCCAGAACGTGCCGCCGCGAAGGCCGAGGCCCCTCAACCCACCACAGCCACAGCGAACTACTCCGGAATCTGGCTGTCACGCTACGAGTACTACAGCTCGGGCCGAGGCAAGACCTTCGAAGCCAAGCACTACGTCGTAGTACTCCAGCACGGCACCAAGCTGACCGGCCAAAGCCTCCCCGGGGCGTCGAGTAACCCCGACAGCCCGCTGACTCTCGACCTCACCCTGGACCGCAATGTGGTCACCGGCACCTGGACCGAACAAACGGCCCGCGCCGGCTACTACCAGGGCGCCCGCTACCACGGAGCGGTCCAAATGCTCATCGAACCGACGGGCCGCCGCATGTCCGGTAAGTGGATCGGGTTCGGGAAGGACTTCGATGTGAACTCGGGAACTTGGGAGCTGCTACTTGTGGAAACTTCGACGAGCAAGGATGCCTTGAACAGATTTAGCCGCACTCCCAGGTGACGCTTGCTTAGCTATCACGCACAAGCCTCGACCGAACACCGCCCATCAGGCTCTCCTGCACCTCGATACCAGGGCGCGCACTGCGGGATCGTGGGCGGCCCTGGAATTACCTACCCCCACATCACCCCGCCAGGTATCGATCCACCCAATGCCACTCTTCACCACGCTCTCGCAGCAAACGCAGACCGTAGGCGAGGCAAGCATTCAGAGTGCTGTCATCCCGCCGCACCGGCCCTCCTTCCGCCAGCGGCCCACCCGTTACGACGAATGTCCACGCCCCTAGGTTTTGTTCGATCCTTTCGCCATCGCACTTGAGCAACACAGAAGCCCCCGTGCCAGCCAAGTCTTCCATCAGCGACGGGATGTCAATACTCACACCATCCACCTCTCTAAGCGTACCCGCGAAGCATATCGGCTATCTCGCGAATGCCATGCACTTCACCCTTTCCAACCGCAGAGACCACCCTCCACAGGTCATCATGGGTCGGACCGGACACCACGTTATTGCGCTGCATCAACTCCTCGACTACGGCGACTGCAGTCCGCTTATTTCCGTTGTCATACATGTGAGATCCCGCAATATCTCGAACGACTACGGCAGATTTCTCCCAGAAACTCTCATAGCGACTCACATTTGCAAGCATATTCTGGGGGCTCCCGTGCATTAGAGTCGAACCACCGTAGCTCGAGTTGATCCCCCTCACCTCATCCGGCGTGACTGGATTCTTAAAACCTCCAGTTTCACAGACAGACAGGCCAAGCGGGTCAATCCAGAAATGCGGATTTATCGCGTACGCCACCGGATTGGGTGCTGGCTCTATCCCAAGCGGATCAGGCGTCAGATAACGTGCCGCCTCGGGGTCATAATGCCGGAAGTAGTTGTAATGCAACCCTGTCTCGGGGTCATAGTACTGCCCCGGAAAACGTATCGGCGTGTACGCAGTCGCGCTCCGGTTCCAAACCGCCGTGCCCCATAGTGTGGTTCTGGTATGCCAGGCAGTCTCGCCCTGCTCGTCAAATAGTCGCGTGGGAGTTCCCACCAGGTCCGTGACGATGGCGTAGAAGCGTTCGTCGACCTCGGAGTCCGCGAATTGGCCGAGTTTGCGTTCCGTTTGGCTCAGAGGGTGCAAGCCCTGGTGGTTCCAAGTGAGTATGACCGCCCCCAGCGCACCCGGCACGTGGCTCGTCTGCTCGCAAAGCGTCGTGCCGTCCCAAGCGAAGTCGACCTGCTCCGCGACCGTCTCGCCATCCGGCGCGAGCCGCTGCTTGGATATTCGTCGGCCCAGCGGGTCGTAGGCGTACCGCCACCGCGTGCCGTCCGGCGTGATCACCGATGTGAGACGGCCCTCCGCATCCCACGAATAGCGCCACGTGTCCGGCTTCCGCGACAAGCGCGTTTTCTGGCGGAGAATCGTGCGGCCGCCCGCGTCGTGCTCGTAACGCACAGCTCCCGCCGTACGGATGCGCGTGCCCTCGTACGTACGCGGACCCACCGCCTCCTGACCCGGCATCGCGCTCGGCCAGGACGCCTCCGTCTGGTTGCCGGCCTCGTCGTACGCGTACCTCTCCGTCCAGCCCGCCGCGTGCACCGCCGTGACCCGGCCTGCCGCGTCCAGGTCGAAGCGGCGGGAGCCGTTCAGCTTGTCGTCGACGCCTATGAGGTTGCCGTCCGCGCGGTACGTATACGCACGCTGCTGGACCAGATGGTCGGCCGGGCCCACGAGGGACTGCTTCGTCAGGCGGCCCACCGCGTCGAACGAGTTCGTCAGGGAGAGCGAGTCGCCTATGAGTCGGCTGAGCTCCCGGCCCGCCGCGTCGTGCTCGAAGGTCATCGTCCGGCCGGACGTCACCAGTTCCGTGCGGTTGCCCGCCGCGTCGTAGCGCCACGAACTCTCCGCCCCCGACGGGGTCTTACGCCCCACCCGCCGCCCGAGTTCGTCGTACGTGAACGTCATCGTCCGACCGTTGACCGACTCCGACACCAGTCGGCCCGCCGCGTCCCGCGCCATCTCCAGGACCGCGTCCGGGTTCACCGCCCGCGCCAAACCGCCCGTCGCGTCGTACTCGAACGTCGTGATCGCGCCCGCCGCGTCCTTGCGGACCATACGTCCGAGGACGTCGCGCTCGAAGCGGATGACATCGCCCATCGGCGTCGTGCGGGAGGTCAACTGCCCCGCCGCATCGTGTGCGTACGTCAGAACTCGGTCGTCGAAGTCCGTCTCCACCACCAGGCGGCCCGACGCGTCGTACTCGTAACCCCACGTCAGACCCTGCGGGTTGAGGACTCTGCGGAGCTGCAACTGCGTGTCGTGCTCGAACTCGTACCGCACCCCGTCCGGGCCCGTACGCGCAGACAGCAGGTCGAAGTGCGTGTACTCGTACGACGACACCGCACCCATCGCGTCCGTATGGGTAAGGCAGTTGCCCTCGCCGTCATACGTCCACGACTCCGTCGAACCGTCCGCAGACGTACGGCGCGCGAGCTTGCCCTCGACCGTCCACTCCAGGCGCGTCACCGCACCCAGCGGGTCCGTGACCGTCACCGGGCGGCCGAACGCGTCCCGTTCGTAGCGGGTCACCGCACCCAGCGGGTCGGTGATCTCCAGCGGCAGGCCCGCCGAGTCACAGGCCACCCTAGTCGTCGAGCCCAACGCGTCCGTGATCGACGCCAGGTTGCCGAGCGCGTCGTACCCGAAGCGGGTCGTCGCCCCCGACCCGTCCGTCACCGACACGCGGTTACCGAACTCGTCGAACTGCTGGTACGTGCACGTGCCGTCCGAGTGCGCCACCACGACCGGCAGGCTCAACTCGTCGTAGGCGACGCTGGTGTACGCGCCATCCGGGCGGACCACCATCGTCACTCGGCCCGCCTCGTCGTACGCGTAACTCGAAGTCCGGCCGAGCGGGTCCGTGACCGTCAGCGGGCGGTCGTAGAGGTCGCGTTTCGTGTGGGTCGTCGCCCCTGCCGGATCCGTCTCCGCGACCACCTGCAGCTGGCCGTTCACGAGGTAACGCTTCGTGTGACCCAGGGAGTTGGTGAACGTCGTCACCTTGTGGCCGGTGGCCGGGTCCGTGTCGTCGTACGTGTAGGTCGCGCGGAGGTGGCCCGCCTGGCCCGTCTGGTACGTGCAGCGGTGCTGGTCGTCGTAGACATAGCTGTACGACGAGTCGTTCGTGTCCGTCCAGGACGTGATGCGGCCCAGCTCGTCGTTCGTGAAACGGGTGGGCAGGCCCGAGGGGTTGGTCACCGATGCCAGATGACCGGCCGAGTCGTAGCCGAAGCCGACCAGCTCCTGATCGCTGCCGTCGGGAGCCCCGCCCGCCAGGTGCAGGGCCGTGACGCGCTTGCCCTCGGTCGTGATCTTCAGGTGGTAGCCGGCCGAGTGCACGATCCCCGTGGGGGCCCCGTCGGCGGCGTACTCGAAGCTGACGTACTGGCCCGAGCGGTCGGTGATCTGCATCAGCAGGGCTATGCCATTGCCGTCGCCCTCCGGAGCCGCGAAGTGCCAGCTCCGGCCCTGCACCGGGTCCGTGACCATGTAGTCGCCGTACGCGTCGAGCATCAGGGCGTGCTCGTCACCGCCGTTGGGCAGGACGGACACGCCGGGGGCCGGGTGCGGGTACGACAGGACCGCGCCGTCCTGGCGGACGAAGACGACGCCTGTCGCGTCCACCTCCAGGTGCTGGTCGACCGTGGACGCCCAGGACGGGCCGAACCAATAGCCCGCCCGATACGACGACTTGAAGTGGCGGGAGAACAGGAGCGGGAGCGCGCCGGGCAGGGACACGTCCGTCTGCGGGAGAAGCATCCGGCCGGTCGCCATGTCCACCGGGTCGTTCTCGCAGACGCCCTTCTCCGGGGTCTTGCAGGAATCCGGCTTGTCGCCCTCGTCTCTTCCCTTTCCGGACGGCTGCTCCGAGTGCGGCTTCCCGCCCGCCCCCTTCCCGAAATTCGACAGGTGCTTGGGACCGACCAAGTTGCCGATGAAATTGCCGAGGGCGTGCTGAGGGTCGCTGGTCCAGCCCGCGCCGATGAACGACTTCGGGATGCGCTCCGGGTGGGCCGCCGTGCTGAGCAGACCGGTAGCCACCCCGTTGGCGTTCTTCACCCATTCCGCGGGGTGGGTCAGGTTGTACGGGTCGAGCGGATTCGCCGTGCGGACCATGGCCGCCGTGTCCCCGAGCGCCGTGGCAAAGCCGCCCGCGAAGTGGGCCAGGCCCATCCCGTAGGACTGGGCGTTGTCCATGATCTCGGCACCCGCCCGATCCAGCAGATCGGGCTTCTCCGGGGCCGTCTCCAGGGCCTGCTGCACCCGGCCGCGGGCATCGCGGGCTGCTTCGGTGCGTTGGCGACGGGCCTCGTCCAAGGTCTCCTGCGCCTCCCGGCGGCCGGCGACGCCCGGGTCGCGGAGGGGCCCGGGATTCGTGGGCTTGGGGCCGGGGTCGGTCTTGCCCTCCGCCAGATACTCGTCGTACGCCTCCATCGACGAGTCGTAGGCGCCGACCTTCAACTCGTGGTCCTTGGCTGCCTTTTCACTGGCTGCCTGCGCGCTCTTGTACAGCTCGATCGCCGCGGTCGCCTCCGACTGCGCCCAGGCCACTGTCTGCGCGTACGACTCCAGCGCACGCGAGGCGTCCTCGCAGGCGTCGGCGGCCGTCAGCCACTTCTTCGGCTGCATGCTGAACTTCTCGCGGAACCTGTCCGCCGCCTCGCCCCGCCAGAACCCCGAGTCCAGGTTCCCCAGGCCCCGCCCGACCGTCTCGAAGGCCCGCCCGAAGTCCTTGAGGTGCTTGGCCCGCTCCTCAAGCGCCGGAACGCTGCCGTGGATCAGTTCCTTGGGGTCGTCGGTCTCCCCCAACTGCCGCTCCGGCACATCGGAACCCAGCCGGTTGGCAAGACCCTCGCCGGCGTCGCGGACACCCTCCGCGGCCGAGTCCATGCCCACCGACTGGAAAGCGTCCCCGGACTTGTCAGTGACCCAGCCCACCGCGTCGCCGGTCTTCTCCTTGACCGTGTCCATGGCGCCCGAAGCCGCATTCCCGATGCCGTCGAGCGCATCCCCGATGCCCATCAGCCCTTGCCCCCCTCGGCGTCAGACGAGTCGCCCTTCGGCTTCTCCTGTGGCGTGAACGACTCCTTCGTCGGGCCGTCCGGCTCGAACTCGGTGTCGTCCTCCCACGGGGTCAAGGTCGTGGACTCCCACTCCTCCCCGACCTTGTCCCACGACTCCTCGACCTCACTCTTGGCGTCACGGATCGAGCCCATGCTGTAGTCCGCGTCCTGGATCTGACCGACGGGGTTGCTGCTCGCGAGCGCGTCCGACACGGACTGCTTCCGGATGTCCTCCTCCGTCGCGTACGGATTGCCCGCCACCTGGTTCAGGACCGTCTTGAACGTGTTCTTCCCGTACTCCTCCTCCTCGTGGTACATCCCGGCCGACAGGTCCAACATCACCGCGAACTTGTTGGCGTCCTGCATCAGCCCCCGCACGCCCCAGCCCCACCGGTCGCAGAAGCCCGCGAACGACTCCTGGAGACCCGCGTCCCCGACCTCGAGACCTGCCAGCTCCAACTTGTCGAAGCCACGCCCCAGGTTCGCGTCGATGTCGAAGCCGAGCTCCTTCAGCTCGTCCATCGCCAGCTTGATGCCCTTGGTGAGCTGGGCCATCGCCTCCGGATCCGCCCGGAAACCGTTGCCACTCATCGCGCACCCCCCGCGGCCGCGCCCAGACCAGGCGCATCGCCCGGCACCGCCTCCCACGCCACCGCGTCCGGCACGACCCCGGGCACCGGCGGCAGCACCAGACCCGTCGGACCACCCGCGTCCACCGCGACGCCGACCGGCCCGCCGATCCCCGGAATCACCTGGTCCAACAGTCGCGCGCCGAACACCGGCACCCACTCGTCGACCGTCTCCGGCCGCTGCTCCGCGAAGCGGTCGAGGGTCTCCATATCGGTGAAGGCGAACAGCCAGCGGACGTCGTCGGTCGCCACCGTCAGCAGGGAGCCCTCGACCACCGGCACCAGAACCTCGCTGCGCCGGAACTCCCCCACCAGAGCCCTGAGATCGCCCTCACCGGACTTCGTCAATTCGGTCATACGCCGCGCCAATGCAGCAGCCCGCATGCCGACCACCCCCGTAGTCATCGCACTTCCCCGTCGCCTTGCGTTGCGTACGCGAAAGTTCATTGCGTACGCGAACAAGCACCGTAACTGACAGGACTGACAATCGAACACACAGTCACCTATGCCGTGCCCGCTCCTGGCGGGAAATCGACCACACCCCCGCGCCAAGTAGCCCCACACCGCCGACAGTTGGGGAGAAGCCTTCGCTGTGGCCTCATCCGCGGCTGGCTGAAATCAGTCCCCAGGAGTGGCCTTTGCCTCACCAGGCAGCACACGCGCCCCGCACGTCCGCGCCTCCGCCGCAAGCGCCAACGACTGCTCGCTGACGATCTGCCGCAGTTGCTCATCCGTCATGTCGTCCGCATCTCGCAACCCGGGGTCGATGACGTACTCGTCGAGTGCGTAGAAGACCTGGTCGAGGATCGCTGACAGCGGGTCCCGCAGGCGTTCGTGTCTGTGCATCGCCTCTCGGCGTGCGGCCAGCCACGAGCGCGCGAAATCTTCGGCGCTGATCCCATCGGCCGTAAACGCTTCCATGAGCGAGAGCTGATTCGCGGTGGCCGATTCCGGGGCGACCTGGCTCGTCGACGCCCACGCCCACTCACTCGGGCGGAACGCGTCCGCCACCGCGCGCAGCGTCGGGTTTCGTCGGCCGGTGCGTGCGGCGTAGCGCCGGAAGTCGACGATCGCCTTGTCCGTGCCCTCGGGGACGCTGTGGTCGAGGAACGCGTCCGTCCCTGCGAGCAACGCGTATCCCTCGTGCGTGACGAGGAGTGCGCCGGACAGGTCGGGCAGCGCGATCAGCAGTGGGCCTTCGGCTGTGCGGATGTGCCGGGTGAGGGTTTCTTCCACCGTCGCGACCTCGACCGCCGCGACCTCCGCCTTCGCGGTCCCGCACACGATGACGTGCTCGTGGCCCGTTCCTCGGGCCCCCGCTCGCACTCGTCGGCCCAGGTGCCCGGCCAGTCCCGGCTGGAACGGGAGCGGTACGACCCGGCCGACCATTGGTTCCGCTGCTGATTCCGCTGCCGTCCCCGGCTCGTCCAGCCCGTAGCCCGTACTCAAGAACTGTCGCCCCCCATCGCCCTCCCGATACGACAGCACAGGGTGGCCCCAGTGACACCCGCACCCCCCACTGCGTAACAA
>NZ_JAAAHS010000247.1 GCF_009908195.1 Streptomyces boluensis | reverse complement strand
GCGCGGCCGTGTCCACCGCCCCTGCCACCGGGGCACCTTGAGTGTTCTCCAGCACGTGTCGTCTCTCCTGCAGTCCGCCCCAGCCCCGCTGGTGCTATCCGAAGTCGTTCCGCATGGCGGCCGCGGCGCCGGTCGGCGCCTCCGGTTCCTGGACCTGTTCGTCCGCCTTCGCTCGATCGGGATCGGTGAAGCTCAGGGTGCGGGCGATCCCGATCAATATGTTCCGGTAGTCGTCGGCGGAGTCGAGATCCGGGGTCACCATCTGGAGCACGACGAGCTCCGCGTTACTGGGCATCGCCACCGCGACGGTGCCCTGCCAGACGTTGCTCGGAAGCGTGTCGTTCAGCTCCGGCTGCTGGGTCGACCGCGGGGCGGGCGCCAGCTTCTCGGCGAGGTAGCCGAGGCCGGACGGAAGCTCCAGCGGCCGCAGCTCCTCGTCCTTGTCGTGCGCGGCGGAGCCCGCGAGCCCGGCGATCACGAGCTTCGCGTTACCCGGCGTCGGCAGGGTCGACACGGTGAACACCGACGTGGTGAAGCCACCGGCGTCGTCGGGGTGCATCCCGAGCGCGCACTCCTGCACCCGGTTGGTGCGCAGCAGCTGCACAACGCCCGAGTAGAGGTCCAGGGCGCGGCCCGCCGCTTCCCGTTCCGGTTCGGGCAGCGCACGCAACTGCTCGACCATCGCCATGAACTGCTCGGCCGGCGGGTCGAGGTCCAGGGACATGTAGCCGACGGGCATGCCGTACCAGAAGGACGGTTTGCTGCGGTCCTTCGGTGGGGCGGTCAGTTCGCTCACGGTCATGCGGTGCCTTCACTCTCGCTGGGGGCGCTCACACCCACGCTCACACCCACCCGAACAATCCGGCGATGCCGTGCGCCGTCGCGGCAGCCTTGGTGCTCTCGGCGGTGTTGTGCTCGGAGCCGTCGTCGTCCACAACGCCGAACTCCTCTGCGGAGGAGATGAGGTTCGCGCCGACGTTAATCATGTTGACCTTCACATCGGCCATGTACATGCCCATGCCCTTGGCGCTCTGGCTGGCGGTCGATAGGGCTTCGGTCGCCTCGTCCGCCGCCGAGCGGCCGATGCCGGAGAGGCCGCTCTTCGTGCCTTCCCAGACCTTCATGGCCATGTTGGCTCCGTCGGCCGCGCCTTCGAAGCCTTCCTTGGCGGCGAGGCCCAGCGCCTTGCCGCCCGGGATCAGGCCGACCACGTCACCGGCGATGGAGGCGATGGCGGCGAACCGGTCCATGCCGCTTCCCTCGCCCTTGAGGTCGCTTATGAACTTCGGGTCACTTAGGTTCTTGCCCAGCGACACCGCACTCGCCGCCATGGCGATCGGCGCCATGATCGGCGTCAGGACCGGAATGAACGCGAGCAGTCCCGCGATCGCCCCGATGGTGCCCGCGTGGTCCGCGAGGAACTTGCCGACCGACCCGAGGATGTCGCCGACGCTCTCCCAGAACCCCTTGTCGGGGGCCTTGTTGGCCTGGGTGCTCAACGCCTTGGCGATGACGTCGGCCTGGTCGGAGTGGGTGGTCTGGAGTTCCTCGATCTTGCGGTTGAGGGACGAGTACGCCTCGTTGGCCTTCGTGAGGGCCGAGCTCGCCTCGTTCAGGTCGCGTTCGGCGGCGCGCATGCGGGCGGTCGCCGCGTCCGCCGCCTCCTGCGAGTCGTAGTGCGGGGCGGTCTTCAGGTCCGGGTTCTTGGCGGCCTGCTCGTACGTGCCCTTCGCCTTCTCGGCCGCGGCCTTCTTCTCGCCGGCGTCGTCGTCGTACTTCTTCGCCAACTCCTTGTTGGACGTCAGATGGCTGTCCCACCGGTGGAGTTGGGTCGCGGCGTCACGCAGCGCCGAACCGGCGTCCTTGAGGTACTTCGACAGGTCGCCTTCGAGGTTCTCGCGGAACGCGTTCGCCGCGTCGCCCTCCCAGTAGCTGGACTCGGCGGTGAGCTTCGTCAGCTGGCGGTGGGTGCTCTCCAGCGCCGTGGCGGCCGCGGAGACCTTCTTCTGCAGCTGGGTGACCTCGTGGGGGACGCCCGGTACGGGGTTGAAGCCGATGTTGTGGTACGGGTTCGCAGCCATTACTTACCGCCTCCGTCACCCGAAGTGCCGCTGTCCGCAATCTTCTTGAGGGCCTTCTCCAAGGCCTCTTCGACCTCTTCGTAGCCCTTCTTGTTGGCCTTCACGCCCTCTTTGATCTCGCCGATCAGTTCCTTGGTCTTGTCGGACCCGTACTTCCATTCCATCTGGAACTTGTCACAGGCTTCGTCGAGCCGAGCGGTGCCGATCTGGTCGCCACGCACGTGGGCGAGGGCGGTACGCGCCTCGTTCAGTTCATCGACGCATCGCTCAAGGTTGTCGAGGAACTGTTTGAGCTGATCGATGTCCGTCTTGAATCCCATGAACCGCTGTGCCCCCGATTCGCCTGTACGTGACAGGCCCAGGAGGACCGACTGCCTCCTGGACCACCCAGGCACGATACATGCGTCATATAAGCGTCCTGACCAGCTACTTGGCCGTAGACGCCGGCCTCGGATCTTGGCACCGGATCAGCACGGGACTGCCACATGATCGGTGCATTCGGCACGGGGCGCGGGCCCGCCGCTAGCGCAACTCCTCGGCCACGGCCTTCACAGCACTCATCGCCCGCCACAGCAGCCCCGGCCCGAACGTGACGCGGGAGACGCCGAGTTGGCCGAGTTCGCGAGGTGAAGGACCGTCCGGATGGGACACCGCGTTGAGCGGGACCGGGATCCGGGAGCACAGCTCGGGCAGGTGCTCAGGCGGGGCCAGGATCGGGTACACGGAGTCCGCCCCCGCCTCGACGTACAGCAGCGCACGCCGCACCGTCTCGTCCAGATCGGGAACACCTCGTACGTACGTGTCCACGCGGGCGTTGACGAACAGCGCGCCGTCCGCCGCCGCGCGGACCTCGGCCAGCCGATCCGCTTGCCGCTCCGGGTCGCCCAGGCCGGACGGGCCGGAGTCCTCCAGGTTGACGCCGACCACCCCGGCGTCGAGGGCGCGGGCCACGAGTTCGCGCGGAGCCAGGCCGTAGCCCGCCTCCAGGTCGGCGGAGACCGGGATGCCGAAGTCGGCCACGGACCGCACGAGGCGGGCCACCGCCGCGAACATCTCGTCGGCCGGGGTCGCCCCGTCCTCGTACCCGAGCGATGCCGCGATGCCCGCGCTCGGCGTCGCGAGCGCCGGGAAGCCGGCCTCGGCGAACGCGCGGGCACTGGCCGCGTCCCAGGGGCCCGGCAGGATCAGCGGGTCGCCGGGCGCCCGGTCCTGGTGCAGTTTCCTGAAGGCGGTCACGTCCATGCCGGGCCTCCGGGCTGTATGCGGCGGGCGACCATCAGACGGTTCCAGGAGTTGATGGTCGTGATCAGGGCGATGAGGTGGGCGAGTCCGTGCTCGTCGAAGTGCGCGGCGGCGTCCGCGTACACCTCGTCCGGCACGAACCCCTCCGTGAGGACCGTGACCGCCTCCGTGAGGGCGAGGGCCGCGCGTTCGCGGTCCGTGTACGTGCCGGTGCTCTCCTCCCAGGCGGACAGCAGGTCGAGCCGGGCCTCCGACTCACCGGCCTTGCGGGCAACCGTCAGATGCATGTCGAGGCAGAACGCGCACCGGTTGAGCTGCGAGGCGCGGATCATCACCAGCTCGGCGAGCACCGGGTCGCCGAGGCCCCGCTTGGCGGCCGCGCTCAGTTGCTGCATCGCCTCGCGGAACTCCGTGGGCAGTTCGAGGGTGCGGGGCTGCGCCGTCACGAGGCGTTGCCCTGCGCGGCGGGCTTGTAGTGCCCCGGCACCATGCGGGTGGACACGCCGAACCGGTTCCAGGCGTTGATCGTCGTGATGGCCGCGATCAGGTGGGCCAGTTCGGCCTCCTCGAACTCCGCCGCCGCCCGCTCGTACACCTCGTCCGGAACGAAGCCCTCGGTCAACACCGTTATCGCCTCGGTCAGTTCGAGGGCCGCGAGCTCCCGGCGCGTGTAGAAGTGCCGTGACTCCTCCCAGGCGCTGAGCTGGATGATCCGCTCCACCGACTCGCCCTGGGCCAGTGCGTCCTTGGTGTGCATGTCCAGGCAGAACGCGCAGTGGTTGAGCTGTGAGGCGCGGATCTTGACCAGCTCGTAGAGCCCCGGGTCAGTGCCCTGACGTGTGGCCTTCTCCAGCTGCAGCATCGCCTTGTAGACCTCGGGCGCGAGCTTGGCCCACTCCATCCGCGGGGTGTGCTCGGGCACGTAGCCGTCGCTGTGTTCGTGTGTCATGCCTCGACCCTAGGAGCCGGGTGACCCACGACTATGGTCCATTTCCATGGCAGAAACCTGGGCCACTTCGCCGGCCGCCGAAGGCCACGGCATCGACCTCCATATCGACCTCCGTGTGTGCGTGGGTGGCTCGGGCGTACGCAAGGGCCTCACCGACGCGCTGCGCGAAGCGGTACGCGGGGGCCGGCTCGCCCCCGGCACCCGGCTGCCGTCCTCCCGCGCCCTCGCCGTCGACCTGGGCATCGCCCGCAACACCGTCGCCGACGCCTACGCCGACCTGGTCGCCGAGGGCTGGCTCACCGCGCGGCAGGGCTCCGGTACCCGGGTCGCCGAGCGCCCCGTGAGCCGGCCCGCCACCGCGCCGCCGCGCCGCACGCCGGGTCCGGCCCGGCACGACCTCACCCCCGGCAGCCCCGACCTGGCGTCGTTCCCGCGCGAGGCGTGGCTCAGGTCGGCCCGCCGGGCACTCGCCGTCGCCCCCAACGAGGCCTTCGGGTACGGCGATCCGCGCGGCCGCGTCGAGCTGCGCACCGCGCTGGCCGACTATCTGGCGCGGGCCCGCGGCGTCTACGCCGACCCGGACCGGATCGTCGTCTGCGCCGGCGTCGCGCACGGCCTGATGCTGCTCGGGAAGGTGCTCGGGCAGGGCGGGGCGCGGTCCGTCGCCGTGGAGTCGTACGGCCTCGACGTGCACCGCGACCTGCTCACCGCCGCGGGCCTCACCCTGCCCCCGCTGCCGTGCGACGCCCGCGGCACCCGCACCGACGCGCTGGCGCGGCTGTGGCCGGGCGCGGTGCTGCTGACGCCCGCGCACCAGTTCCCGCTCGGCATGCCGCTGTCGCCGGAGCGCCGCGCGGAGACGGTCGACTGGGCGCGGTCGAGCGGCGGCCTGATCCTGGAGGACGACTACGACGGCGAGTTCCGCTACGACCGGCAGCCGGTCGGCGCGCTCCAGGGACTCGACCCGGACCGCGTCGTGCACCTCGGCACCGTCAGCAAGTCCCTCGCACCGGCGCTGCGGCTCGGCTGGATGGTGCTGCCCGCCGCGCTCGCCGGGCGGGTCGCCGACGCCAAGGGCGCGTCGGACTGGGCCTGCGGCGTCGTCGACCAGCTGACCTTCGCGGACTTCCTGACCTCGGGGGCGTACGACCGCCATGTCCGTGCCGCCCGGCTTCGCTACCGGCGCCGCCGCGACCAGTTGGTGGCGGCGCTCGCGGCGCGGGTTCCGCGGGTGCGGGTGAGCGGGATCGCGGCGGGCCTGCACGCGGTGCTCGAACTCCCCGCCGGTACCGAGCAGTCGACGATCCGCGCGGCCGCCTGGCACGGCCTGAACGTGCTCGGACTGAGCCGCTTCCGGCACCCGGACGTGCCGGGGGAGGGCCGCGACGCCCTCGTCATCGGCTACGGAACACCACCGGACCACGCCTGGTCGGGGGCGCTGGACACGTTGTGCGATGCGTTGGCCGGGGTGTCGGGTGTGAGCTAGGGCGCGCGATCTTCAGCCTGTCCGGCGCTCTCAGCCTGTCCGGCGCTTGAGGACGAGCCCGCAGGGCGATCGGCGGTGCGGGCGGCCGGGGATGAGATGTGGTCCTCGTCGAGCGCCGCAGGCTCCACCTCCCCGAACCGTGCCAACGCCAGCGACCCCGCCACCGCCACCGCGAACCCGAGGACCGCGAGCCAGCCGAGCCCCTCGCGGGTGCGGTCGCCGAGCCAGACCACGCCGACCAGGGCCGGGCCGACCGTCTCGCCGAGGACCATGCCCGCGGTGGCCGTGGTCACCGAGCCGCGCTGCAGCGCCGAGGTGAGCAGCAGGAACGCGGCGCCGCCGCCGAGCAGTAGCGCGTACGTCGCCGGGTTGGTGAGCAGCGCCTTCGGCTGGAGCGTGTCGATGAGCCGGACGGAGACCTCCACGACGCCGAAGCCGAAGCCCGCGCCGAGGCCGAGCAGCAGCGCCCGCGGCCGTTCCGGCAGCCGCCCGGCGAGTACGCCGACGAGCAGCACGGCCACGGCGGTGCCGAGCATCGCGTACGCGAGGGCCGTCGACCCGGTGCTTTCGCCCTCCGTGCCCGAGGCCAGGCCGAGCATCGCGAGCCCGGCGACGACCACGCCGACCGCGCTCCACTCGACGGTGTTCAGCCGCACGTGCAGGAGTCGCGCGGCGACCACCGCGGTGACGGCGAGGCTGGCGGCGAGGGCGGCCCCGACGGCGTAGATCGGCAGCGAGCGCAACGCGACGATCTGCAGCAGGAATCCGAGCCCGTCGAGGGCGAGACCGACGAGATAGCGCCACTGGCGCAGCGCCCGGAGGAGCAGCCCCGGGTCGACGCCCGCGCCCGTTCCGGGCGTGACGCTGCGGGTCGCGACCGCCTGAAGAACGGAGGCGGTACCGAAACAGAGCGCGGCACCCAGCGCACAAATCATCCCGATCAACACGAACTGACTGTAAATCAGGCGGCCGTAAAGAGATCGAGTTGCGAGGGTACGGGGGCGGTTCTCTACGCTGAGCCGCGTCGAACACCAGAGGCGAACAGCGGGGGAGTGGCCGGATCATGACGACCGGGACAAGCACGGAGACAGCAGCGGAAACGTCCGCCGAGCCGGACAAGCGGCGCATCGGGGCGGGCTCGCGACGGCTGCGCTCCAGCACGGTGATACTCGGCGGCATGGGCCTGCTCGCCGCCGCCCTCAGCGCCTGCGGCTCGGAGCCGGACAAGCGCTGCGTGGACCCCATGAGCCGTAAGCAGCTGCCCAGTTACCAGTGCAAGAGCGGCGGCAGCGGCAGCGGCGGAAGCGGCAGCAGCAGCGGCTCGTACTACTACGGCGGCACCTCCAAGAACGGGCGCGTCGAGGGCGGCAGCTTCGACAAGTCGTCCGTGAGCCGCGGCGGCTTCGGCTGCTCGTCATCGAGCGGCGGCTGAACTGCCGTGGAGCGCCGCACGATCGAGCCCCGCGACGGCTGGCAGGAGACCGTCGAGGAACAGGGCTGCATCTACCCGCTCACCCGCTACCCGGACGACTCGCTGCGCCCGTACTGGGACGAGAGCGGCTACTACGTCTTCTCGCTGCCCGAGGTCGAGGCGCTCGAAGAGGTTGTCGAGGAACTGCACACGATGTGCCTGGCCGCCGCCGCGCACATCGTCGAGCACGACCGCTTCGCCGACCTCGGCATCACCGACCCGCACCTCGCGTCCCTGATCGCCGAGTCGTGGCGACGAAGGGCCGAACTCCCGTCCGTGTACGGCAGGTTCGACCTGCGGTACGACGGTACGGGCCCGGCGAAGATGCTGGAGTACAACGCGGACACGCCCACCTCGCTCGTCGAGGCCGCGAGCCCGCAGTGGTTCTGGATGGAGGAGCGCTTCCCCGGCGCCGACCAGTGGAACTCGCTGCACGAGCGGCTGATCGACGCCTGGAAGAAGCAGGCCGCGCTGCTCCCGCCGGGCAGCCCGCTGTACTTCGCGCACTCCAACGGCGACGAACTCGGCGAGGACCTGATGACGGTCGCGTACCTCCGCGAGACCGCGCAGCAGGCCGGGATCGAGACCGAGGCCATCGCGATGGAGGACATCGGCTGGGACCCGCTCTCCGGCCGGTTCGTGGACGAGAACCTCCGGTTCATCCGCAGCTGCTTCAAGCTCTACCCGTGGGAGTGGCTGGCCACCGACAGCTTCGGCCCGCAGGTCAGGGACACCCTGGACAACGGCGGCGGCACCGGTTCCACCCTGTGGATCGAACCCGCCTGGAAGATGCTGCTCTCCAACAAGGCGCTCCTCGCGATCCTCTGGGAGCTCTACCCGGACCACCCCAACCTGCTCCCCGCCTACCTCGACGGCCCCCGCGAGCTGGCCTCCGAGGGCGGATACGTGGCCAAGCCCCTGCTGGGCCGCGAGGGCGCCGGAGTCACGGTCCACGAGCCGGGCGCCGACCCGGTGGTCCATGAAGAACCGCACTGCTACCAGGAGTTGGCGCCCCTGCCCGACTTCGACGGCAACCGTGTGGTGCTCGGGGCGTGGGTCGTCGAGGACGAGGCGGCGGGTCTTGGTATCCGGGAGTCGTCGGGCCTTATCACCGACGAGTACGCACGGTTCCTCCCGCACGTGATCCTTTGAGTCCGGCCGTCAAATTCAGCCCGTCCTGGGGGCACCTCCCGGCGATAGCTGGGGGAGTTTGAGGACGAGCCCGAAGGGCGATCGAGGGTGCCGCGGCCGACGGCACCCTCGACGCGTGCCTAGCTGGACAGAGTCGACCTCAACTGGTCCAACCCCCAGTCAAGGTCCTCCTTGGAGATCACCAACGGCGGAGCGATCCGAATAGTCGACCCATGGGTGTCCTTCACCAGCACCCCCCGCTCCATCAACTTCTCAGAGATCTCGCGCCCCGTCCCGTACGACGGATCGATGTCGACGCCGGCCCACAACCCACGCCCCCGCACCGCCCGCACCGCCCCGCCGGGCAGCAGGTTCAGCTCGCGGTGCAGGTGTTCGCCCAACTCCGTGGCCCGTTCCTGGAATTCGCCGGTACGCAGCATCGCGATCACTTCGAGGGCGACCGCGCAGGCCAGCGGGTTGCCGCCGAAGGTGGAGCCGTGCTCGCCGGGCCGGAACACGCCGAGCACCTCGGCCGAGGAGACCACCGCCGACACCGGCACGACCCCGCCGCCGAGCGCCTTGCCGAGCACGTACATGTCCGGCACGACGCCCTCGTGCTCGCACGCGAAGGTCCTGCCCGTACGGCCGAGCCCGGACTGGATCTCGTCCGCGATGAAAAGCACGTTCCGCTCCCGGGTCAGCTCGCGCACGCCCGCGAGGTAGCCGGGCGGCGGTACGAGCACACCGGCCTCGCCCTGGATCGGTTCGAGCAGCACCGCCACGGTGTTCTCGGTGACCGCCGCCCGCAGCGACGTCAGATCGCCGTACGGCACGATCTCGAAGCCCGGCGTGTACGGGCCGAAGTCGGCGCGGGCCTCGTGGTCGGTGGAGAAGCTGACGATCGTCGTCGTACGCCCGTGGAAGTTGTCACCCGCGACCACGATCTTGGCGCGGCCGTCCGGTACGCCCTTGACCGTGTACCCCCACTTCCTGGCGGTCTTCACGGCCGTCTCGACGGCCTCCGCGCCGGTGTTCATGGGCAGCACCATGTCCATGTCGCACAGCTCGGCGAGCTGGGTGCAGAAGTCCGCGAACCGGTCGTGGTGGAAGGCCCGCGAGGTCAGCGTGACCCGCTCCAGCTGGGCCCGTGCAGCGTCGAGCAGGCGGCGGTTGCCGTGCCCGAAGTTGAGCGCCGAGTACCCGGCGAGCATGTCGAGGTAGCGGCGGCCCTCGACGTCCGTCATCCAGGCACCCTCGGCCGTGGCGACGACCACGGGGAGCGGGTGGTAGTTGTGCGCGCTGTGGGCCTCGGCCGACGCGATGGCCTGTTCCGTACGGGACACGGGATCTCCGTTCGTCGTGGAGCGTGCGGGCGGGATGTCGCCCCCATGCCTATCGTCGCTCGCATGCCGGACGAGGAAACCTCGCCGGTCACACACGCCGGTAAGGTGAGCAGCGGGCCGTGACTGGCGCGCTGAGATGGGGTCAACCATCGGGGAGCGGCTCGTGAACTGTGTGCCGTGCGCCTGGGCCGTACCGATCTAGACCGCTGAAAGCGTCCGGAGGTCCCCCATGTCCGATGCACCCGTGTCCGATGCACCCGCCACTCCGCCGAATCTCTCCACGGAGTCGACCGCCTTCCGCAGCGCCCTCGAAGTGATCCGCGGCGTCGAGCCCCGCGTCGCCGACGCGATCGGCCAGGAGCTCGCCGACCAGCGCGAGATGCTCAAGCTGATCGCCTCCGAGAACTACGCGTCCCCGGCCACGCTGCTCACCATGGGCAACTGGCTGAGCGACAAGTACGCCGAGGGCACCGTCGGCCGCCGTTTCTACGCCGGCTGTCGCAACGTCGACACCGTCGAGGCCCTCGCCGCCGAGCACGCCCGCGAACTCTTCGGCGCCCGGCACGCGTACGCCCAGCCGCACTCCGGTATCGACGCCAACCTGGTCGCGTTCTGGGCGGTACTCGCCGACCGCGTCGAGGCTCCTGCCCTGGCCGCGGCCGGTGTCCGCAACGTCAACGACCTCTCCGACGCCGACTGGGCCGAGCTGCGCCAGGCCTTCGGCAACCAGCGGATGCTCGGCATGTCCCTGGACGCGGGCGGCCACCTCACGCACGGCTTCCGCCCCAACATCTCCGGCAAGATGTTCGACCAGCGTTCCTACGGCACGGACCCCGCCACCGGCCTCATCGACTACGAGGCGCTGCGCGCCCAGGCCCGCGAGTTCAAGCCGCTGATCATCGTCGCCGGGTACTCGGCGTACCCGCGCCTGGTCAACTTCCGGGTCATGCGGGAGATCGCCGACGAGGTCGGCGCGACGCTGATGGTCGACATGGCGCACTTCGCGGGCCTCGTCGCGGGCAAGGTCCTCACCGGCGACTTCGACCCCGTACCGCACGCGCAGATCGTCACGACCACCACGCACAAGTCGCTGCGCGGCCCGCGCGGCGGCATGGTGCTGTGCGACGACAGCCTCAAGGACCAGGTCGACCGGGGCTGCCCGATGGTCCTCGGTGGCCCGCTGCCGCACGTCATGGCCGCCAAGGCGGTCGCACTCGCGGAGGCCCGCCGCCCCGACTTCCAGGACTACGCGCAGCGCGTCGTCGACAACTCCCGCGCCCTCGCCGAGGGCCTGATGCGCCGCGGCGCCACCCTCGTCACGGGCGGCACGGACAACCACCTGAACCTGATCGACGTGGCGTCCTCGTACGGCCTGACCGGCCGCCAGGCGGAGTCCGCGCTGCTCGACTCCGGCGTGGTCACCAACCGCAACGCGATCCCGGCCGACCCGAACGGCGCCTGGTACACCTCGGGCATCCGCATCGGCACCCCGGCGCTGACGACGCGGGGCCTCGGCACTGGCGAGATGGACGAGATCGCGGGCCTCATCGACACGGTCCTCACGGCGACGGAGCCGGGCACGACGAGCAAGGGCGCGGTGTCCAAGGCGCAGCACGTCCTTGAGGAGAAGGTCTCGGACGAGGTGTCCCGGCGGGCCTCCGACCTGCTGACCGGGTTCCCGCTGTACCCGGGCATCGACCTGAGCTAGTCCTCGCCGGACGGGCCTCCTCAAACGCCGGAGGGGCTGATTTTCAGCCCCTCTGGCGTTTGAGGAGCGGGGGTCCGGGGGCGGAGCCCCCGTGGCTGTCCGCAGGACTTTCGGGAAGGGGCGGGGAGGGGAAAAAACAAGCCGGGCCCGGACAACCCAAGCTGTCCGAACCCGGCCGTACGCGTACGCACGCGCTACCCGAGAGCCACCCTCACTCCCCGATC
>NZ_JAAAHS010000246.1 GCF_009908195.1 Streptomyces boluensis | reverse complement strand
GGGGCGGGGGTGGGAGGCAGCCCATGTAATGAGCGCACACCAGAAGCGTACGCCAGAAGCGCACACCAGAGGTGCACGCCCCCTCACACCTCGACGACCAGCTCCCGCAGCCCCCGGATCACCAGGCCGTCCTTCCAGCGCGGCTCGGCGGTGAGGCGGAGGTTGGGGGCCTGGCGGAGCAACTGGCCGTAGGACGCGGTGAGTTCGAGGCGGGCCAGGGGTGCGCCCAGGCAGTAGTGGATGCCGCCGCCCAGGCTGACGTGCGGGTTGTCCGTACGGGTCAGGTCCAGGCGGTCCGGGGCCGTGAACGCCTCCGAGTCCCGGTTGGCCGAGCCGAACAGCAGCGCCACCTCCGCGCCGCGCGGGATCCGTACCCCGCCCACCTCGATGTCCTCCAGGACCCACCGCTCGAAGAGGTGCAGCGGCGAGTCGTACCGCAGCAGTTCCTCCACAGCTGTGGACAGCGGTACGTCGCCGGCTCGCAGCGCCGCGAGCTGGTCCGGGTGCCGGAACAGGGCCCGCCAGCCGTTGCCCGTCGAGTTCACCGTGGCCTCGTGGCCCGCGTTGAGCAGCAGTACCGCCGTGGAGATCATCTCCTGCTCGGTGAGCCGGCCGCCGTCCTCGTCGTGCACGGCGATCAGCCCGGAGATCAGGTCGTCCCCGAGGTTCTTGCGGCGCCGAGTGATCAACTCCCGCAGGTACTCCGTGAATTCGCGCGACGCCTCGACCGCCGCCCGCGCGGTCTCCTCCGACGGGTTCAGCTCGTACATCCCGCAGATCGCCGCCGACCAGGGCCGCAGCAGGTGCCGGTCCGGCTCCGGGATGCCGAGCATCTGCGCGATCACGGCGACCGGCAGCGGCTCGGCGAGGCGGGACACGAGGTCCCCGCCGCCGTCGGCGACGAGCCCGGCCACGAGCTCGCCCGCCAACTCCTCGACGTACGGCTGCAGTTCCCGTACCCGCCCCGGCGTGAACGCCTTCGAGACGAGTCTGCGGATACGGGTGTGGCGGGGCGCCTCCAGGTCCAGCAGGCCGTTGTCGTTCAGCACATGGAACGGCTCGTGCGCGGCGGGCGGCGCGTCCCGCCCGAACTCCTCGTGCGTGAACCTGTGCAGATACGTCCGCCCGAGGCGGCGGTCCCGCAGCAGCGCGGTGACGTCCCGGTGGTGCGGGATGAGCCACTGGTTCGACGGCTCGTACCAGAGGGCGCGGCCCTGCGACCTGAGCTTCGCGTACGCGGGGTACGGGTTCGCCGGGTCGGCGCCGGTCAGGAGTTGCTGCTCGTCCATGCCGCTGCGCATAGGTACCCACTTTCGACGGAGCGGCTGACCGCAGGGCCGGGCATGTGTCGTACATCCCCCCGGCGCCTGCGGTCAACTCCTGGACATGGTCGTCGAGTTGACGGTGTGCTCCCGTCGCCCGAGCCCGTCCCTACGAGGACCGCTTCGCCAGGCCGTGCTGCTCCGCCCACGTGCGGGCCACGTCCTCGGGGTCCTTCTTGTCCTTGTCCACCTGCCGGTTGAGCTCGGTGAGCTGTTCCGTCGTGAGGGCCGCGCCCAGCTTCGCCAGGGCGCGGCGGACCGTGGAGTCGGCCTTGCGGTCGGCGATGAGGGGGACGACGTGCTGGCCGGGTACGAGGTTCTTGGGGTCGGCGAGGACGACCCAGCCCTCGGCCTTGATGTCGGTGTCGGTGGTGAAGAGGTTCGCGACGTCGACGTCCCCCTTGCGCAGGGCGCCCTTCACCAACGGGCCCGAGGAGTCGAGGGACTTGAACTCCTCGAACTCGACTCCGTACACGTCCTTCAGACCGACCGCACCGACGGTGCGCTTCTTGACCTCGGGGGCCGCGCCGATCACCAGCTTGCCGTTGTGCTTCGCCAGGTCGGCGAGGGAGCGCAGCTTGTACCGCTTCGCGGTCTCACGCGTGACGGCGAACGCGTCGGAGTCCTCGGCCATGCCGTACGGGAGGATCTGCAGGCCCTTGGGCAGGGCCACGGCGAGGGCGTTCTGCATCTCGCCCTCCTCGGTGACCGTGGCCTTCGGGTCGAGGTAGTGCAGGAGTGCGCCCTGGTACTCGGGCAGCAGGTCGATGTCGCCGCCCTTGAGCGCGGGGATGAGGATCTCGCGGGTGCCGAGGCCGGGGCGGACGGTCGCCTTCACCCCGGCGGCTTCGAGTACGGCCGCGTACAGGTACCCGAGTATCTGGTTCTCGGTGAAGTTGGCCGTGCCGATGGTCACGCCGTCCTTGCTGGAGCCGCCGCCCGCGAGGGAGTTGCCCTCGCCTTCGAGCGAGGTGATGCCGCCGCCGCACGCGGCCAGGGCGGGGACGGAGGCGGTGGCGAGCAGGCCGCCGAGCAGGGTACGCCGGTTCATGTGGGTCATGTGTGGGGTCCTTAGGCGGTGGCGGGGGCGCGGTGGCGGAAGAGGAGCCGCTGTGCTCCGGCGAGCAGCAGGTCGAGAGCGACGGCGAGCACGGCCACGAGGACAGCACCGCCGAGCACCTGGACCAGGTCGCGCTGGGCGAGCCCGTCGAAGACGTAGCGGCCGAGACCGCCGAAGGAGACGTACGCGGCGATGGTGGCGGTGGCCACGACCTGGATCAGGGCGAGGCGGAGGCCGGTCATGATCAGCGGCAGCGCGAGCGGCAGTTCGACCTGGAACAGGACCTGGTGCCAGCGCATGCCCTGGCCGCGCGCCGCGTCCTTCACGTCGCGGTCGACGGCGGCCATACCGGCGTACGTGTTGGTGACGATGGCCGGTACGGCGAGGGCGACGAGCGCCACGTACACCGGCGTCATGGAAAGGCCGCTGGCGAGGAAGACCAGGACGACCAGGCCGACCGTGGGCAGGGCGCGGCCGAAGCTGGAGAGGTTGATGGCGAGGAAGGCGCCGCGCCCGGTGTGCCCGATGAGGAGTCCGATGGGCAGTGCGATGGCGGCCGCGACGACCGTGGCGAGAGCTGAGTACTGGAGGTGTTCCAGGAGGCGTACGCCGATGCCGTCGCTGCCGGACCACTGCTCGGGGCCGGTCAGCCAGCCGCCGAGGTCCACGAGGAGTTCGTACATGTCAGGCCCTCTTCCTGGTCCAGGGGGTGAGTACGTGCTGCAGGGCGACCAGGAGCGCGTCCGCGATCAGCGCGAGGAGCAGGGTCAGGGCGACGCCGGTGATGACCGGGGTGGGGTAGTTGCGCTGGAAGCCGTCCGTGAAGAGTTGGCCCAGGCCGCCGTCGCCGATGTAGGTGGCGACCGAGACGAGCGAGATCGCCATGACGGTCGCGATCCGTACGCCCGCCATGATCACCGGCAGGGCGAGCGGCAGCTCGACGGTGAGCAGCACGCGCAGCGGCCGGGTGCCCATCGCCGTGGCGGCCTCCTTGGTCTTCACCGGCACGGAGTCGAGGCCCTCGACGGTGTTCCGCAGCAGCACCACGAGCGTGTAGACGGTCAGGCCGATGACCGTGGTGGTGCGCGTCAGGCCGGAGACCGGCAGGAGCAGCACGAACACCGCGATCGACGGGATCGTGAACAGCACGTTGGAGAGCCCGAGCAGCAGTCCGCGCAGGGCCCGGACGCGGTGCGCGACGACGGCCAGCGGCAGCGAGATCAGCAGGCCGAACAGCACAGCGGAGAGGGCCGCTTGGAGGTGCGAGAGGCTCAGGGCGGTGAGGTCGGCGGAGTGGTCCGCGATCCAGGTCCAGTCGATGGTCATGCGGGGCCGCCCCCCTTGGTGGCTTCCACGGCTTCCACGGCTTCCACGGCGACGGCGGCCGCCGGGGCGTCGGCGTCATCGGCCGCGAGGGTGTCGGCGTCATCGGCCGCGAGGGTGTCGCGGGAGGCCGTGACGTGCAGGCGGTTCGCGTGGTCGTGGATCGTGTCGCGGTCGGTGACGCCGGTGAGGACGCCGTCCTCGTCCACGCGCGCGATGAGGCCGGTCGGGGACGCCACCGACTCGTTGAGCGCGGAGAGCAGCGAGTCGGTGCCCTTGAGCGGGCGCACCGGGGTCTCGGTGTCCGTGTCGGTGTCGCGCCAGGCCAGCGGCTTGCCCGCCGGGTCGCGCAGCAGCTCCCAGCGGCCGCCGTCCGGCGCGGCGCCCTGCGGGAGCGCGGCTATGCCGGTCAGCGAGAGCAGCTTGAGGCCGCGCTCCGCGCCCAGGAAGTCCGCGACGAAGGCGTCGGCGGGGCGGGCGAGGAGTTCCTCGGGCGGGGCGCACTGCACGAGGTGGCCGCCGGTACGGAACACGGCGATCCGGTCCCCCAGGCGTACGGCCTCGTCGATGTCGTGCGTGACGAAGACGATGGTCTTGCCCAACTCCTGTTGCAGGCGCAGGAGTTCATCCTGCAGCTGGGTGCGGACCACCGGGTCGACGGCGCCGAACGGCTCGTCCATGAGCAGCACCGGCGGGTCGGCGGCGAGCGCGCGGGCCACACCGACGCGCTGCTGCTGGCCGCCGGAGAGCTGGTGCGGGTAGCGCTTGCCCGCGTCGGCGGTGAGGCCGACGGTGTCGAGCAGTTCGGCGGCCCGCGCCCGCGCCTTGCGGCGGCCCCAGCCGAGCAGCAGCGGCACCGTCGCGATGTTGTCGAGGACGGTGCGGTGCGGGAAGAGGCCCGCCTGCTGGATGACGTAGCCGATGGAGCGGCGCAGCTCGGCGGCATCCTGCTCGGTGACGTCCTTGCCGGCGACGCGGATGGTGCCCGAGGTGGGCTCGACCATGCGGTTGATCATGCGGAGGGTGGTGGTCTTGCCGCATCCGGAGGATCCGACCAGGACCGTGACTCCACCCTCGGGCAGATCGAGGGAGAGATCGTGCACCGCTGTCGTGCCGTTCGGGAACTGCTTGTGGACTGCCTGGAATTGGATCATCACTGGCCCCTTGCCCGGCTGCATATGTTCATGCAGAGTCTTGGTGGCTGAATAAATTGTCAATGGCCCGGCGTGAAACACCGGTTACGAACGTTCGCCGGTCAAGACGCTTCGCCCCGAAACGGAGGATTCGCGCGTGCTGCCGTCTCACATGCCGGAAGGACCGGGCGGACCGGAGGGACCCGACGGTGCCGCCGTCCGCGATATCGACACCGGTGCCGTCCTCGATGTCGTCCTCGACGGCCAGACCCTCCCGGCCGCCGATGTCGTACGCCTCGCCGACGGCACCGCACGGCCCGTGCCCGACGCCGCGGCGATGCGGCGCGCCGAGGAATCCTGGCACGCCGCCCTGCGGCTCGCCGCATCGGGCCGGGTGTACGGCCGCTCCACCGGCGTCGGCGCCAACCGGAACGAGAACGTGCCGACCGAGGCGGCCGCCGAGCACGGGCTGCGGCTGCTGCGCTCGCACGCCGGCGCGATCGGCGCCCCGCTGCCCGCGCGCGAGGTCCGCGCCATGCTCGCCGTGCGCGCCAACCAGCTCCTCGCGGGCGGCGCGGGCCTGCGCCCCGCCGTCGTCACCGCCCTGTGCGCGGCGCTCGACGCGGGCGCGCATCCGGTGGTGAACGAGTTCGGCTCGGTCGGCACCGGCGACATCGCCGCGCTCTCCCAGGTCGGCCTGGCCCTCGCCGGTGAGCACCGCTGGGAGGGCGGCACCCCGCCCGCCCCGATCGCCCTGGAGAACAACGACGCCCTCGCCCTGATCAGCAGCAACGCCCTCACCCTCGGCCAGTCGGCGCTCGCCCTCGACGAGCTGCGGCGCCTGATCGCCGCCACCCAGGTCGTCGGCGCCCTCTCGCTGCTCGCCGTCGACGGCTCCTACGAGGCGTACGCGGAGCCGGTGCACGCGGCCCGCCCGCACCCCGGCACGTACGCCGTCGCCGAGCGCAGCCGCCGTCTCCTCGGCGCGCCCGACCGGCCCGCGCCACCGGCCGACCGGATCCAGGACCCGTACGGCTTCCGCGTCCTGCCGCAGGTGCACGGGCCCGCGCAGGATGCCGCCGACGCCCTCGAACGCACCCTCCGGGTGGAGATCAACGCCGCCGCCGAGAACCCGCTGATCTCGGCCGCCAACCGCGCGGCCTACCACCACGGCGGCTTCTACCTGGCCCAACTCGCCCTGGACCTGGACCACTTCAGGCTGGCACTGGTGCAGACGGCGCGGCTCTCCACCTCCCGGCTCGCCGCCCTCAACGAACCCGCGTACACCGGCCTGCGGCCCTTCCTCGCCGACGGTGAGGCGGCCTCGTCCGGCACGATGATCCTGGAGTACGCCGCCGGGGCCGCCCTCGGTGACCTGCGCGCCTTCTCCGCGCCCGCCTCGCTCGGGCACGCGGTGCTCTCCCGCGGCGTCGAGGAACAGGCCAGCTTCGCTTCCCTCGCCGCCCGCCAGACGCTGCGCACCGCCGAGCCGTACCGCCTGGTCGTGGGGTGCGAACTGGTCTCAGCCGTAAGGGCGTTGCGCATGCGCGGCCGCCCCGTCGACCCGGACCTCCCGGTCGGCCGGGCCTTCGCCCTCGCGGACAGCACCCTCGCGGACACTTTCACGGACCGCCCACTGACGGACGACGTGACGGCGGCTGCCCAACTGCTCGACGCGTTCGCGGAGTTGTAGGGGCGGGGCAGCTAGTCGGGAACGGCCCGGACCGAGATGCGGGCGGCAGTCTCGAACTCGGAGTACTCGTCGACCGGTTCCTCGTAGACGACCGTGAACGTCCGCCGCATGTCACCAAAGCGGTCGCTGTACGTCATCTCGGCAGGCCCGGTCCGTTTCGGCTCGGCGGTGATGTCGTACGTCCGGAGGAAGTCACGCACGAACGAGTCATCGATCCCGCTGACCTTGTACCGGAGAACGACCGCGCCGGCCTTCGAGGCCTTGAAGTGGGTCGGAACGTAGAAGCGCCCGTACCGGTCGTGCTGCTCGTGATGCAGCCCGGCCATGCGCTCCTCGTCCTCCCCGGGCTCGGGCGGCGACCCGACGACCAGACGCACGCCGACCCAGGCCGCCACGCCCACGATCCACACCATGCAGAGCGCGAGGAAGACGATCAGCGCCTTCCGCTGCCATGTGAGAGCGCCCCACCTCACCCGTTTCATGTGCGCACTCGCCCCTCTTCTCACCACCCGAAGCCCGTCGCCCTATTCAGGGACGGCCCGCACCGTGACCCTGGCCGCCGCCTCGTCGACGTCGTCCGGGTCGAACGACGAGGGGTACACGAACGTGATCGTGCGCCGCATCCCGCCGACGCGGTCGGTGTACGTCTCCTCGGTCGGACCGGTCTTCTTCGGCCGGTCGTCGAGGTCGTACGTCCGGCGGAAGTCGCCCACACCCGAATCGATGCTGCCCAGGAGCTTGTACCGGAGCACGACACTGCCGTCCTTCTCGGTCCGGTAGGAGTCCGGGATGTAGTACCGCTCCGACTCGTGATGCTGCTCGTGATGCATCCCGGCCTTGCGCTCCTCGTCCTCCCAAGGGTCAGGCGGTGGCGGCGTGAGCAGCCGCACCGCGACCCAGACAACCACGCCCACGATCCACACCACACACAGCGCGAGAAACGCGATCAGCACCTTGCGACGCACCGCAACCACTCCCCCCGGTCCCCAGAAACCTAATACCCCACCGGCCGCACCAACCCCGACTCGTACGCGAACACCGCAGCCTGTGTCCGGTCGCGGAGGGCGAGTTTCACCAGGATGCGGCCCACATGTGTCTTCACCGTCTGTTCCGCCACGACCAGTTGGGCCGCGATCTCCGCGTTGGACAGGCCCTGGGCGATCAGGGCGAGGACCTCCGTCTCGCGTTCCGTGAGGCCCGCCAGGCGGCCCTTCGTCGGGGCGCGGGGGGCGCCTAGGCGGGCGAACTCGGTGATCAGGCGGCGGGTGATGCCGGGGGCGAGGAGCGCGTCGCCGGCCGCCACCACCCGTACCGCCTCGGCGAGTTGGTCCGCCGACGCGTCCTTCAGGAGGAAGCCGGAGGCACCCGCGCGCAGCGCCTCGTACACGTACTCGTCGAG
Organism: Streptomyces boluensis; assembly: GCF_009908195.1. Taxonomy (GTDB): domain Bacteria; phylum Actinomycetota; class Actinomycetes; order Streptomycetales; family Streptomycetaceae; genus Streptomyces; species Streptomyces boluensis. The sequence goes on along the minus strand of NZ_JAAAHS010000246.1, from coordinate 3,714 downwards.
GTCGAAGGTGGTGAGGACCAGGACCTTCACGGGCGCGCCGGACGCGACGACGCGGCGGGTCGCCTCGATGCCGCTCAGCTCCGGCATGCGGATGTCCATGAGCACGACGTCCGGGGCGAGTTCCGCGACCTTCGCGACCGCGTCGACGCCGTCGACGGCCTGGCCGACCACCTCGATGTCCGGCTCCGCGTTCAGCAGCACCGTGAAGCCCTGCCGGACCATCATCTGGTCGTCCGCGATCAGCACCCGGATCGGCATGGAAGTCCCTCCCCCTCAGTTCAGTGGCAGCAGCGCCGTCACTTCGTACCCACCCGTCGGCGTCGGGCCCACGGCCAGCTCCCCGCCCAGCATCGCGGCCCGCTCCCGCATCCCGAGCAGCCCGAGACCGGCACCCGGTGAGGGTGCCACGGGCCGGGCCGGGGCGCTGTTCAGGACGCGTACGCGCAGACCGTGCCCGGTGCGTACGAGGGTCACATCGACCTCCGAACCCGGCGCGTGCCGCATCGCGTTGCTCAGCGCCTCCTGCACGATACGGAACGCGGAGAGCTCCACCCCCGGCGGCAACGGGCGGTCCGCGTCCGGGAGTTGGGCCTTGACTGTCAGGCCTGCCGCTCGGGCGTTGTCCAGGAGGCCGTCCAGGCGGTCCAGGGTCGGCTGGGGCGCGTCCGGCGGCTCCTCGGCGGTCTCCGAGCGCAGTACGCCGAGGACGCGGCGGAGTTCCGTCAGGGCCTCCACCGCGTTGTTCCTGATCCCGGCGAGGTTCTCCTTCAGCTCGTCCGAGGGGTTCTCCACCAGGTGCGGGGCGACCTGCGCCTGAATGGAGATGACCGACATGTGGTGGGCCACCACATCGTGCAGCTCGCGGGCGATGCGGCTGCGCTCCTCCAGGAGCGTGCGCCGGGCCCGCTCCTCGGCGGTGAGCGTGGCCTGCGCGACGAGTTGGGTACGGGCCTGGCGCAGCCCCCGCAGCGGCGCGCTGAAGAACACGGCAAGCACGAACACGACGACCGACATCGCGTCCCCCGCCCGTTCGGCGCCCGGCGGGGTGCGCAGGTAGGGCAGGAGCACCGTGAGGCCGACGGTGAGCGTCAGCATCGTGAGGATCGCGCGGGGGCGGGACCGCAGCGCCACCAGGATCAGGACGAGCACCTCGAGGACGAGGCTCCACACCGGCCACGGCCAGAACATGTCGTCCCGCACCCGCTGCACCGCGAGGGCCTGGGCGAACGCCGCACCGGTGACCAGCCACCACGCGGCGACCGGCCGGGACACCACCAGGACGAGCGCCGCGGCCTGCAGCAGCACGAGCGCCTGGAGCAGCCGGGCCCCGGTGGACGTCATGTCGAAGGAGCTGGACAGGCCGTCGATGGCGGCCGCGCCCAGGGCGGCGGCCGCGTACACGAAGGGTATGTACAGCAACGCCCGTACCCAGCGCGGCCGTCGGGGCGCGAGCAGCGGGTCGGGCGTGAGCGTCCACAGGTCCTGGCGCAGGGCCCGCAGCCCCCGCCGCGCGTACCGCACCACCGGCTCGGCCATCGTCACAGCGGTCACCCTAGACACGCCCCTTCGCCTGTACGCGGGTGGGCCGGTGCACCCGTACCACCGTGGTCGTGCCGCGGCTGCCGCGGCCGCGTTCGAAACCGTGGAACGCCGCCCAGCAGACCGCCAGGGCAAGCCCGAACAGCGGGAACCAGGCGAGCCGGGCGAGCACCCAGCCGGGCCCGTCCGGGACCGTGTGCAGGCCGGGCAGGGCGGTGCCGCCGAGCAGCCCGACGGCGGTGACGGCGAGCAGCGCCGTCTGGTGCCAGAGGAACACCGTGAGGGCCGACAGGTTGGCCAGGGCGACGCCCGCCCACAGCACCGGGCGGCGCATCGCCCGGCCGAGCGGACCGTGCAGCAGCAGCGCGAGACCGCACTGGGCGAGCCCGAACGTGACGACGGCCAGGGTGGGCGGGTTGAGGTTGGACACGGCCGCGCCGGGCACGCCCACCATCGACGCCGGGTAGCCGCACCGGGCGACGAGCAGCACCGTCGCCACAACCCCGCCGACGAGCAGCACCACCCCCGCGCGCCGCCCCGTGCCGAGCCGCCCACGGGCCCAGGCCGCGCCCAGGCAGTACGGCACCAGCCAGCCCGCAAGGACGTTGATCCAGCCCAGCCATTCGGGCCCGTCGAAGCCGAACCGCACCAGGTCGACATGGACGACGACGGCGAGCGGCCACAGCGGGTGCAGCCGTGCCACCAGCGGGGTCAGGGCGGTGAGTGCGGCGAGGACGAGGAGGAACCAGAGCGGTGAGAGCACCAGCTTCAGGAGCGTACGAACCGTGCCCAGGTCCGTACCGCTCGCGAGCAGCCCCACCGTCGCCACCGCCCACAGCGCGAGCACCGCGCCGACCGGCCGGAAAAGCCGTACGAGCCGGGCCCGCAGCCACGGCCCGTACGGCCGCCCGGCGCCGGCGCCGAGGGAGCCGGTCCCGAGGGAGCCGGTCCCGAGGGAGCCGGTCCCGAGGGAGCCGGTCCCGAGGCCACGCGCCGCCACGTACCCGCCCACCAGGAAGAACACCGCGAGGGTCTGGAACATCCAGGAGAGCGGGGTGAGCCACGGCCGGTACGCGAGCGGGCTCTCCGCGTGCAGCGCGCCGCCCTCGCTGACCAGGGCGGTGACCAGCCAGTGGCCGAGCACCACCCCGAGGATCGCGGCGGCGCGCAGCGCGTCCATGCCACGGTCCCGGCCGGCGGGTGTGGCGGCGGCGACGCGGCGGACGAGTCGGTCAGACACGGGGCACCTCCGGGGTCCGCCCGCACGCGATGCGGGCCAGGTTGTCGAGCGCGGCGGAGCCGGGCTCCAGGTAGTCGCTGTGGCCGCCGTCGCCCGCGTCGAAGCGGCGGGCACCGAAGGCGGCGGTCACCGGGTCGGCGCCGAACCCGACGGTGGTACCGGGGAGTTCGGCCCGTACGTGCGGCACCTCGGCGATCCAGTCCCGCGCGCCGCGCCCCGCCCAGACCCGCGCGCGGGTGCGCAGCTCGGCGGCCCGGTCGAAGCCGGTGCCGGGGCTGCCGTACAGGGCGATGTCCGTGACCCGGGGCCCGCCACGGGGACCAAGGCCGTGCGCCGCCTGGGCGCACACCACGGAACCGTAGGAGTGGCAGAGCAGCGCCACGGGGGTGCGGGCGGCGAAGCCGTATGTGGTCAACCGGCCGAGGAACGCGCGGAGTTCGGCCGCGCCGGTGCGGGCGAGGTCGGGCGTGAGCGCGTCCGTGCTGACCGTGCCGGGTGTCGGGTAGCCGAGCCAGGCGATCACCGCGAGATCGGCCGGTGCCCGCTCGCGCAGGGCGCGCGCGCCGCGCAGGAAGCGGGCGTACGTGTCGATGCCCGTGTCGGAGCCCGGCACCAGGACCGCCACGCGGGTGGCGGTGCGCGGGTCACCGAGCACCTCGGCGGTGGTACCGGCGCCGTGCGCGTCGAACTCCAGGAAGTCCCGGCCGGGCGCGGCCAGTTCGCGCAGCGCGGCCGCGCGCCGCCCGGCTCCGGCGGCCTCGGCGGTACGTGCGGCCTCGGCGGCGTTCGCGCGGTGCGCGGCGTACCGGGCGGCGAGCGGGACGTCATCGGCGACGCGGGCGGGCGGCGGCGCCGGGACACCGGGCCGTACGGCGCCGGAGAGCGGCACCACGACCGATCCGGCGACAAGCGCGGCGAGCCCCGCCCGCCACCAC
>NZ_JAAAHS010000245.1 GCF_009908195.1 Streptomyces boluensis | reverse complement strand
GCCCATGACCGCCCAGAGCCCGAGTACAAGCGCGGGCCGCGCGGCCTGGGCGCCGTCGAAGAATGAGACCGACCGCAGCAGCGAACCGCCCGCGCCCGGCGGCAGCCACTGCCCGAGGGCGCCCGCGGCTTCCGGCAGCAGTTCGGGGGCCGAGCCCACGCCGGAGAACGGGTTGCCGATCAGTACGACCGTCAGCGCGCCGAGGCCGATGCCGGCCGTGCCGATCAGCGAGGCGATACCGGCCACGGCGCCGCTCACCGCGAGCGTCGACAGGGCGAGCGCGCCCGCCTCCGTCCACCAGTCGCCGGTCAGGGCGCCGAGCCAGCTGTGGGTCAGCGCGGCGGCCACGATGCCGACCAGGGCGGCGGCGCCCACCAGGGCAAGGGCGGCGCGTACCCCGCGCAGCCCGAAGAGGGTCACTACGGATCCGGCCGCGATGCCCGCGAGCGCCATCGGCAGCACGCTCGCGCCGAGCACGGCCCCGCGCGGGTCGCTCGCCGGTGCCGCCACCACGTCGTCGACCTTGATCTGCGTGCCCGGCGGTGCCTGTGCGGTGACGGCCTGCTGGAGCATCTGGGCCACCACGGGGCTCGCGGCCGTGGCGGTCAGGAGCTCGGGGCCCTGCCGGCCGACGACGACCGCGCCGTATACGTCCCGGTCCTCGATGGCGGCGCGGGCGGCGGCCTCACCGGCGTACCGATGGACCTCGAACGCGCCCTCGCGCTGCTGCAGTTGACGCTCCACCCCGGCCACGGCGGCGGGGGCGCCCGCCACCCCGATGGGCAGATCGCGCGGTGCCGTACGGGCCGCGGGCCAGGCGAAGGCCCACAGGGCGAGCGCGACGATCGCCGGGACCAGCAGGATCACGGCGATCAGCCGGGCGTTCTGCGTCCGGGGTGGAGGTGTGGCGGAGGCGGTGGACATATCGGACTCCTGGGGCCGCTGCTCTATAGAGAATGATCGTTCGTTTTACGTTCTGGGGCCACTGTCCCGCCGTCCCCGTTTCTTGTCAAGAATGAATGTTCGTTTTAGCTTTGGGGCATGGCTCGCGTATCCCAGGAACACCTAGACGCCCGTCGCCGGCAGATCATCGACGGCGCGATCCGCTGCTTCACGCGCGGCGGCTTCCACGCCACCTCGATGCAGGACGTCCTGCGCGAGGTCGGGCTCTCCGCCGGTGCCGTGTACCGGTACTTCAGCGGCAAGGAAGAGTTGATCGCGGCGATCGTCGGCGAGGCGTTCGGCACCATCAAGGCCGCCTTCGAGGACGCCGCGAAGCAGGACCCGCCGCCGCTGCCGGACGAGCTGCTCGGCCACGTACTGAGGACCGTCCTGGGCGGCCGGGTCGGCGGTGGAGGCGTCGAGTTCCCGCGCCTGGCCCTCCAGGTGTGGGCCGAGACGCTGCGCTCCGAACAGCTCGCGGCGCCGCTGCGGGAGGGCTTCGTGGAGATGCGGGCCGCCTGGAGCCTGCTGGTCGACGCCTATCGTGAGGCCGGGATCATGCCCGACGACGTACCGGCCGACCATGTGGCGCGCACCATGATGGCCCTGGCGCAGGGGTTCATCGCCCAGCAGGCCCTCTTCGGGGACGCCCGGGTCGAGCACCTGGAAGGCGGGCTCCGGGCCCTGATGCGTATGGAAGTGCCCAAGGCCAGTTAACGCGCAGGAAAAACTTCGGCATTAGCGTGCAATGTCTTCCGGCGGGATGACCAAACCAAGGTCAACAAGATGTTGACGGCAAATAGTCTCCCGCTGCGCCCTGGCGGAGGCAGGCCCCTCAGCTTGCCTCCTCGGCCCGGACGATGCCGGTCACGCCTGCCCGCACGCAGGCCGACCATGACGGACTGTGAGGTGGCACGCGTGCAACTGACCCCGCACGAACAGGAACGGTTGCTGATCCATGTGGCCGCGGACGTGGCCGAGAAGCGAAGGGCACGCGGACTGCGACTCAATCATCCCGAGGCGGTCGCCCTGATCACCTCGCACGTCCTCGAAGGCGCGCGGGACGGCCGCAGCGTCACCGAACTCATGTCCTCCGGGCGGAAGTTGCTCGGCCGCGACGACGTGATGGACGGGATCCCCGAGATGCTGCACGACGTCCAGGTGGAGGCCACCTTCCCCGACGGTACGAAGCTCGTCACCGTCCACGAGCCGATCGCCTGACGGGGGAGTCCTGCCGATGTCCGCCGCCCAGCCCTTGGTTCCTAACGCTTCCCTGAGCCCTTCTTCGGCCCCTTCCGTTTCCGCGATACCCGGCGAGATTCTCTTCGCCGACGAGCCCGTCGTCCTCAACGCGGGCCGCCCCGTGACCCGGTTGACCGTCCTCAACACCGCCGACCGGCCCGTCCAGGTCGGCTCCCACTACCACTTCGCCGAGGCCAACCCGGGCCTGGACTTCGACCGGGCCGCCGCCCGTGGCCTGCGCCTGCACATCGCCGCCGGTACCGCCGTCCGCTTCGAACCCGGCATCCCCGTCGACGTCGAACTCGTACCCCTCGCCGGACTGCGCCGCGTGCCCGGCCTGCGCGGTGAGACCGGAGGTGCCCTCTATGGCTGAACTGACCCGCGCCGCCTACGCCGACCTGTTCGGCCCGACCACCGGTGACCGCATCCGGCTCGCCGACACCGACCTCCTGATCGAGATCGAGGAGGACCGCAGCGGCGGGCCCGGACGCGCCGGTGACGAGGCGGTGTTCGGTGGCGGCAAGGTGATCCGCGAGTCCATGGGCCAGTCCTGTGCGACCCGCGCCGAGGGTGCCCCGGACACCGTGATCACCGGTGTCGTCATCGTCGACCACTGGGGCATCGTCAAGGCCGACCTGGGCATCAGGGACGGGCGGATCACCGGTATCGGCAAGGCCGGGAACCCCGACACCATGGACGGCGTCCACCCCGACCTCGTCATCGGCCCCGAGACCGAAGTCATCGCGGGCAACGGCCGGATCGTCACCGCCGGCGCCATCGACGCGCACGTCCACTTCATCTCGCCCACCATTGTCGACACCGCGCTGGCCGGTGGCATCACCACCCTCGTCGGCGGCGGCACCGGCCCCGCCGAGGGCAGCAAGGCGACCACCATCACGCCCGGCTCCTGGCACCTGGCCCGGATGTTCGCCGCGCTCGACTCGACGCCGCTCAACATCGGGCTGCTCGGCAAGGGCAACACCATGTCCGGCGACGCCATGCACGCCCAACTCCGCGGCGGCGCCCTCGGGTTCAAGATCCATGAGGACTGGGGCGCGACCCCCGCCGTGATCGACGCCTGCCTCGGGGTGTGTGACCAGAGCGGTGCCCAACTCGCCATCCACACGGACACGTTGAACGAGGCCGGGTTCGTCGCCGACACCCTCGCCGCCATCGCCGGGCGCTCCATCCACGCGTACCACACCGAGGGCGCGGGCGGCGGGCACGCGCCCGACATCATCACCGTGGTCTCCGAGTCCAACGTGCTGCCCAGCTCGACCAATCCGACCCGGCCGCACACCGTCAACACCGTCGAGGAGCACCTCGACATGCTGATGGTCTGCCACCACCTCAACCCGGCCGTCCCCGAGGACCTGGCCTTTGCCGAGTCCCGGATCCGGCCGTCCACCATCGCCGCCGAGGACGTACTGCACGACCTGGGCGCCATCTCGATCATCTCCTCCGACGCCCAGGCGATGGGCCGCATCGGCGAGGTCGTGCTGCGCACCTGGCAGACCGCGCATGTGATGAAACGGCGCCGCGGCTTCCTGCCCGGCGACATCCGCGCGGACAACCATCGCGTACGTCGCTATGTCGCCAAGTACACGATCAACCCGGCCGTCGCCCAGGGCCTCGACCGCGAGATCGGCTCCGTCGAGACCGGAAAGCTCGCCGACCTCGTGCTGTGGGACCCGGCGTTCTTCGGGGTCAAGCCGCTCCTTGTGCTCAAGGGCGGGCAGATCGCGTACGCGCAGATGGGCGACGCCAACGCGTCCATCCCGACCCCCCAACCGGTGCTGCCCCGGCGGATGTTCGGCGCCCTCGGCTCCGCGCCCGCCGGGAACTCGCTGAACTTCGTGACCCAGTCGGCGCTCGACGACGGGCTGCCCGAACGCCTGGGCCTCGGCAAGGAGTTCACCCCGATCACCAGCACCCGCGGCGTCAGCAAGGCGGACATGCGGGAGAACGACGCCCGCCCGGACGTCCGGGTCGACCCGGACAGCTTCGCCGTCACCATCGACGGCGAACGCGTCGAGTCCGCACCGGCCGTGGAACTGCCCATGGCCCAGCGGTACTTCCTCTTCTGAGCGCCGCCGAGGAGCTGTCCGACCATGAGCAGAGCAACCCTGTTGGTCCTGGCCGACGGCCGCTTCCCCGCCGGAGGGCACGCGCACTCCGGCGGGGCGGAGGCCGCCGTCGCCGCGGGCCGCATCAAGGACGCGGCCGGTCTCGAAGCGTTCTGCCGGGGCCGACTGCACACCAGCGGCCTGGTCGCCGCCGCCCTCGCGGCCACGGCGGCGCTCGGCGTCGACCCGCTGCTCCTCGACGACGCGGCGGACGCCCGCACTCCGTCCGCCGCCCTGCGCACCGTCGCACGGAAGTTGGGGCGCCAGATGATGCGCGCCGCCCGTTCCACCTGGCCGTCGCCCGAGCTCGACGCGCTCGCGGCGGTCCGGCCCAAGGGTGCCCACCAGCCCGTCGTCCTCGGACTCGCCGCGCGGTCGGCCGGGCTCGGGCCCGAGGACGCGGCGCACGTCGCGGTGTACGAGGCGGTGAGCGGTCCCGCCACCGCTGTCGTACGGCTGTTGAGCCTCGACCCCTTCGACGCGACCCGCGTCCTTGCCCGGCTCGCGCCCGAGCTCGACCGGGTCGCGGCAGACGCGGTGGCGGCCGCTCGGCGCGTACCGGACCACGGCGTCGACGCGCTGCCCGCCGCTTCCGCGCCACTGCTCGACATCGGGGCGGAGGCGCACGCGGGGTGGGCGGTGCGGTTGTTCGCCTCGTAGGCCCGTCCCGACCACCATTCCCCGCCCCGTCCATTCGCTGACCTGAGTACTGGAGTTCCCATGCACCTCGACCACTCCCACGACGGTCCCGCCGCCGTCAGCGCCGATGCCGTACGTCCCGACGGGCGGCGCCGTGCCCTGCGGATCGGGCTCGGCGGGCCGGTGGGCTCGGGGAAGACCGCCACCGTGGCCGCGCTCTGCCGGACCCTGCGCGACGAACTCTCCCTCGCCGTGGTCACCAACGACATCTACACGCGCGAGGACGCCGCGTTCCTGCTGCGCGAGGCGGTGCTGCCGCCCGAGCGGATCACCGCCGTCGAGACCGGGGCCTGCCCGCACACCGCCATCCGTGACGACATCTCCGCCAACCTGGAGGCCGTCGAGGACCTGGAGGACGAGGTCGGCCCGCTCGACCTGGTGCTCGTCGAGTCCGGCGGTGACAACCTCACGGCCACGTTCTCGCGCGGCTTGGTCGACGCCCAGGTCTTTGTCATCGACGTGGCGGGCGGCGACGACATCCCGCGCAAGGGCGGCCCCGGCGTGACCACGGCCGACCTGCTCGTGATCAACAAGACCGACCTCGCCCCGTACGTCGGCTCCGACCTCCAGCGCATGGAGCGCGACGCGAAGGAGCAGCGCGCCGAACTCCCGGTCGTTCTCCAGTCGTTGAGGTCCGAGCACGGCGTCACCGATGTGGCCACATGGGTACGCGAACGCCTTGCCGCGTGGACCGCCGCGTGAGCTCGGCGGTCCGCGTCTCCGTGGACGAGCCCGGTGCGGTGGGTGCCCCCGGCGCGGGCGGAGCCGTGGCGTCGGGCGGCCGGGACAGCTCCGTCGACAGTGGCATCCGGGCGGTGGCCCGGATCCGGGCCGAGGTCGACGCGCGCGGTGTCAGCCGTCTGCCGGTACTGGAGGGCGAAGGTCCGCTCGCCGTACGACGGGTCCGCAGCTCCGGACAGGAGGCGCGGGTCGCCCTCGTCGGAGCCATGAGCGCGCCGCTCGGCGGTGACCGGCTGACCGTCGAGGCCACGGCGGGTGTTGGCGCCCGGCTCGACATCGGCTCGTCGGCCGCCACCATCGCCCTGCCCGGCCAGTCGGAGCGGCCCGCCCGCTACGACGTACGGCTGAGCGTCGCCGAGGACGCCGAGCTGCGCTGGCTCCCTGAGCAGCTCATCTCCGCGTACGGCAGCTCGCTGCGTATGACCACCCGCGCCGAACTCGCCCCCGGCGCCCGGCTGTTGCTGCGTGAGGAGCAGGTGCTCGGCCGGGCGGGGGAGGAGCCGGGGGCGCTCACCAGCAGGCTGACCGTGCGCTGCGACGGGCGCACACTGCTCGACCAGGAACTGTCCTGCGGGCCCGGCGCACCCGGCGGCTGGGACGGACCCGCCGCACTCGCCGGACATCGGGCGCTCGGCCAACTCGTCGTCGTCCACCCCGAGTTGGCGCACAGCCCGGCCGAGCCGCGGATGCTCGGCGAGCACGCCGCCCTGACCCCGCTGGCCGGTCCCGGGCTCCTGGTGACGGCGGTGGCGGCCGACGCGCTGCTGCTCCGGCGGGTGCTCGACGAGGCGGTCCGGCTGGTCGCGTGGTGAGTCAGAGGCGTCGGCGCTAGGCGACCGCTGAGCGATCAGGTCGCAACCGGTTATCGGATTGGCAAAGAACAACTGTCCGATCTGTTGCCAGGGACCCGTCAGACGCAAAGATCCCCCGGAGAACTCGAAACAATCTGGGGGAGGTACCACTTGAGACGCACAGCTGTGCTCGGCTCGGCCGGCACTCTGATCGCGGGGACCCTCATAGCGGGCGCGATGGCCGCCCCGGCGGCGAACGCCGACAGCGGTCGTCGCACGGTCTCGGAGGCGCAAGGCGCGGCCATCGCCGCGGCGCGGGCCGCGAAGACGGGGATCGACTGGAAGGACTGCCCGGCGGACTGGGGGCTCGCGAAGCCCGTCGAGTGCGGCTGGGTCAGCGTGCCGCTCGACTACGCCAATCCGCAGGGCAAGCACATCAAGCTCGCCGTTGACCGGGCGAGAAGCACCGGCAGCAAGGACGAGCGGCAGGGTTCCCTGGTCTACAACCCGGGCGGACCCGGTGGTTCCGGGATGCGGTTCCCGCTGCGCATCACCAACAAGGCTCCGCTGTGGGAGAAGACCGCCAAGGCGTACGACTTCGTGGGCTTCGACCCGCGCGGTGTCGGCCACTCGGCGCCCATCTCCTGTGTCGACCCGCAGGAGTTCGTGAAGGCGCCGAAGCTCGACCCGGTGCCGGACTCCGAGGCGGACAAGAGCGCGCAGCGCAAGCTCGCCGCCGAGTACGCGGACGGCTGCCTGGAGCGCAGCGGCGAGATGCTGCCGCACATGACCACGCCGAACACCGCCCGCGACCTGGACGTGATCCGCGCCGCGCTCGGTGACAAGAAGCTCAACTTCGTCGGGGTCTCCTACGGCACCTACCTGGGCGCCGTGTACGCCACGCTGTTCCCCAACCATGTGCGGCGCATGCTCGTCGACAGTGTGGTCAACCCGTCGCGGGAGAAGATCTGGTACCAGGCCAACCTGGACCAGGACGTCGCGTTCCAGATGCGCTGGGACGACTGGAAGGCGTGGGTCGCGAAGAACGACGCCACCTTCCACATCGGCGACACCCCGGAGAAGGTGGAGGCCCAGTGGCTGAAGCTGCGCTCCGCGGCGAAGAAGGAGCCCATCGGCGGCGTCGTGGGCCCGGCCGAGCTCATCGGGTTCTTCCAGGGCGCGCCGTACTACGACTCCGCGTGGGTGCCCACCGCCGAGGTGTGGAGCAAGTACCTCGCCGGTGACGAGCAGGCGCTGGTCGACGCCGCGGGCCCGGACCTGTCCGACACCGCGGGCAACATCGCGTCGGAGAACGGCAACGCCGTCTACACGGCCGTCGAGTGCGCCGACGCCAAGTGGCCCACCAGCTGGAAGAAGTGGGACCGCGACAACACCGAGCTTCACAAGAACCATCCCTTCATGACGTGGGCCAACGCGTGGATGAACCTGCCGTGCGCCACCTGGGGTGTGCAGCAGCAGACCCCGATCGAGGTGAAGTCCGGCAAGGGCCTGCCGCCGGTCCTGATCGTGCAGGCGGAGCGGGATGCCGCGACGCCGTACGAGGGCGGGGTCGAGCTGCACAAGCGGCTCGAGGGCTCGCGTCTCATCACCGAGAAGGACGCCGGTTCGCACGGTGTGACCAACCTGGTCAACCCGTGCATCAACGAGCGGGTCGACACCTACCTGCTCTCCGGCAAGACGGACAGCCGCGACGTGACGTGCACCCCGCACGCCACACCCAAGCCGTAGCTCCGTCCGACTGAGACTGGTCGCCGTGGGGCGGCCGGAGTTCCCTAACTCCGGTCGCCCCACGGCCCGTTCAGCCCCTACCGTGCCGCGCCGCCGCTAGCCCTTCCGGTGCTGTGTGGCCAGCCAGGCGTCCTCCGCCGCGTAGTCGAACAGCTCGCCCATGGGGTCGTAGGTCGCGGCCATCCGTGGGAACGCTTCCCGCCAGTCCTTGCCCTCGACTCGGGCGCGCAACTGCTCCACGGTCTCGGGGAGCGTCTGCTCGTACTCCCGGACCGGGCGGTAGCCCAACTCCCTTGCCGCCGCTGACATGTCGAGCACCATCGGGTGCGCCAGGCTCCACGGGGTGTTGCCCACGGTCGGCGCCGGGGGCTCGCCGGGTATCAGGACCGTTTCCGTACGCACCCCGAGCACCTCGTCGATCGCCGTGCCGATCTCGGCGACCGTGGGCGCGGTGGGGTCGGCGGCGTTGAGCACGCGGGCGCCCGGTCTGGCGGCCGCGAGCCGGATCAGTTCCGCGAGGTTGTGGGTGCTCACCGGATGGAACCGGCTCGTCCCGCCGAACGCCAGGATCCGGGTGCGCCGACCGTCCAGGATCCGCTTCACGAAGAACAGCTCGCGCGGCGAACCGCAGTGCAGCCCATGCACGGCGCCCGCGCGCAGCAGCGTCGTCGGCAACGTGTCCGCGGCGGCCAGGAGTTCGCGCTCCAGGGCCACCTTGCGGCCGCCGTACGCATCGCCGGGCGGCAGTGTGCGGTACGACTCGGGGAGCGGCACCGGGTACCTCGGGTGGCCGTCCGGCTCGTCCTGGGTGAGGAAGCTGCGGCCCTGGTCGTCCTCGTAGATGGCCGCGCTCGATATCACCACGGCGGAGCCGATCCGGTCGGCGAGTGCCGTCAACTGCCGGGCGTGCCGCACCTCGTACGCCACCACGTCGACCACCAGGTCCACGCCGTCGCCGATCAGTGCGGCGAGTGCCGCGTCGTCCTCCCGGTCGAGCCGTGCCGTCCGTACCGTCTCGGGCCAGGACTCGTCGCGGGCCGCGCCTCGCGAGGCGGCGGTCACTTCCCAGCCGTCCTGTGCGAGCGCGCGGACCGCGGCTCGTCCGATCTGTCCCGTGGCCCCGATCACCAGCGCTTTCTGAGTCATGTCTGGACCGTACGTGGCCGCCGGCCCCGGGCCCAGGGTGATCTGCTGACCGCAGATAATCGGGTGCGCGGAAGCGTTGGCCGCGTAGGTTCAGCGGGACCGGGTACCGGGCGGAACCGCCCTCAACGGCGGGGCAGCTTGGGGAACTTGCGCTGCTTGCCCGTGGCGGGGCGCCCCTTCTCCGCCTGCTTCTCGGCTTGTTCCTCGGCCTTCACGACGGCCGCGTACCGGTCGACGTACTCCTGGTCGGAAAGCCCCAGGATCGCGTACATGATCTCGTCCGTGACCGCCCGCAGGATCGCCTTCTCGCTCTCCATGCCTTCGTAGCGGGAGAAGTCGAGGGGCTCGCCGAAGCGGATCGTGACCTGTCGGAAGCTCGGCAGCTTCTGACCCGGCGGCTGGGCCTCGAACGTCCCGATCATCGCGCACGGGATCACCGGCACTCCGGCCTTGAGCGCCATCGCCGCGACGCCGACCTTGCCCTTGTACAGCCGCCCGTCGTGGGAGCGCGTGCCCTCCGGGTAGATACCCAGCAACTCGCCCTTGCCGAGCACCCCGAGCCCTTCGCGGATCGCCGCCTGGCCCGCCTCCTTGCCCGAGCGGTCGACCGGGATCTGGCCCGCGCTGTGGAAGAACGCAGCCGTCAGCCGACCCTTGAGACCGGGGCCCGTGAAGTACTCCGCCTTGGCGAGGAACGTGATCCGCCGCTTGATGATGGCGGGCATCAGGAAGTGGTCCGAGAACGACAGATGGTTGCCCGCGACGATCGCCGCGCCGTCCGCCGGAATGTGCTCAAGGCCCTCGATCCGGGGCCGGAAGATCAGTCGGAGCAAAGGCCCCAACAGCACATACTTGAGCACGTAATAGAACACGGGGTCGCTCCTCACTGGGCAGTGCCGTTCCGACACTGCGTTGTACCAGGTCGCCGGGTGGGCGGGGAGAGGCCGGGCGGACGGCACGCCGGAACGGCGCCACGCGGCGGGACACCCTGAGGCAACCCTGAATGTCCCTCATCCTTCCCTGACAACTGTCAGAAGTCTTTGACGTGTTCACCGGGCGACTGCACCGTGGTGTGAGGCGGGCCGCCGAGCGGCAACTCGACGGCCCGTGCACGACCTGAGCCGTCCCGCGCGGTCATCAGCCACGACCCGCGCGGGGTTTCCCCTGCGTAGAAAGCGGGTTCGTCATGCCCAGTCCTGCACCGTCCACTGTAGTCGCGGCATCGAGCAGCTATGCCGTCGCCATCGCGGATTCCGCCGAGCAGATCCGCGCCGCCCAGCGGCTGCGCCACGAGGTCTTCGCCGGCGAGATGGGCGCCCGGCTGCACACACCGCTGCCGGGGCACGACATAGACGACTTCGACGCGGTCGCCGACCACCTCGTCGTCACCGCCACGGACACCGGCCAGGTCGTCGGAACGTACCGCCTGATCCCGCCCGGCCGCACCCAACGGCTGTACTCCGACGGGGAGTTCGACCTCGGCGACCTCTCCGGCATCCGCTCCCAACTGGTCGAGACCGGCCGCTCCTGCGTCCACCCGGACCACCGCAACGGCGCGGTGATCAACCTCCTGTGGGCGGCCCTCGCCCGCTATCTGCTGCTCTCAGGACACCGCTACCTCGGCGGCTGCGCGTCCGTGCCGCTGGCCGACGGCGGCCGGGCGGCGAGCAGCGCCTGGCTCCTGGGCAACGGCAAGCACGCCTCGCCGCCCGAGCTGCGCGTGCACCCGCACCACCCCTGGCACCCCTCCGGTCCGCTCGACGGCCCGGCCCGCGCCGCCGACCTGCCGCCGTTGCTGCGCGGCTATCTGCGGCTCGGCGCCTGGATGTGCGGAGCACCCGCGCACGACCCGGAGTTCGACGTCGCGGACTTCTACGTACTGCTGCCGATGGACCGCATCAACGACCGTTACCGGCGGTATTTCCTGGGGGAGGAACGATGAACGGACCACTGGCGCCCACGACTTCGGGCCGCTCCGCGAGACCGGGTCTCGCCACACCGGGCCCCGCCCGTACGCCCCTCGACAGCTCACCCGCTGCCCACACACCCCCGTACGATCCCTGGTTCCCGTACTCGCCCTGTACTCCCGCCTGCGCCCGGCACGGGGCCGCGCCCGTGCGTCCGTCCGCAACCGCCCGGAGGTATGCGGCGTTCGGGCAGGTCGTAGCGGGCGCCCTCGCCTCGCCCGCCGCGACCGGAACCCCGCAGGCGGTACGCGACCGGGCCCGCCTGC
>NZ_JAAAHS010000244.1 GCF_009908195.1 Streptomyces boluensis | reverse complement strand
CAGGGACGGGGGTACGGCGGGTCTCCGGATCGCGTCCGCGGTGGTGGCACCCCTGCTCAAGCGATTACTGCTGCCGGCCGCGAAAGTGCCGGCCGCCGCGTTCGGCGAGCGGCCCATCCCGATCAGACGGCTGCTGTCCTTCGCCCGGGAGCACCGCACCCTCACCGAGGACGACCTGCACAAACTCGCCCGTGAGCTGGTGCGCCGCGCCGTCCGGGCCGCCGGTCCGCACGACCCCCCGGTCAGCGCCGACGAGCACGACGCCGTCGGCCAGGCCCTGACCCGTACGCTGCACGCGCTCGGCGACCTCGACATCGACGACGTACACGCCTTCGCGCTCGGGCCCGAGCGGCTCGCCGCCGCGCTGTCCGAGGCGGCCGGTCCTGGCACCCGCCGGCTGCTCGGCGACGACGCCGCCCGCTTCCACGACCGGCTCCTGGAGACGGCCTGCCTGCACGTACTGCGCTTCTTCAGCGAACAGCCGGGCTTCGCGGCCCGCGCGCAACTGGAGCAGAGCCGTGAACTGCGCGCCCAGTCCGAGCAGTTGGCCCTCGTCCTGGAACGCCTCCCGGACATCACGGCGCAGGACGCCCGGTTCGAGCGGGAGTACGCGCGCTATGTCGTCGAGAGCCACGGCAGGCTCACCATCTACGGCATCGACCTGCGCGAACCCGACGGCCAGGACTGGCCCCTCGAATCGGCCTACCTGAGCCTGCAGGCCTTCCCGTACCGCGGCGACGCCGAGCCGCTGGCCGGGCGGGCCCCCGACGGCGAGCGGGACACCGAGCCCGAGCGGGCCGCCGCCCCCGTCGAGAGCGCCCTGGCCCGGCACGAGCGGGTGCTGCTCCGCGGCGTCGCGGGCACCGGCAAGACCACCCTGGTGCAGTGGCTGGCGATCACCACCGCCCAGCAGGACCGGGTACCCGGCGACCTGTCGCAACTCGTCGGCCGCGTCCCGTTCGTACTCCCGCTGCGCACCCTGGCCCGCAAAGGCGCCGAACTGCCCATGCCGGAGGACTTCCTGCGCTGGATCGGCTGCCCCCTGGTCGGCACCGAACCCGACGGCTGGGCGGCCCGCGTGCTGCAGCACGGCCGCGCGGTGATGCTGGTCGACGGCGCCGACGAGATCCCCCGGCACGACCGCACCCGCACCCGGGCCTGGCTCAAGCAGCTCATGGCCGTCTTCCCCGGCAACCTCTGGCTGGTCACCTCCCGGCCCTCCGCCCTCGACCGGGGCTGGCTCGGCCGGGAGGGCTTCCAGGAGTTCGCGCTCACCCCGATGCGCCCCGCCGACATGAAGCAGTTCGTCGGCCGCTGGCACACCGCGGCGGGCGCCACGGCCGAACTCGGCGAATCCCTGACCCGATCGCTGCGCAGCAGCCCGGAGTTGAGCCGGCTCGCCACCAACCCGCTGATGTGCGCCCTGATCTGCGCCCTGCACCGCGAGCGCCGCGGCTTCCTGCCACAGGGCCGCGCCTCGCTCTACGAAGCGGCCCTCTCCATGCTCCTGGAGCGGCGCGACCTGGAACGCGAGGTCTACGGCAGCAGCCGCACCCCCGAACTCGACCAGAAGTCGGCCACGGAACCGCTGCAACGCCTCGCGTACTGGCTGATCCGCAACGAACGCACCCAGCTGGAGTGGGACGACGCCGTGGATGTCGTGCAGCGGCTGCAGCCGTCCGTGCCCCGGCTCGCGCAGGTCGGCACGGCCGATGAGGCGCTCCAACTCCTCCTCGACCGCTCCGGGTTGCTGCGCGAGCCCAGCGCGGGCGCCGTCAATTTCATCCACCGCACGTTCCAGGACTTTCTCGGCGCACGGGCCGTGCTCGAGGAGCGGGATATGGGCATGCTGGTGAACAACGCACACCTCGACCAGTGGGAGGACGTGGTGCAGATGGCCGTCGCGCAAGCACGCCACCAGGAACGCGCGGACCTCCTCACCCGGCTCCGGGAACGCGGCGACCGCGAGCAGGACACCGCCATCCAGGCCCGGCTCCGGCTGCTCGCCCTCGCCTGTCTGGAACAGGCCACCCGGCTCGAACCCGCCGTGCGCGAGATCATCGAGAGCCAGGCCGCGCGGATGCTGCCGCCGCGCAGCCTGCGCGAGGCCCGCGCCCTGGCCCTGACAGGACCGCTGCTCCTCGGCCTGCTGCCCGCCGCGAAGGACCTGCACGGCGACGAGGAGCTCGCGACCGTACACGCGATCTGCCAGATCGGCGGCGACTCCGCGATCCCCCGGCTGCGCGACTTCCTGCGCACCGAGCAGCCCGCCGTACGCGCCCAACTCCTCGACCACTGGGACCGGTTCGACACCGATGTGTACGCGGAGGACATCGTCCGGCCGCTCCTCGACCTGTCGCCCGACTCGCTGGTCACCGTCCGCTCGCGGGCCGAGCTCGCCGCGCTCAGCTCCATGGGCGGCCACCGGCGCGTCGGCGTGCACGGCGACTTCACGCCCGCGGAGATACGGGCCGCGCTCGACCCGGGCCAACTGCGCGAGCTGGTCCTTCGCGGCACGCTCCAACTGGAGGACCTCGACTTCCTCACCGACTTCCCGCACCTCGAATCCCTCACCCTGCAGGGCTGCCGCAATGTGAAGGCGCCCGCGCCGCTGACCCGGCTGCCGGAGCTGCGCCACCTCTCCCTCAAGGACCTCCCCCAGTTCGAACCGCTCTCGGACCTCGCGGACTGCCCCCGGCTCGACGCGCTCGTCGTCGGCCCCGAAGTGCCCTGGCGCGGCCTCTCCGACCTGCCGCGCCCCGGAGCGCTGCGGCTCCTCTCACTGCCGCCGTCCGCCACCCGGCTCGAGCGCATCACCGACTGCCACAACCTGGAGGAACTGCGCCTCCACGACGCCAGCGAACGCCTCACCCCCGACACCACCTGGCCGTCGGAACTCGCCAAACTCCAGGAACTCCGCCGACTCGTCCTGTCCCCACAGCAGTTGAGCATGCTCCTCTTCGCCCCGCACACCACGATCCCGAACGTCACGAGCCTGGACGTGCGGGCCGTGCCCGGCGCCTCGGTCCCGCTGCGCAAGGTCGCGCTCCGGCTGCCCGGCCTCGAGGAGATCCGCCTCTCCCAGGTCTCCGATGTCGACCTCACCCCCTTCCAGGGAATGCGTCGGCTGCGGCGGGTACGGCTCGACTATCCGGGCACGATCAACGGCGCGGAGTCCCTGCCCGAAGGTGTCGAACTCGACCTGTATCCACACCCCTGAGCCTCGGTGCGCCCCCTCTGCGCCGCTTCCGTACGGAGGGTGCGCAAGGGCCGTTCCGCCCGGCCCTCCGGCCCGGTCCGCACCAGGTCACAACCGGGTGACGCACAGCCGTATCCGGCTGGTACGGGCTCTGCCGGGCGGGTAAGTTCTATGGTTCCAGGCGAAGTTGGTACGGACATCAGCGGCTGAGGTCACGGGGGAACCACGCCCGCCCGTCATCGAGCCGTGACGGCCGAACGGACACGGACGACGGAGGCGGAACACAGCCTGATGGGCACATCGCAAGGGCCACCCCTGTACGGCCGGGACCCGCTGCTGCGCGCGCTCATCCCCCGGCTCACCGGCCTCGCCCACGACGAACGCTCCCGGGTGCCGCGCGAGCACCAGGGCGACGTGCCCGCCGTCCTCGTCACCGGGCGGCACGGCATGGGCCGCACCGCGCTGCTCGCGAAGCTCGCCGAGGGGTACCGCGACCGGCTGCCGCTCGCCCAGATCCGCGCCGTGCCGCCCGGTTCCGTGGCGCTTCCGGCCGCCGCCGGTCCGCCCGGCGGGGCGGCCGTGGCGTCCAGCTTCGTGGAGGTGCTCGCCGAGTTGGTGTGCGCGCTCGGGCCCGAACTGCGGCGCCGCTTCCCGGTGTTGCTGCCCGGCCTGTTCGCGGTGTACGGCTGGCGCGAAGGCAACGACGAGGAGCGGGAGGCGTCCTGTCTGCTGCTCGCCCGGCTGCTGCTCGCCTGCCGCCTGGAGCGCGGTTCGGTGGACGCCCTGCGGCACTCCCTGGCCACGGCGGTCGAGGCCCGCCTCGAAGCGAGCCGCGAGGCGACGGATTCCGGCTCGGCGTACGGCACATCGCACGGCACGCCTCATGGCACACCGGGGGACGCGCGGGACGGCGGCGCCCCGGCCGACGCGGTCCCGGAGGACGCGGTACCGGAGGACGCCGTACCACCGGGCCATGCCGGACCACCGGGTCATACGGCACCAGCAGGTCACTCGGCACCTGGTCGTGGAGCACCCGCACACGGGACACCTGCCGGTCCCGCACCGGCCGCCGGGGCGCGGTACGGCGACCGGTCCGAGCCCGACGGTGCCGAGCTGCGGGAGCGTGTCACCGCCGCCCTGCTCGCCGAGTACGCCGAGCGCCACCCCGTCGACGGGGCGCCGGACTGGTTCCGCCGGGCGTTCGGCCTCGACGACAGCCCGGACGACGGCTCCGACGACGATGCCCCGTCCCCGCTCGTACGCCTCGGCGCCTGGTTCCACCAGGGCGGCGACTACCGGCACGCGGCCGAACAGGCCCTGATGGGCGCCCTGTTGCACGACATCGGCGCCTCCTACGGCAGGCTGCAGCGCTGGAACCGTGACCCGTGGCCGCTGCTCCTCCTCGACGACGTGCAGCACCCGGCCGGGGCGCGCTTCCTCGACCTGCTCCTGGAGCACCGGGCCCGGCCGGAAGGGCCGCAGCCGCACGCCGAGGAACTCGTCGTCGTCGCGACCCGCCTGGGCGAGCTGCCCGAGTCCCCCGCCGCGGTCCGCCGCGAACTGCCCGAGCTCGTCCGGGCCTCCGGCTGGCGGCGCACCGACCTGTCCCCGCACGCCGGGCTGCTCGCGGTCCCGCTGCCCCCGCTCAGCCGGGACGATGTGCTGCCGCTGCTCGCCACCGGACCGCGGACCCGGCCGCTGCACCCCTACCTCGCGTCCGCCGTGCACTCGCTGACCGGCGGGCATCCGGCGGCGACCACCATGCTGTGCGCCGCCGTCGTGCACACCGCGGGCCGTGGGGATCCGGTCACTCCCGGGAACCTGCTCGACCTCACCACGAAGGGCGGCCGACCCATCACGGAGGCGCTGCTCGAACGCCTCATTCCGGACCGGCGGCAGCGCGACCGGCTCACGCTGCTCTCGCCCGCGAGGGACGGCGCGGCCGCCGCCGCGCTCGCCGCGCATCTGCGGCTCGAAGGCCCGGAGCAGCTGCCGGCCAATGCCGTCGCCGAGTACCTGGAGGCGCAGCAGTGGCAGCAACTCACGCCGCAGGACGGCCCGTTGGTGACGGACGGACTGCTGCAGTCGCTTCTGGTGCACGAGGCCCGGCGGATCTCCCCCGGTGTCGACGACCGGCGCGGCTGGCGGGAGATCCACGGCTTTCTGCACCGCCATCACGTCCAGCGCGCGGACGGCGAGGCCGACGCCCTGCGCCACTCCCTGGCCGCCGGTGACGCGGCGACGGTGGTGGCGGCCCTTGCCGAGGAGTTCCAGTCCGAGCAGAACGAACAGGGCGCGGCGCACTGGCTGTTCTGTCTCCAGTACGCGGCGACCGCGCCGACCCCGCCCGCGCGGGACTGGGCGGACGAGCGCATGGATGTCGCGCTCGGCGCGCACGACGGCCGGTACGCCGACCTGGTCGAGAGTGAGCGCTGCGTCAACCGGCTGCTGCACGCCCTGTGGTGTCTGTCGGAGCCGCAGGCGGAGCCGGAGAACGACCTGTGCCAGGCCGTCGGCGACGAGTTGGCCTACCTGTCGCCGCGGCATCCGTCGTGGCATGCCGCGCTCAGTCAGGCGGCCCGCAGCTGGCCCGCCGCAGCCCGTAAGAAGCGCCCGTTCCCGATATCGAGGCAGTGAGGCAGCATGCTGTTGCGTCGTCATCCGCGCGAGTGGGGTCCGGTCGACTGGGCGGTCGCATTCGCTCTCACCGTGCTGCTCGCCGCGCTGGTCGCGTTCGGCTGGCGCGAGCTGTCCGGCCCCGGCCGGTGCGGTGACGAGCTGACCGAGGTCGACGGGGACTGCGTCGGCGTCACCGAGTACGCCTTCGACGCGGACCCGGCCCTGGACGGTCTGGTCAAGGACATCGCGGCGGAGAACGCCCGGGTGCGCGAGGGCGCCGAGCGCGAGGACAGCGAGGCGCGCATCCCGTACGTACGGATCGCGCTGATGATGCCGTTCACGTCGGACGATTCGAGCGCCATGACGACGGACATGATCCGCCGCGCGCTGGCCGGGGCGCTCGCCGCGCAGCAGGAGGCGAACAGTAGTTACGGACCGCATTACCAACTCCTCTTCGCACCTGACGGCCGGGACATGACGCAGTGGAAGCCTGTGGTGGACCGGCTGGCCGAGCTCGCCGGGGACAGCCGTGCCCCGCTGGTGGGCGTCACCGGCATCCCCAGCAGCACCGACGCGACGAGCGACGCGATCGACGAGCTGAACAAGCGGGAGCTGCCGACGATCGGCCCGGTGATCACCGCGGCCGACATGAACGCCCCGTACTTCTTCAAGACCTCCCCCAACAACGACGAGTTCGCCCGCGCCCTGAAGCGCTATCTCGACAAGCGGCCGGAGCGGCGCAAGGGCTTCCTCGTCTGGGACAACCGCACCGAGGACGTGTACTCGAGGAACCTCAAGGAGGTCTACGAGAAGCACTTCGGCGACACCTACGAACTGGCCGACCGCAACTCCAACTTCACCGGTTCCTCAGGCCGCGACCAGGGCATCCCGAACCGCTTCACCGACGCCGCCGAGAAGATCTGCCGGTACAAGTCCGACACCGTGTTCTTCGCGGGCCGCGACCAGGATCTGCCGAGCTTCGTGAAGCGCCTGGCCCAGGAGGGCGACTGCGGCCGCTCGACGACGCTGCGCATCCTGAAGGTGGGCATCGGGATCGAACCGACGCTGACGGCGAAGGAGCCGACCCGCCGGCTCCAGGAGATCGACGCCACCATCGTCAACGCCTCGTCCGTGGACCCGGATTGGTGGTCCGGCCGGAGCAGCCCCGACCGCCCCGCCGCACTCGACCGCTTCCTGGCCCGCTACGAGAAGCTCGTCGACCAGCACGACCTGGGCGACAAGGAGCTCGACGACGGCTACACGCTGATGTACCACGACGCGTTCACCCTGCTCAGCGATGCCGTGGACCGTACCTACAGCGAGATCAACGAGGACGGCCAGGGCACCACCGCGGCACGTGACCTGCCGATGAGCGGCGACATCTACAACACCCTCAGGCTCCCGACGATCTCCGCCGGACAGTGCGACAACTGCCTGATCGGCGCGGCCGGTACGTACGGCTTCGAGGGGCCTGAGCAGAACCAGCAGTGGTCGGTGTGCAAGCCGGTGCCGATCGTCGAGCATCCGACGGTGCGGCGCGAGCCGGATGATGTGCTGCCGCTGTACCGCACGTTCCGCGGGGACGCGGAGAACGCCTGCCGGACCTGAGGGCTCGCGGCCGGTGCGCGACCGGCCCGCCGGTACGTACCGCCTCGGTCCGGGTCATGGGGCGGTCAACTCCTCGTAGTCCTTGGCGAAGTCCTCGACGTACCGGTCCATCCAGGCGACGAAGCGCTCGGCGTACTCCTCCTCCGCCGCGAGCACGATGTCGTCGGGGTCCTCCGCCGGGTCGAGGCCGAAGTGCTGCTTTAGCCAGGTCACGTACCGCCGGTTCGCCTCGCCCGAGCCGCGCCCCTTCGCCCGGTCCCTCTCCTCGTCGGAGAGGGAGAGACCCTCGTGGAAGACGTACACATAGCGGTCGCAGGCGAGGAGTTGGAACAGCGCGCGCAGGTCGCGGGCGGCCAGGTGGACGCCGCCCTCGTCCCCGAAGGCCACGATCGGCAGGTCCGCGAGGTCCTCGCGGTCGTCCACCCGCCATATCGCGTAGAGGGACCCGGAGCCGTTGGCATTGGCGAACACCCGGAAGCGGCCGAGGAATTCGGGGTCGTCCGACCAGGTGTCGACGCCACGGCTGTCGCCGTACTCGGACAGCTCGAAGCCCTGCGAGAAGTAGTCGTCGAGCCCTGCGTCGAACTCCCGCAGCAGGTTCAGCTCGGGGACGGGCGAGTACGCGTCACTCATGGGGCACCTTCACGGGTTCTCGTCGTCGAACACCAACACGAACGACACTACGACCCGGCACTGACAATCGGCCTCGGCCCGGCCCGAGTTGCCCTCGGACCGCCGCTCACTCCCCGGGCACGCTCCGCGCCACCAGCACGTCGATGATGCCGTCGATGCCGTGCGGCTCCAGGAGTGCCGGAACGGTCAGGTCGTCCACGATCACCCCGAGCATGGCCAGGTAGAGCAGCAGCACGGTGTCGCGGTCGCCGGGCAGTCCCGCGTCGAGGTGCCAGGCGATGTTGTCGTCGAGCAGCTCCGTGAACGTACGGGTGAGGTCCTCCTGCAACTCCGGGCGGCGGGTGGCCTCCAGGCGCAGTTCCAGCATGGCCAGGTGGCTGCTGCGGTCGCCGCGCATCCGGTCCACGAGCTGGCGGAGGAGCGTGGCGGTCAGCTCGGCGCTCGGCGTGGCCTTCATCGTCTCGGCCATCGCCACCGGGTCCGGGGTGAGGCGTTCCTTCGTACGGCCCATGATCTGGCGCAGCAACTCGGCCCGGTTGGCGAAGTAGTTGGTCGTGGTGCCCACGGGGACACCGGCTTCCTTGTCGACGGCGCGCAGCGTGAGCCCGCGCGACCCTTCTTGCGCGAGGACTTCGATGGCCGCGTCGAGGAGCGCGGTCCTGCGGGCGGGGTTGTGTCGCATACGGGTCTCCCAAGGACCTTCGACCGGGAATGCACCGGCAGTACACCGGCGATGCACTGCACTACTTCGAGCGCAGTGCTCCACCCTAACCACTTCAGGCGAAGTAGTCCACGTGCCGGATGCCTGCCCCTACCGGGGCTCAGCTCCCGTAGGTGCACGCTATGCGCCGGGCCCGACAGCCGACCCGGCAGCCCCGGCCCCGACCCCGGCCGCACCCCGCACACCCACGCGCTCCATCCGCCGCCAAAGCCGCCAGCGCCGCCAGGCCAGTGCGAAGCCAACTCCCGCCACCAGCACGAGGAGCGCGGCCCACAGCAGTACGAAGAGGACGCCCCGGCCGTTACCCAGAGCCCGGCTGCGCGGAAGCCGCCGTACGTACGCGTGTGTGACACATCCACGCAGGGTATTCGGCAGGTCGGCAGTGGCCATGCCGTTTGGATCACCGGGTCGTTGACCCCGGTAAGTCCGTCAGACATGGAGGAATCGTGCGTATCCGCACCACACTCGCCACTGCGGCAGTAGCCGCTGCCGCCCTCATCGGCGCCGCCGGCCCCGCAGGCGCCTTCGACGCCCCCGACAACGCCGTCGACACCAAGGAGTCCACCAACAACCCCCGCAGCAACGGGCAAACGCTCGATGAGCTCACCGGCCTGCAGTCGGAAATCACCGAGACGGCCGCCGGGGATGATTCGCTCTCTCGCAGCGAGTCCACGGACACATCCCAGTCGCCCGCCGCAGGCCCGCTCATGGGTGGACTTCCGGTGGGCGCTCCCCTGGGCTGAGCAGACGCAGAGGACGCGCAGAGCAAGCGCAGAGGAAAATCGAGAGCCCCTGGCCAGTGCCGAAGTCGCATCGGTCAGGGGCTCCGGTCTACTCGACTACCCGGCGTCCCACCGGGCGATGAGGCGCTCCTTCCAGCCCTTCGGCGGAGGCCAGGGGACGCCCCAGGCGGCGAGTTGCTCCCGGGTCCAGCCGCCGGCGGGAGTGCGGGCCCCTTCGATCTCCTCCGGGGAGGGGACGACGCACGCGACAGCGAGTTCGGGACCGGCCTGCGAAGCGAGCCGATCGGGCGCGGGCACAGGCGTGGGCAAGGACACGACCCGCTCCGGCGGCCTGCCGAGGTGGCCGCCCGACCGCAGGGCCGGACGGAGCCGGTAGGGGCGGCTCTGCCATCTCCAGCCATGCTTGAGGATCAAGGAACACAGGCCCAGCGCATCCAGCGGCAGCGCGTCGACCGCCGCTCTGACCTGCGGCCAGGTGAGCTCTCCCTGCGCCTCCAGGGCGGCCGTCAGCCTGGCCTCCAGGCGTGGGTCGACCGTACGGTCCTCGATGACCCGGCGGGTGCGGTAGCCGTCGGTGGCCACGAAGCCCCAGCCACGGTTCCGGCAGAACTCCACGGCAGCCCGGTACTTGGCGACATTGACGGCCATCGCCATCTCGAAGACCGGTTTGACTTCGATGAGGACGCAGCGACCGTCCTCGGTCGCGGCCAGAAGATCGGGGTAGTAGGTGCGCAGTCGCCCGGCGTACTCATAGCTGATGGCAAACGGCTGTTCTTGGTAGTACGCGATCTGCGGCGCGAAGCTGAGCAGCTGGATCACGCTCAGCTCCGTCTCCGACTCGTACGACACATCGCGATCCAGCTTCGGGCAATGCCACACACCGAAGCGTCCTCGGTCGGCGTTCTCGTCCTCGCGCAGCACCCCCAACTCCGCGCGCGGCGGGGCTGGTTCGGGCTCGCCGGACCAGTTGACCTCGCCGGCCAGTGCCGCCCAGCGGCGAGCGGCACGTTCGGCGCGCCCCTGTCGCGCCGCTTCGCGACGGGCGGTCTCGTGCCGCAGGACGCGTACCGTCGACGCCTCCGCGGCCAGGTTGTCCGCACGGACCTTGTCGGCGCCGGCTATTCGCGCCAGAAGAGGTACCGCCTGCCGGAGCGCCACCGAGGGCAGCAGTACGTCCGACAGGTCGAGCAGCCGTTCCGCGGCCGATGGCTGTGCCTCGGCGGGAACGCGCGTCACGCAGCTCAACTCGGCCAGTACCTGGCGGAGTTTGCGAGCGGCCGGAGTGTCCGTTACTGCCAGGCGTTGGATCGCCCTCGTCTGCAGTTGGCGAACCCGCTCCCGCGAGACGCCGAGGGCCTCGGCGGCCTTCTCCAGGGTCTGGGCCGGTTGATCGTCAAGGCCCAGGCGACGTGAGAGGACCTCCTGGTCCCGCTCAGCGGGCGTCTCACCCACGGCCGCGGCCACCAACTCCCGCAGGACGAGCACCGTTTCGACATCACGTTCGGCGACCAGAGGCCAGCTGACGTCCAAGCGCACCGCGCCCGGACACACGCATTCGAGCAGCCAGTGGTCAAGGAGCAGCGTTTCGCCGTCGCGCCACAACCGCCGGGCCGCTGCCCGTCGTACGGCCACGGCTTGGGCCGCCAGTTCGTGAACCACTTGCCGGGCGAGGAAGATCTCGCGGCGCTCGGGACGCAGAACGTGACCGGTCACGTGCTCCCAGTCCGCCAGCACCTCGGCCGTCAAGTCCACTGTGGCAGCCGCCAGTTGCTCGGTTGTCGTGCGCCTACGCCCTCTGCGACGCTCGCGCCGCAGACGCCAGTCGGCACGCGCCTCCCGCCAGGCGTAACCCGGCTCCGTGGCCAGCCGATCCCTCAGCCAGTCCAGCGGATCGTCGACGGCCTCGCCGGACTCCGGAACGAACCGGGCCAGACGTGCACGGATACCGCCCGTCGTACGACCGTGCCGCTCAGCGAGCTCGGAAAGCCCCAGCCCTTCACGCACGCCTTCGACAAGCCGAACGTCCTCCTCTTCACGCCAGGCACGGCCATTCCTCGACCCGGAGGCCTGATCATGCACGCTCTCTCCCCCACGGTTCCGGCCGCTGTGGGGGCAGTATGCCCGCTGACGCTGACAACCGAGGAAGTACGCCCCCTAGGGGGCGTCTCCCCCTAGC
>NZ_JAAAHS010000243.1 GCF_009908195.1 Streptomyces boluensis | reverse complement strand
CCGTGATGGCCGGAGACGGGGTATCAACATATCTGGCGTTGACTTTTGGCACACTGTTGAGTTCTCAAGGAACGGACGCTTCCTTTGTACTCACCCTCTCGGGCTTTCCTCCGGGCGCTTCCCTTCGGTCTTGCGTTTCCGACTCTATCAGACTCTTTCGTGTCCGATTCCCTGTCGGTGGGATTCGCTTTCCGGCCCTTTCGGCCCTTCCGGCGGTGTTGACTCTATCAGATCCTTTCGGGCCTGATTCCCAGTCAAGTGGGTTTGTCTTTGCGGCTGTTGGGCCGTTCCGACGCTCAAACTCTAGTGGATTTCCCCGGCCGTTCAAAATCGGGCCCCGAATTCAAATTCGGGCATGCCGAAATTGATCCCGGTGGGAGATCGTGCAGAGTTTGGTGTGCCGCTCTCGCGGCGAGAGTTGCTGCCGCAGAACCGTTACGGCTCCGTGGCAACCCGGAGAACATTACGGATCTGGCCAGGCAGTGTCAACCCTGGCTTCACTCCAGATCGCTGAGCCGCCCGCCGGCGTCCGGCTGGGCGTCCTCCACCCTGCGCAGCAGCCTGATGAGCAGCTCCCCGAGGACACCGCGCTCCTGACCGGAGAGGTCCTGGAGCAGGTCCTCCTCGAAGACCGTGGCGAGGCGCATGGCCTCCAGCCACTTCTCCCGGCCGAGGTCCGTGAGCTCGATGATCACGCGTACCCGGTTCGACTCGTCGCGGTCGCGGGTGACCAGGCCCTCGGTGACCATGCGGTCGATCCGGTGGGTCATGGCGGCCGGAGTGAGCCCGAGCCGCTTGGCGAGGTCGCCCGGACCCAGTCGGTACGGGGAGCCGGAGAGAACGAGGGCCTTGAGGACCTCCCACTCGGCGTTGCTGATGCCGAGCGTCGCGGTCTGGCGGCCGTAGGCGACGTTCATCCGGCGGTTGAGGCGGCCGAGCGCCGAGACGACCTGTTCGACCTGGGGGTCGAGGTCGCTGAACTCGCGCTGGTACGCGGCGATCTGTTCGTCGAGGGTCGGCTCGGTCGGTGCTGAGGCATCGGCGGTGTCAACCATGCCGGGAAGTATCGCATGAGCCGACTTTGCGCTAAAGGCCTTCGGGTCGTACTCTTTAGCTCTGAACTTTAGCTTCTAAGTCTTCACTCCTAAGGTAGGTGAAAGTGACCAGGGCGATGGGCGCTGCGATGCGCCGGATCCACGTGGGCAACGCGCTGAGTGCGTTCGGTCTCGGCTTTACCGTTCCCTTCCTCTATGTCTACGTGGCGCAGGTGCGGGGACTCGGTCCTACGACGGCGGGCCTCGTGCTCGCCGTCTTCGCCGTGGCCGCGCTCATCGTGCTGCCGTTCACCGGCCATGCCGTCGACCGGCGCGGTCCGCTGCCCGTGCTGCTCGCCGCCCTGGTGACCGCCGCCGTCGGTGCGATGAGCCTCGGCCTGGCCAACAACCCGCAGCTGGTCCTCGTCTCCGCGGCCGCGCTCGGCGCCGGTCAGGCCGTGATGCAGCCGGCGCTCGCGACGATGATCGTGGAGTGCTCGACGCCCGAGACGCGTACGCGCGCCTTCGCCATGCAGTTCTTTCTGCAGAACCTCGGGCTCGGCGTCGGTGGCCTGATCGGCGGGCAGATCGTGAAGAGGGAGCGGCCGGGCGACTTCACGCTGCTGTTCGGCATCGAGGCCACCATGTTCCTGGTGCTCGTCGCCGTGATGGCGACGGTGAAGCTGCCCAGGCAGCCCCGTATCGGCGATGCCACGCCGCAGGCCAAGGGCGGCTGGCGGCAGCTGTTCGGCAACCGCGCCATGGTGCAGCTGTGCGTGCTCGGCTTCGTGCTGTTCTTCGCCTGCTACGGCCAGTTCGAGTCCGGTCTCTCCGCGTACGGCGTCGAGGCCGCCGGGATCTCCCCTTCCACGCTCGGCATCGCGCTGGCCGCCAACACCGGCGCCATCGTGGTGGCGCAGTTCGTGGTCCTGAAGTTCGTGGAGCGGCGCAAGCGCTCGCGGGTGATCGCGTCCGTCGGCCTCATCTGGGCGGTGGCCTGGGTCGCCGCCGGGTACGCGGGCCTCGGGAACGGCAGCCAGGCCATGGCGACCGCCGCGTTCATCTCCACGTACGCGCTGTTCGGGCTCGGTGAGGCGATGCTGTCGCCGACCGTCGCGCCGCTCGTGGCGGATCTGGCGCCGGACGGGATGGTCGGGCAGTACAACTCGGCCTTCGCCCTGGTGAAGCAGTTGGCGCTTGCGGTCGGTCCTGCGGTGGGCGGGCCCATGGGGGCGTCGCTGCACGGGCCGTACATCGTGGTGTTCGTGCTCTTCTCGCTCGGCATCACCGTGCTCGCCGTGGGCCTCGGGCGCCGGCTCACGCCCGCGCAGAACCACCCGTGGGCGGCGAAGAAGAGCCTCGTCGTACGCGAGGGCGCGCCGGCCGAGGTGTCGGTGCCCAGCAACGCCTGAGGCGGACGATCCACGCAGAACCGGGTGGTACGCGCGTACCGCCCGGTTCTGCGTTGACGTGTCAGTTGACGTGTCAGTCGCGCGGGAGCGCGAACTCGCACCAGACCGCCTTGCCGCCGCCCGGGGTGCGCCGTGAGCCCCAGGAGGACGCGATCGTCGCGACGATCGCGATGCCGCGGCCCGCTTCGTCGGCCGGTTCGGCCCGGCGGCGGCGCGGCAGGTGGTCGTCGCCGTCGGTGACCTCCACGATCAGCCGGCGGTCCGTACGACGCAGCCTGAGGCGCATCGGCGGGGTGCCGTGCTGCAGGGAGTTCGCCACGAGTTCGCTGGCGGCCAGGACGCCCAGGTCGTACAGCTCCGTGGGGAAGCGCCAGCTGGCCAGGACTCCGGAGGCGAAGGCACGCGCGCGTGGTGCCGCTTCCACTCCGCCGAGCAGGTCGAGTTCCGCGCCGCGGA
The DNA here is from genome assembly GCF_009908195.1 of Streptomyces boluensis. GTDB lineage: Bacteria > Actinomycetota > Actinomycetes > Streptomycetales > Streptomycetaceae > Streptomyces > Streptomyces boluensis. Next base: position 8,850 of record NZ_JAAAHS010000243.1, on the reverse strand, counting down.
AGCGCTCCGCGTCGGTGCCGGTGCGCTTGGGGTGCTGCAGGACCAGGACCGCCACGTCGTCGTCGTGGTCCGCGGTGACGCCCAAGGTGCGGATCAGGCGGTCGCAGACCACCTGCGGGGTGCCGGTCGCGCCCACCAGCGCCTGCTCCAGGAGTGCGACGCCCTGGTCGATGTCCTCGTCGCGCCGCTCCACCAGTCCGTCGGTGTAGAGCACGGCCGTCGCGCCGGGCGGGAAGGGCAGTGAGCCCGAGGTGTGCATCCAGCCGCCGGTGCCCAGGGGCGGTCCGGTGGGCTCGTCCGCGCGGTGCAGCTCGCCGTGCTCGTCGCGTACGAGGATCGGCAGGTGGCCCGCCGACGCGTACGTGAGCCGGCCGTCGTTGGGGTCGTGGATGGCGTACACACAGGTGGCGATCTGGCTCGCGTCGATCTCGGCGGCCAGGCCGTCGAGGAGCTGGAGCACTTCGTGCGGGGGCAGGTCCAGGCGCGCGTACGCGCGTACCGCCGTGCGGAGCTGGCCCATGACCGCGGCCGCGCGCACCCCGCGCCCCATGACGTCGCCGATGACGAGGGCGGTGCGGCCGCCGCCGAGGGTGATCACGTCGTACCAGTCACCGCCGACCGCGGCGTCCGTGCCGCCCGGCTGGTACGTGGCGGCGATGCGGAGGTCGTCCGGAGCCTCCAACTCCTGTGGCAGGAGCGACCTTTGGAGGGTGACGGCGGCCTCGCGGTGGCGGCGCTCGCTGGCGCGCAGCCGCTCGGCGGCCTCCGCGTGGTCCGTGACGTCGGCGGCGAAGACGAGGACGCCGCCTCCGTCGGGCGTGTCGAGGGGCGTGCACGTGAACGTGTACGACCGCCCCGCCGGGCCCTTGCGGGACTTCACCGTGCGCGGCTTGGCGCTGCGCAGGACCTGGTCGAGGAGCGGCAGCAGCCCCAGCTCCGCCAGCTCGGGCAGCGCCTCGTGCGCGGGGACGCCTGTCGGGCGCGGGCCGAACGCCGTCGCGTACGCGTCGTTGACGTACGCCACCCGGTGGTCGGGGCCGTGCACCAGGGCTACGAGGGCGGGGACGCGGTCGAGGAGTCCTCGTACGGGAATGTCCTCCACCGCGGGCGTGGAAGCGGCTCCCTCCGCTTCGTCCACCAGGTGCTCGGCGCGGGCGGCGGGCACGGATCCGCGGTCGGATCGTGCTGCGGCGCGGCGCTGCGTTCCGGGAAGTCGGGCGCTCCAGCGCGTGAAGTTCACTGCGTTAGGCCTCGTGTGATCGCTTCTGGTCGAGACACGGCACTGGGGGATGCCTCGTACATGAGTCGAGGGGCGGGTCGCCCTTGGTCGTGTCCAGTCTGTCCGACCGGACTGACATCCGTCAGACGCCGGTGCTGTACGCGGAGTTCCTGGCTCCGTTCAGGAGGACTCCTTCGGGGGCCTGCCCCCGGCCGCGAGTTCGAACTCCGCACGCGGGTGCTCGAGGGAGCCCAGGGAGACGATCTCGCGTTTGAAGAGTCCGGCGAGGGTCCATTCGGCCAGGACGCGGGCCTTCCGGTTGAAGGTGGGCACCCTGCTGAGGTGGTACACGCGGTGCATGAACCAGGCAGGGTAGCCCTTCAACTTCCGCCCGTAGACGTGCGCGACGCCCTTGTGCAGGCCGAGGGAGGCGACGGAGCCGACGTACTGGTGCGCGTAGTCCTCGAGGGGGCTGCCGCGCAGTGAGGCGGCGATGTTGTCCGCGAGGGCCTTCGCCTGGCGTACCGCGTGCTGGGCGTTGGGGGCGCACTCCTTGCCCGCTTCGGCGGTGATGTCGGGCACCGCGGCGGCGTCACCCGCCGCCCACGCGTGCGTGGCGCCGTCCACGGCGAGCTTGGCGGTGCACTTGATGCGGCCGCGTTCGTTGCGCGGCAGGTCCGTGGCGGCGAGCACCGGGTGCGGTTTGACTCCCGCGGTCCACACGAGCGTGCGCGTGGGGAAGCGGGAGCCGTCGTCGAGCACGGCCACCCGGTCCTGGCAGGAGTCGAGGCGGGTCTCCATGCGTACGTCGATGTTGCGGCCGCGCAGTTCACGGACCGTGTACCGGCCCATCTCCTCACCGACCTCCGGAAGGATCCGGTCGGACGCCTCGACGAGGATCCACTTCATGTCCTCGGGCGTGACGTTGTGGTAGTACCGCGAGGCGTAGCGGGCCATGTCCTCGAGCTCGGCGAGCGCCTCCACGCCCGCGTAGCCGCCGCCCACGAAGACGAAGGTGAGGGCCGCGTCGCGGATGGCGGGGTCGCGCGTGGAGGAGGCGATGTCCATCTGCTCGATGACGTGGTTGCGCAGGCCGATGGCCTCTTCGACGGTCTTGAACCCGATGCCGTGGTCGGCGAGGCCGGGGACCGGCAGGGTGCGCGAGATCGAGCCGGGGGCGAGGACGAGTTCGTCGTAGGTGACCTCGATGGCGCCGGTGCCCTCCTCGTCGGTGGCGAGGGTGGTGACGGTCGCGGTCCGCTTGGAGTGGTCGATGGACTGGGCCTCGCCGATGACGATCTTGCACTGGTCGAGGACCCGCCGCAGCGGCACGACGACGTGGCGCGGGGAGATCGATCCGGCCGCGGCCTCGGGCAGGAAGGGCTGGTACGTCATATACGGATCGGGCGTGATCACGACGATCTCCACGGCGCCCTGCCGCAGCTCGGGTTTGAGCTTCCGCTGCAGCCGCAGCGCGGTGTACAGGCCGACGTAACCGCCGCCGACGACGAGAATGCGGGCCCGGGAGGATCCGGGGGCACTCCCCCGGGAGTTTGCAGCCTTCACCTGTCCATGACGCACTGAGCCCGCGCGTTTGTCCACAGGCCCGGCAATTTGTGTGACTGGAAGTCGGTCGCGCCCAAGGACCCGGCGTGTTCCGGACCTTTGGAGAAATGCGCAGGTCAGGTGGCGACTTCGGAAGATCGTCCAGGGGTGCAATCAGGGTGGAACCGGTGCGTACTCCGATCGGGGGGCGCTCCGTGCGGAACTGGCCTCTTCTGAATTGACTCCGGCTCAACTATGTTCGTGTGACGTCGGGGTGCGGGGGATGTGGTGCGCCACCAGGTCGCCCAGGCCCCCTCACAGACCGGCAGTCAAGGCGGGGAAGTCTCCGGGGGGAGACGTCATTACCGGGGGAACGCTTATGCACATTCAGGATTCTCATTGGGGTTCCGCGTCAGCCGTCGCAGCGGACGACGGCCATCATCGGCGCGGGTCGGGAGACAGCGAGCGCAGCGCTCCGCTGCGCGTGGACGCCCAACGCAATCTCGAGCACGTACTGCGCGCCGCGCGCGAGGTGTTCGGCGAGCTGGGGTACGGGGCGCCGATGGAGGACGTCGCGCGGCGGGCCCGCGTCGGCGTCGGCACGGTGTACCGGCGCTTCCCGAGCAAGGACGTACTGGTGCGTCGGATCGCCGAGGAGGAGACCGCCCGGCTGACCGAGCAGGCGCAGTCCGCGCTCGGCCAGGAGGACGAGCCGTGGTCGGCGCTCTCCCGTTTCCTGCGCACGTCCGTGGCGTCGGGTGCGGGCCGGCTGCTGCCGCCGCAGGTGCTGCGGGTCGGCGTGGCCGACGAGCCGTCGGACGGGCACGGCCAGGACTCGGCGCGGGTACCGCAGCAGCGGCACGGCGCGCAGCCCGATCTGCGGCTCGTGGAGCAGCGACAGGCTCCGGAGCGGGAGGCGCTGGACGAGGCGGGCGTGGACCCGGACTCGGGGGCCGCGGCGCTGCTCGACGTGGTCGGCAGGCTTGTGGACCGGGCCCGCGCGGCCGGTGCGCTGCGCGCCGATGTGACCGTGTCGGACGTGCTGCTCGTGATAGCGACGGCGGCGCCTTCGCTGCCGGATCCGGCGCAGCAGGCGGCGGCTTCGTCCCGGCTGCTCGACATCCTGCTTGACGGGTTGCGGTCGCGGCCCGCGTGAGCGCGTTCGGGGCTTTAGGTATGCCTTGCGGAATAGGCGGCGATGACAGCAATGGCGGCAATCGCGACGAGGGTCGTAATTGCCGGAATGGTCGGGCCTGAAGTCGAGGACGACCGGTCAACCCGCCTTCTTGGCATACCTGTTCAGTGTGCCCCGAATGAGTGAGCGATAGTGCCGGGTTTCCGGAACTCGCCCCGGATGAGTGGTTGACGGGATTCGGGGTTCGGCGGCGTTCTCGCATGTGACACTCTTTCCCGGTGTTCGGTTCGGAGTGTTTGTGCGGGGGCTACGCGCTATGAGCGTTGACGGACAGGACGAGCCGCTCGCCGGTGGCGGCGTCGACTCCAGTGGGCTGCCCTCTCGGCAGGTGCCGAGCCAGGGCGGTCCGTCCGGAGCCCCGAACCCTTCGCCCGCCGCGGGCCCGGAGGGCGTCGGCAACGTACCGGCACAGCGCGCGAGCCTGAACGGTCCGTCTGTGGGCGCCACTTCGGCTGAGGGCTCGACTGCGGGTGCCTCCGGCACGGTCTCGGACGGTTCCCTCACGGATGGCTCCCTGGCGGATGGTTCCCTCGCGGGTGATCTGCTCGCTTCCGGTGAAGTGCCGCTGTCCGACCCGGAGTTGATCGGGCGGATGCGTACAGGAGACGACTCCGCGTACGAAGCGTTGTACCGCCGCCACTCCGAGGCCGTCCGCCGCTACGCGCGCACCTGCTGCCGCGACGGACACACCGCCGACGACCTCACCTCCGAAGTCTTCGCCCGCATGCTGCAAGCCGTACGCGGCGGCTCAGGCCCCGAACACGCCGTACGCGCCTACCTCCTCACCTCCGTGCGACGCGTCGCGGCAAACTGGCAGAAGGCTGGCAAACGCGAACAACTCGTCGACGACTTCGCCCTGTTCGCCACCCAGGCCTCCCGCACCACCGAAGCCGCCGACGACGACACCCTCGAACTCGCCGCCGACGTCGTCGCCATGCACGAAGCCGAACGCTCCATGGTCATGCAGGCCTTCCGCAGCCTCTCCGAAGAGTGGCAGGCCGTCCTCTGGCACACCGAAGTCGAGGACGACCCACTCAGCGAAGTCGCCCCACTCTTCGGACACGCCTCCCCCAACGCCACCGCGCAGCTGGCCAGTCGGGCCCGCGAAGGCCTCAAACAGGCCTACCTCCAAGCCCATGTCAGCGTCGCCCTCGCCGCCGACGACGAATGCGCCCGCTACGCCGACCGGCTCGGCGCGTACGCACGTGGCCGCCTGCGCACCCGCGCCGAACGAGGCCTGCGCAAACACCTCGAAGACTGCTCCAAGTGCCGGCTCGCCGCCGGACAGATCAAGGAACTCGCAGGCGGCATCCCCGCACTCGTACCGGTCGCCGTCATCGGCTGGTTCGGCGCCGCCGGATACTCCATCAAAGCCGGACTCCTCCTCGGCGGCGGCGCCGCAGGCGCCGCCGGAGCCGGAGCCGCAGCGGCGGCGGGCGGTGTCTCCGGCAGTGCCGCTGGTGCTTCCGGTGGCGCGGCGGCCGAGGGCCTCGGTGCCCCGGCGAAGGCCGGGATCGCGGCGGGTGTGGTCGTGGCGGCCGGGGTCGCCGTGGCGCTCGCGCTCGCGGGTGCCCCGCAGCCGACGGCGAAGCCGGAGCCGAAGCCCGCGCCCACGCGGTCGGTCGAGCCGCAGAAGCCCGCGCCCGAGCCGAAGCCGGAGTCCCCCGAACCCGAGCCGCCGGCCCCCGAGCCGTCGCCGGAGCCGACCCCCACGCCGACGCCCACTCCGACCCCCACGCCTACGCCGACTCCCACGCCGACCCCGACGCCGACGCCCACTCCGACCAAGCCGGCACCGCCTCCGCCGCCCGAGGTGTACCCGGTCAACGAGCTGGAGTACAGCGTCCTCGGCGACGGCACCAAGCCCGAGGTGCGGTTCGGTGAGTCCAGCTGGTTCTGGCAGCGGCGCGGGCTGAAGATCGGCGGCCAGGACTACGGCCACGGCGTGACCGTGCACCCTCGCTCCTCCCTCACCATCGACCTCAACCGCACCTGCACCACGTACGACGCGATGGTGGGTGTGGACGACCTGTCGTTCGGCCTGGGCGCGATGCGGTTCTCCGTGCACGCGGACGGGGAGCAGCTGTGGCGCTCGCCGGTGCTGCGCGGCGGCGACCCGGCGGTGCCGGTGCATGTGGACCTGACCGGGCTGAAGACGATCCAGCTGGTCGTCGAACCGGAGTCGGACGCCGACGCGGTGGCGCTCGCGGACTGGGCCGAGTCGCGGATCGCCTGCCAGTAGACGTCCGGCGTGCCTTGGGCCACGCATGACGCTCGCGGTGTCAGCGGGGCTCGTGCGGTTCCCCGTCCCGCAACTCGTCCTGGGCCGCGGTCACTTCAGCCACCGCGCCCTTCGGTGTGAGCGTCGCGCCCTTCGCGCTCTCCGTCTCGTACGCCGTCTCACCGAGGGTCGTACGCAGCCGTCGCTCCAGGCGTTCCGTCGCAGCCCGCTCGGCCATGGAACGGGTCTGCTCGGCGCGCCAGTGTGTGGCCGCGGACAGCAGACGGGCCGCACGCGCGTGGTCGTCGAGGGCGTCCAGCATCGTCGCGACGCTCTCGGTGAGTGCCGCGATCACCGGCTCCGCGCAGCGGGTGCGTACCGCATCGCGCAGGCCGTCCGCGAGGATGGGCAGCGCGCGTAGCGGGGACGACTCCGCGGCGGTGATGCGGCCGTCGAGGTTGGCCACGGCCGCCTCGAACTGCGGGGGCGGGGTCCCCCGGTCGCCCTGGCCCTTGGCCGTCCGCCACTGCTGCCGGGCGCGCTCGATGTCCCCCCGGTCGAGGGCGATGACCGCCGACACGACGCGGACGAGGGCGCGGGCGTCGATGACTCCGTACCGGTCGGCCTCCGCGTCCGCCTCCGCGAGGGCCCGCTCGGCGACCGTCACCTCGCCCGCGTGGTAGGCGAGTTCGGCGAGCCGGGCGATCAGGAAGGGCGCTTCGGCGTGCGCCCCCACTTCGTAGGCGAGGTGCAGTGCCTCCTCGTACTCGTCCCGGGCGGCGTCGAGTCGGCCGCGGGCCATGGCCGCCTCACCGGCGGCGCTGCACACCTGGGCGCGCATCCAGCGGTCGCCCGAGCGTCGGGAGAGCGTCCGCAGCTCGGCCAGGTCGTCGTCGACGCCCGCCATGCCGCCGTGCAGGTCGACGGCCACATGGGTGCGGAACATCAGGGCGACGCCGATCTCCCACGGGCCGCCGAACTTGCGGCAGGTGTCGACCGCGAGGTTCATCGTGGTGTTGCGGTCGGCGCGGTCGTCGAGCACGAACTCCGTGAACGGCCACATAAGTCCGGGGAACGACGCGGACTGCGGCACCGGCCTGGCGAAGGTGTCCCGCAGCCGGGTCACCTCCGCCCGGACCTCGGGGGTCTTGAGCTGCTCCACCGGGCCGTGCTCGGTGACCAGGAAAAGCCGGCCGAGGCGGAGGCGCATCCGTGGCCAGTACCGCGCGTCCTTCTCGGCGTCGGGCCCCTCGGGGTCGGTGCCGAGGGCAAGAACGCGGGCGCCCCAATCGGCGGCTTCCATACGGTAGTTGCGCAGCCACCAGAACCAGCCCATGGAGAGCACGAGCCCGGCGGCGCGCAGTTCGTCGCCCGCCTCTACGGTGCGGTGCAGGGCGGCGCGGATGTTGTCCAGCTCGCGCTCCAGGCGGCGGATCCAGGGGAGTTGGGACGCGGTACGCAGCAGGGGGTCGGCCTCGGCGGCCAGCTCCTGGAAGTGCGCGGCGTGCCGTTCGCGGGCGCGGTCGAGGGCGCGTGGCGCTTCGGCGGAGCGCTCCACGGCGTACTCGTGGATGGTTTCGAGCAGCCGGTACCGCATGCCGCCGGAACCGGCCGCTCCGGCTGCACCACCTGCTCCGCCTGCTCCAGGAGCCGTGTCCGGGGCTGGGGCTGGGGCCGGGTGTGGGCCCGTGTCCGGGTCGGCGACGATCAGGGACTTGTCGACCAGGGCGCCGAGCAGCTCGGCCGCGCCCGGGCCGCAGACGGACTCCGCCGCGGGCAGGTCCCAGCCGCCCGCGAAGACCGAGACATCGCGCAGCACTTGGCGCTCCCGCTCGTCGAGCAGGTCCCAGGACCAGTCGACGACCGCGCGCAGCGTCTGCTGGCGCGGCAGCACCGTACGACTCCCGGAGGTGAGCAGCCGGAAGCGGTCGTCGAGCCGGTCGGCGATCTGGCGCGGGGTGAGCAGCCTGAGCCGGGCGGCGGCCAGCTCGATCGCCAACGGGAGCCCGTCGAGGCGGGTGCAGATCTCCGCGACCGCGCCGGGGTCATCGGCGGGGTCGAAGCCGGGGCGCACATCGGCGGCGCGCTCCGCGAACAGCCGGTGCGCGGTCGCCTCGGGCAGCGGGTCGACGGGGCGCACCGCCTCGCCGGGCACACCCAGGGGTTCCCGGCTGGTGGCGAGGATCCTCAGCTCGGGGCAGCGGGTGAGCAGGGTCTCGGCCAACCGGGCGGCGGAGTCGATGAGATGTTCGCAGTTGTCAAGGATCAGGAGCAGCCTGCGGGGTGCGCAGTACTCCACGAGCAGGGCGGCCGGGTCGTCCTGCGCCGTCGAGTGCTCGCTCGTCATCAGCACCGTCTCGCGCAGGCCGAGCGCGCTGACCACGGCGCCGGGGACCGCCTCGGGGTGGTCGAGCGGGGCGAGCTCGGCGAGCCAGGCCGGTGCGGGGTGTCCGGCCGCCGTCTCCTCCGCGAGGCGGGTCTTCCCCGAGCCGCCGGGCCCGGTGAGGGTGACGAGTCGTGCCCTCTGCAAATCTGAACGGATGGCGGCGAGTTCGGGTTCCCGGCCGACGAAAGAAGTCAGCCGGGGCCGGAGATTCCCGCCGCGGTCCTCGGCGGTGCGGGGCTCGGCGGTGCGGTCATCCGTGGTGCTGTCTCTTATACAGATGTGAC
>NZ_JAAAHS010000242.1 GCF_009908195.1 Streptomyces boluensis | reverse complement strand
CTGCGGTCCCCGCCGCCCTCCTCCGCCACCTGCGCGACCCAGCCGTACGGCAGCGCGCTGCCGTCGACGGTGACCGCCTCGACGGTGCGGGTCGCGGGGTCGATGTCGGCCTGCACGCCGTCCCCCTCGTACCGGGGGAAGCCGCTCGAGCCGGTCCTGCCGGTGTGCGTGACGGTGGCGGAGCGCAGGGCTCCGCCGTGCTCTGGATGGCCTTCCGCGTCGGCGAGCTGGGGCTTGAGGAGGACGGTGAACCGCTCCGGGATCGCGCTCATGCCCCGAGGCTAAGCCGCCGGGTCGGGCCGCGCCTGTCGTCGCCGTACCGCTGAATCGGACGCCCAGAGCTCGCCGCCGTCTACGGCGTGTGCCAGCGTGCAAGTCACGGCCCGCTCGGGCCGCTTGCCTCTGTGAACCGGTTCCCAGCGAGCGGAGAGCCCCATGCGCAAGGCCCGCGGATACGCCATCGACCTCGGCAGCGCGACGCTGCGGATCCTCGCCCGGCAGGGGCAGCGGGTGCTGCGCATGCCCACGGTCGCCGCGCTCGACTTCGAGGGCCGAATATGCGCGCGTGGTGCCGGAGCGCTCGCCCTGCAGGGCCGCCGCCCCGACATGCTGCGCCTGGTGCGCCCGGTGTCGCAGCGCTCCGTGGCCGACCCGCTGCTCGCCGCGCATCTGCTGCGCTCGGCGCTGCGCGAGCTCTCGGGGAACAGCAGGAGCAAGCACTTCGACTACGCCACGCTCTGCGTCCCGGACCGGATCAGCGGACTGCAGACCGACGCGCTGCTCGACGTGTGCGACAGCGCGGGCCTGCGCCGGGTCCGCCTGGTCGCCAAGTCCCTTGCCGCGGCGGCCGGTTCGGGCATACCGCTGGCCGAGCCCGCGGGCGCCCTGGTCGTCGACGTGGGCACCGAACGCACCTCGGCGGCGCTGCTCTCCTTCGGCGACGTGATCGTCGAGAGCAGCCTCGGGGTCGGCGGACAGAACTTCGACACGGGCCTGATACGGCTGATGCGGCACCGGTACGGGCTGCTGATCTGCCCGGCCGAGGCGGAGCGCACCAAGGTGCTGATCTCCCAGGCCGCGGCCGAGGGGGGCAGCTCGGTGCCGGTACGCGGACAGGACCTGCTGCGCGGACTGCCCGACACCCGCGACGTCCCCGTCGACGAGCTGGCCCGCGTCCCGCTCGCCACGTACGACGCGGTGGCCCGGCGGGTGCTCGCCCTGCTGTCCGACAGTCCGCCGAAGCTGGTCGAGGACGTGCACGACCGCGGCCTAGTGCTGTGCGGCGAGGGAGCCCGGCTGCACGGCCTCGCCGACCGGCTGCGGGAACGGCTGCACGTCCCCGTGCACGTACCGGACCAGCCGGGCGATGTGGGCGTGCGGGGCGCCTGGGACGTGCCCACGGTCTGAGAGCCCCGCCCCGACCGCTGCCCGGCAACGCGGGATCCCCTAGCCTGCCGGGATGCGATCAGCCGGGGGGCAAGGAGCGGGGACACGGCCGGGCGGGGCACACGGAGCGCCGTGGCAGCCCGACCGGCGGCAGTTGTTGCGGTGGGGCGCCGGGGCCGCGGGCGCGCTGGCCGTGGGCGGCGCGCTGTGGGGCGTCGATCGCGCCCTTGAGGAGGAGAAGCCACCGCTGCGCGAGGCGCTGTGGACGTACCCGGTGGTCGACTCCGACGGCATCGGGCGGTGCGCGCACCCGGTGACACACGCCGACGGTGTCCTCTATGTCCGTTCGGAGGAGAACGCCGTACTGCACGCGCTCGACGCGGCCTCCGGGCGCAGGCGTTGGCGCGTCCGGCTGTCCGGCTCGACGGCCGGGGAGCCTGCCGTCACCGAACGTGCCGTGTACACCGCGTCCGACGACGGTGCGGTGCACGCGCTGCGGCGTGCGGACGGCGGCAGGCTGTGGCGGGTACGGCCGGGCGGCCGGCTGCGCAAGGCCCTCCCGAGCACGGTGTGGACCAGCGGTTCCGTCGTCCTGGTGAGCATCACGCCCTGGTCCCACGAGGACGAATCGGACCCGGCGCCCCCTGAACTGCACGCCCTGGACGCCGCCGACGGGCGCACCCTGTGGCACACCGAGGCCACCCTGCTCTCGGTCCGCGACGGCCTCGCGTACGTGAACCCGCCCGACCTCGGCCTCGTCGCCCTCGACGTACGCACCGGCACGCCCCGCTGGACCGCGCCGGTGCGGAACTCGCTCGACCGCCGCACCCTCGACCTGTCCGGCGCGGGCCTGCTGTTCGGGCGGACCGACCCGGACGACACGGCGGTGACGGAACTGGTGGCGTACGACGCGCGCACCGGCGAGGTGCGCTGGACCGCTCCGACGACGTACTGGTCGCTGCCCGCCCTGGGCGGCGACACCCTGTACGTGATCGGCCCCGGCGAGACCCGGGACGACGCACGCCGGTTGCACGCCTACGACGCCGCTTCCGGCAGGCGCCGCTGGACGGTGGAGGCCCTCGCCACCTCACCGGGCGAGGAGATCCTGCTCTCCGCCGGCACCGAGGGCGTACGGCTGCTGCTGAGCGCGGACGGCGGTCTGGACGACGACCAGACGACGGTACGCGCACACGCCGCACGGGACGGCCGTGAACTCTGGTCGACGGAGCGCACGGACTCGTCGTACTCCCTCGTCACGACACCCGGGAACCGGCTCATGGTGGGCTACCTGTTCGACTGGTACGCCTACGACTCCCGTACGGGGAAGCCGCGTTGGCGCGTCAACACGGGCGAGGAGTCGGCGGCGGAGGCGCCGGTGGCGGCGGGCGGCCGGCTGTTCTGCGCCAACGACATGGGCGTGACGGCGGTCCGCGACTAGGACGTGCCTCGGGAATGCCCGCCGGGTCACGGCTGTTGGCGCTGACAGAGCAGCAGCAGCAGCGACAGTCACGGAGGCCGGGCATGCACGCGGACCAGGCGACCATCCGCAGGATCCTCACCGAGAGCGGCGACACCTGGGCCGTCGTCGGTCTCTCGTCGAACGAGGAGCGGGCCGCGTACGGGGTGGCGGAGGTGCTGCAGCGCTACGGGAAGCGGATCGTCCCCATCCACCCGAAGGCGGAGACGGTCCACGGCGAGCAGGGGTACGCCACGCTCGCGGACGTTCCGTTCCCCGTCGACGTGGTCGACGTGTTCGTGAACAGCACCCTCGCGGGCCCGGTCGCGGACGAGGCGGTCACGGCGGGCGCCAAGGCGGTCTGGTTCCAGTTGGACGTTGTCGACGAGGGTGCGTACGAACGGACCCGGGCGGCGGGCCTCGACATGGTGATGAACCGCTGCCCGGCCATCGAGATCCCGCGCCTGAGTTGATCCTGAGTTGATCATGACGCGGGCACGCCCAGGCCGTCGAGGACCACGGCGCCCGGCAGCTCCGCGAAGACCTTGCCGGGGACGATCAGCTTGCCGCGCCGCCGGCCGCTGCCGATCAGGACGTACGGCACGTCGACGACGGCGGCGTCCACCAGGAGCGGCCACGCGGCGGGCAGCCCGATCGGGGTGATGCCGCCGTACTCCATGCCGGTCTCGCCGGTGGCGGTGTCCATCGGGGCGAACGAGGCCTTGCGCGCGCCGAGTTGGCGGCGAACAGCGCCGTTCACGTCCACCCGGGTGCCGGAGAGCACGACGCAGGCGGCGAGGCTGGTCTCACCGCCGCGCTTGCCCGCGACGACCACGCAGTTCGCGGAGAGGTCGAGGAGTTCGGGGCCGTGGTGCTCGACGAAGACCGCGGTGTCGGCGATCTCCGGGTCGGTGTCGACGTACACGAACTCCTCGGCGGGCACGCTGCCCTGCCACTGCCGGACGGCTTCGGCGACGGGTGCGACCAGCTCGTCGAGGCAGTCGGGGGCGGGCCGGGCGTCGTCGAAGGAGCCGATGGGAGCGCGCATCCTCAGAACGTAACAGCGCGCCCGGAGCCCCCGCCGGGCCGTCTCACGTGACGGGCGGGATGGACACGGCCATGGTCATCTCGACCGGTACGTCACCGTCGTTGAGGTAGCTGTGCGGGACGTTCGACTCGAAGGTGGCCGAGCACCCGGCCGGTACGGCGTGGGTGACACCGTCCACCACGAGGCTCAGGTCGCCCGCGAAGACGTGCACCAGCTCGACGGTGCCGCGGGGGTGCGGGTCGGACTCGCTGCTCTCGCCGGGCATGATCCGCCAGGACCACAGTTCGAGGGGGCCGCGCTTCTCCGTGCCGACGAGCAGTTTGGTGTAACTCCCCGCGTCCGTCGCCCACATGCGGACGATCTGCTCCTCGGGGATGACGCGGACCTCCGCGCCCTGTTCGTAGTCGAGGAGCGTGGTGATGCTGACGCCGAGCGCGTCGGCGAGCTTGACCGTGGTGCCGACGCTGGGGTTGGTCCGCGCCTGCTCGATCTGGATGATCATGCCCCGGCTGACTCCTGCGCGGGCGGCGAGGGCGTCGAGCGTGAACCCGCGCTCACCGCGCCAGCGCTTGAGGTTGCGGGCGAGCGACTGGGTGAGCTGATCGAGGTCCGACACGTCCCGTCCATGGTCGAGTTGGCAGGTGGTCAAATATTCTGAATGACACAGTGCAATAAAGTGAACTACGGTGTGCTGCACTGAACCGTTCACCACACTGTACTGCGAGGCCGCTTCATGTCCGCACTCTTCGCCCTGGCCACCAGCCTGATGTGGGGCCTCGCCGACTTCGGCGGCGGGCTGCTGACGCGGCGCATGCCGGCCCTCACCGTGGTGGTCGCCTCGCAGTGCGTCGCGGTCGTCGTGCTCGGCGCGATCGTGGTCGCGACCGGCGCCTGGACCGAGTGGGGCCCGCAGTTGTGGTTCGCGGTCGCCGCGGGCGCGGTCGGCCCGGTCGCCATGCTCGCCTTCTACAAGGCGCTCGCGCTCGGCCCGATGGGCGTGATCTCGCCGCTCGGCTCCCTCGGCGTGATGGTCCCGGTCGGCGTGGGCCTGCTGCTCGGCGAGCGTCCAGGACTGCTCCAGTACGGCGGCATCGCGGTAGCCGTGGTCGGCGTACTGCTCGCGGGCGGACCGGAGTTCCGCGGCGCCGCCGTGCAGCGCCAGGCCGTCCTGCTCACCCTCGTCGCCGCCTTCGGGTTCGGCGCCGTGATGGCCCTGATCGCGGAGGCGTCCACGACGCTCACCGGACTGTTCCTCGCCCTCTTCGTGCAGCGGGTCACCAATGTGGTGGCGGGCGGCACCGCCCTTTACGTCTCGGTACGTCGCGGCGCTCCGACCCTGCCCGAGGAGGGCGGCCTGCGCACGGTCCTGTCCTCGCTGCCCGCACTCGCCTTCGTCGGCCTCGCCGATGTCGCCGCCAACGGCACCTACGCGCTGGCCGCCCGCACCGGCCCGGTCACCGTCGCGGCCGTACTCGCCTCGCTGTACCCCGTGGTCACGGCACTCGCCGCGCGCGGCGTCCTCAAGGAGCGGTTGCGCGGCGTCCAGGCCGCGGGCGCGGGCCTCGCGCTGCTCGGCACGGTCCTGCTCGCGGGCGGCTGAACCACCCGCTGTCCGGCGCCGGTCCGGCTACTGCCCGGCCGCCGGACTCTCCTCGGTCGCCACCGGTACGTCATCGGTCAACTCGGCCAGCGCGAGCAGCTGTTCGGGCGTGACACCCTCCGGGATCGGCACCGGCGCCGGGGTGCGCAGCGGCGGCTGCCAGCCGAGCTCGGGGTCCCAGGAACGCACGACCCGCGCGGGCGCCCCGGCCACCACCGCGTGGTCCGGCACCTCGCCCCGTACGACGGCGCCCGCGGCCACCACCACGTTCCGGCCGAGCCTGGCGCCGGGCAGGATCACGGCGTTGGTGCCGATCCAGCAGCCGGGGCCGATCTCCACCGGCTCCATCCGCGGCCACTGCTTGCCGACCGGGGTGTGCGGGTCGTCGTAACTGTGGTTGGTGGACGTGACGTAGACATGCGGGCCGAAGTAGCAGTCGTCGCCGATGGTCACCGAGGTGTCGGCGATGACATGGCTGCCGCGGCCAAGGACCACGCCGTCGCCGATGCGCAGGATCGGGTCGGGGCCTAGGTCGAGGTCGGGCATCAGACCCGCCGTGAGCGTGACCTGCTCGCCGATGATGCAGTGCGCGCCGAGCCTGATCCACGGTTCCCCGAAGACGGTGCCCTGCGGGAAGGCCAGCTTGGTGTTCTCACCGATGGCGCCGAAGCGGAGCCGGCCCGGCCGGTCCGCCGTGACCGCGCCCGTGCCCTGCACCCAGCGCCAGCCGGCGTGCACGGCGCGGGTGAGGGCGCGACGGCGCCACGCGGCGAGCGAGCCGCCCAATTCACCCGCGGATGAGAACGCGTTCTTGTTCTTCGGCACCCGCTCACGGTACTCAGCGGTGCCGCACCCGGCAGGGCCACGAGCTGTGATCTTCGCCCCACCCGGCGCGCGGGCCCGCGCGCGCGTCGCTTACGGTTCCGGTGAGGCGCGACCCCGGACACGAACAGCATCAGGAGACGCAATGGCAGAGCGGGCGTTGATCACAGGCGTCGGCGGCAGGGACCCCGAGGTGCACGAGGAGGCCTTCGCCGCACCCACCTCCGTCGTGATCGGTGACGTGACCCTCAAGGCCGGCGCCAGCGTCTGGTACCACGCGGTGCTCCGCGCCGACTGCGGCCCGATCGTCCTCGGCGCCGACAGCAACATCCAGGACAACTGCACCGTGCACGTCGACCCGGGCTTCCCGGTGACCATCGGCGACCGGGTCTCGGTCGGCCACAACGCCACGGTGCACGGCTGCACCATCGAGGACGACTGCCTGATCGGCATGGGCGCGACGGTCCTCAACGGCGCGGTGATCGGCGCCGGTTCACTCGTCGCCGCACAGGCGCTTGTGCCGCAGGGCCTCCAGGTGCCGCCCGGCTCACTCGTCGCGGGCGTACCCGCGAAGGTGAAGCGGCCGCTGACGGAGGAGGAGCGGGAAGGGCTCAAGCTCAACGCCGCGATGTACACGGAGCTGGCGAAGGCGCATCGCGCCGCGCACGGGGAGTAGGGCTTACGGAGGGCGGTCCGCACCGTCGCCTGCGGCACCGCAGATCGCCCTCCGGGCTCGTCCTCAAACTCCCCCAGCCTCCGGCCCGGAGGGCGGTCCGCACCGTCGCCTGCGGCACCGCAGATCGCCCTCCGGGCTCGTCCTCAAACTCCCCCAGCCTCCGGCCGGGAGGCGCCCCAGACGGGCTGATTTATGCCGCCTCGGGCTCCAGCGGCTGCTCCGCTTGATGCTTCGCCGCCCGTCGCTTGAGCACCAGCATCGACGTGAGGCCGACCGCCACCGCGAGTACGAGGCCCAGCCACGAGAAGCGCTTGAGCCAGGACTCGGCGACCACGCCCACGTAGTAGATGACGGCCGTCGTGCCGCCCGCCCAGACGATGCCGCCGAGCACGTTGGCCGTGGCGAACTTCCAGTACGGCATGCGCAGGACGCCCGCGAGCGGGCCCGCGAAGATCCGCAGCAGGGCCACGAAGCGGCCGAAGAAGACCGCCCACATGCCCCACTTCTCGAAGGACCGCTCGGCTGAGGCGACGTTGGCCTCGCTGAAGTGTTTGGGGAATCTGCGGCCGAGCCGGGCCAGGAGCGGCCTGCCGCCCTTGCGGCCGATCGCGTAGCCGATGGAGTCACCGATGATGGCGCCGCCGGTCGCGCAGGCGCCGAGCACCACCGGGTCGACCTCGCCGCTCTGGGAGGCGAGCAGCGCCGAACTGACGAGGATGATCTCGCCGGGGAGCGGGATACCCAGACTCTCCAGACCGATGACCACCCCCACCAGGACGTAGATGACCACCGCGGGAACGGTCTCGAGCCACTCCTGGACGTGCAACGCCGACTCCCTGCTCTCTCCTGGTGCCCTGCCGGAGGCGCCCCTCGGGCGCGCGCCGGGCGCAGCCTACTGGATCACGACCGACGGCCCGGCCGCGCACAAGGGTGCGCGGCCGGGCCGGAACCGGTTACGGGAAAGCGGCTGTTCAGCTGTTGGGACGGAGCGTCCAGATGACAGTCATCTCGGTGGTGACGGCACCGTCCTCGCGGGTGACGGCGACGGCCACGGGGAACTCGGGGCGCTTGCCCTCGTCGAGCTCCGCGAGCACGTCCGCGATCGGGCGGCCGAGGGTCGCGGTGGCGGTGACCGAGCCGGTGGCGATCTTCTTGAACGCGATGTCGGCGGTGACCGGCAGCGGCACGGCCCGCGACAGCTGGTCCCCGAAGGCGGCGAGCACGATCGCGCCGCTCGCCGACTCCCCGAGCGTGAAGATCGCGCCGGCGTGCGGGCCGCCGACGTGGTTGCGGTAGTCCGGGTTGTCGGGCAGGCGGAGCACCGCGCGCTCGGGCGTGGTCTCGGCGTACTCGAGGTTCAGGGTCCGGACCATCGGGACGGTGGCGGCGAGCATCTCGCCGATGGACATCTGGTCTGCGCTCATGAGCGCGATGTTACCCGTGAGTATCTTCCGGGCCGATACGGGAACCAGTGAGCTCCGTCACTCGCCGGACGCGCGCCCCTCGCGGGCGTCCGGCGGCATCCGCGTTGCCGGGCCCCAAGGGCGTTGAAAACGTCGGGACATGAACAAGCACCTCGTGCGCGCAGCACTGGTCAGCGCCTCTCTCGCGTCCCTCACCGTCGTCCCGTTCGCCGCGTCCGCCCAGGCGGCCGACGCCTGCTCCAGCCGGCACCTGGCGTACCTGAACGCCCAGGAGCGCCTCGACAAGGCCACCGCGGACCCGGCGGCGCGGCAGGCCGGCGAGCAACTGGCCGAGGCGCAGGCGCACTTCGACACCGTCGAGTAGGACCTGCAGAAGCGCCTGGCCGAGGCGGACCGTCCGCTGACCGACGTCGAGCACGACCGGCTGGTCGCGCCCTGGGAGGACGCCGTGACGCGGCTCGACAACACGCAGGACGCGGCCGGCAAGGCGGAGGCCGCGCAGGCGAAGAAGGTCGAGACGGCCACCAAGTCCGTGACGGGCGCCCGCGCGAAGCTCAAGACGCGCCTGCGGGCGGACAGCAAGAGCTGACCTACGGGAAGAGGGCCGCGGCTACCGGACGGAACCGGTGACCGCGGCCCTTCCGCGCGCTCAAGTGCCCGTGCCGGTACCCATGTCGAGGTGGGGGGCGATCCGGCGGCGCGAGGTGATCCCGAGCTTGGTGAAGATGTGCTCCATGTGCACGTCGATGGTGCGCTTGGACACCACGAGCCGTTCGCTGATCTCGCGGTTGGACAGTCCGGACACGGCGAGCTCCGCGACCTCGCGCTCGCGGGGCGTCAGGACCCGCGCGGCGCTCTGCGGCGGCTCCTCACGGGTCGCCCGCTCCACGGCGTCCTTGAGGGAGAGCGCCCGGCCGTCCTGCCAGCGGGCGTCGAAAGGCCCGTCGCCGAGCGCCGCGCGGGTGGCCCGCTCACTGTCCTGGTGCACTCTCTCGAGGACGTCGTTGCCGGTGAGCCTGCCGCCCATGCGCTCCCAGAGGGAGTCTGCGGCGCCGAGCAGCCACGCGGCGTCGTCGAACCGTTTCGCTGCGGCGGAGACCCACGCCATGAGTTCCAGATTGTGCGCGGCTCCGGTGACGTCGTCGCTGCGCTGCTCCACCCGCAGCGCAGCCCGGCTGCGGGCCGCGCTCGCCGCGAGGTCGCCGCGTACGAAGTGACAGAGCGCCAGTGCGTACGAGAACGCGGCGTGGTGCCATCCCTCCTCGTCCGGGGCGCAACTGCCCATCGCCCGCAGGCCGTTCTCGCCCCGGCTGAGCGCGGTGTCGAGGTCCTGGGCGATGAAGTGGTTCAACGCGTCCTGCATCCGCAGCAGATGCAGGCCCGAGGCGTCGCGCGCGGTGAGGAGCAGGTCCTCACCCTCGACGGCGGCCTTGTCCGACTCGTCGAACAGCCCGGAGACCGCGGCCGCGAGCTGGAAGAACAGGCGCGCCCGGCCGGCGACTAAGGGGTCCTCGACCTGCCCGGCGAGGGCGAGCCCCTCCCGGGTGAGCCGCAGCCCTGCAGGGTCCCCCTGGATGCTCGCCAGATAGCCGTCGAGCCCAAGCGCGGCCCCCCGCCGCACCGGTGTCACGGCGCTGTGCGCGGCGAGCGCGGCACACCAGTAACGCCCTTCTGTATAGAGGCCGTTGATGTGCCAGTACATCCACAGCCCGTGCACGAGCCGGTCCGCCTCGTCCAGGTGGCCGTCGGCCAGCGCGTTCTCCAGGGCGCACCGGATGTCGGCGTGCTGCCGCCGCAGCGCGACGAGGCGTCCGGCCTGCCCCGGCGCGGTGAAGGTCCGGTCGAAATCGGCGGCCACGCGCGCGTAGTGCTGGAAATGGGCGGTACGCAGCCGCTGTTCCTCACCCCGTTCACGCAGCCGCTCGGAGCCGAACTCGCGCAGGGTGTCCAGCATCCGGTACCAGCCGCCCGCCGACGCGTCCGCGTACTGGACCACCGACCTCTCGACCAGGCCGACCAGCGCCTCCACCACCTCGTCCTCGGACATCTCCGCGTCGGCGCACACCCGCACCGCCGCGTCGAGGCCGAAGACTCCGGCGAACCGGGAGAGCCGGGCCCAGAGGTGCTGTTCCAGGGGCGTGCACAGCTCGTGGCTCCAGTCGAGGGAGGCGTGGAGCGTCTGGTGGCGCGGCTCGACGCCCAGCGGGTGCACGTCCAGGAGCCGGAAGCGCCGGGCCAGTTGACGGTCAAGGGTGTCGAGGGGCAGGGCCCGCAGGCGTACGGCGGCGAGCTCCAGGGCCAGCGGCATCCCGTCGAGCCGCCGGCAGAGCCCGGCCACCCGCTCGCGGTTGCTGTCGTCCACCACGAAGCCCTTGGCGGCGTCGGCGGCGCGCTGGGCGAAGAGTTCGAGCGCGTCGGCGGCCGACAGGGGCGGCACGACGTAGGTGCGCTCGCCCGGTACGTTCACGGGCTGTCGGCTGGTCGCCAGGATCCGTACCCGTGGGGCCTCGCTCAACAGCCGTGCCACGAAGGCCGCGCAGCTCTCCGTGACGCGTTCACAGGTGTCGAGGACAAGCAGCAGTTGCCGCTCGCGCAGATGACCGACGACGGCGTCCGCGGCGGAGCGCGCCTCGCCGTCGCGGAGTCCGAGGGCGGTGGCGACGCTGTGGGGCAGCAGCTCCTCCTCGACCAGACCGGAGAGTTCGACGACACAGGCCCCGTCGTCGAAACGTTTCGCCACCCGGTCCGCGATCCGTTCGGCGAGCCGGGTCTTGCCGATACCGCCCGGCCCGACCAGCGTCACCAGGCGCGCGTGGGCCATCGTGTCGCCCACCTCCGCCAGTTCCGCGTCCCGGCCCACGAAAGAAGTGACAGCCACGGGTGTCCGCTCCGGACCCCGGGCTCCCTGGGAGCCGCCCACCTGACCTCCGCCCACTCACAACTGCCCACGCGAAACCGGGACATGTCGGGCCGACCCTAATGCGCCGACCAGCACTGATCCGGCAGAACGGGGAGAACGCCACCCGCACTGGTGAAACGTTCCGGCACGGGAGCGCGGCAACCGCCCTCCCGGCAGGAATACGTATACGTATCCGAGCCCTGAAAATGATCACTTGCGCCTTTTCCGGGCATATTGACCTGCGCAAGGGCGTGCGGGGACGCGCAGGGGCGTGCCGGCACGTGACGAGGAAGCGCACCGAAGTCGGTGGAGAGGGGTACCGCAGTGAACCCAGGGCTCGACCGGCGGGAACGGTTGCGCCGCCGGCTCAAGCAGGACCTCCTGCGGAACGGGCCGGTCCGCGTCGGCCCCGTCCGGTACGGCACCCCCACCCGGCGGCGCGCCCCGAGACCACGCCCCGGCCGACACCACCCGACCCGGCCAGGAGAAGGACAACCCGTGCTCGTCTGCGCAGCCG
>NZ_JAAAHS010000241.1 GCF_009908195.1 Streptomyces boluensis | reverse complement strand
CGCCCACCTCGACCAGAAGCTGGGTCGGAAGCAGTTCTCGTGAACAAACCGGCGGTCTGACCCCCGGGTCCTGACCGAGGCCCGTACATCTCCTCAACTCGGCCTCAGATTCCGCCTCTTGAGCTGCACTGCTTAGTGCTGCTCAGACCGCGTCCTACATGGCCAGTTGGTCGTTGGTATGACTATGGGGAGTGGGCGGTGGGGATGGATCGTTCCGGATGGCCTGTGGGAGCTGGCGAGGCCGTTGCTGCCGCCGGCGAGGGTGCGTCCGCAGGGTGGTGGAGTCGCGAACATTGATGACGAGGCGGTGTTCGCCGCGATCATTTATGTGCTGGTGAGCGGCTGTGCCTGGCGTGTCCTGCCACCCTGCTTCGGGGCCTCGAAGTCGACTGTGCACCGCCGTTTCCTCATGTGGTCCCGGGCCGGCGTGTGGGGACGACTGCACCAGAAGGTGCTCCAGTTCCTGGACGGTCGGAAGCTGATCGATCTGTCGCGCGCGGTCCTTGACTCCGCCCATGTCCGCGCTAAAGGGGGGCGAACTTGCAGGTCCGAGCCCTGTGGACCGGGGTAATCCCGGTTCCAAGATGGACATCTTGTCCGACGCGAGCGGACTGCCCCTACGTGTCGGACTCTCCGCAGCCAACACCCACGACAGCCTCGGCCATCGCCCGCAAGGGCATCGACTCCAGCGAACGACTCGGCCGCCGAAGGTGGGTCATCAAGCGAACCATGTCCTGGCTGACTGGATACCGCCGCCTCAACCACCGCTACGAGCGGAAACCAGGCACCTGCACCTACCTGGCATTTCTCGGACTGGCAGCCGCTCTCTGCTGCTACAAGCGATTCCTCAAGCCGACCATGTAGCACACGGTCTGAGGAACAAGCTCAACGGCCGGTGGCGAGCATCCAGATCCCGATGGCCGTGAACAGGGTGCCGCCCGCGAGAAGAGACGCGACTTCCCCAATCCGTCTCCTGGTGAGGTCGATTCGCGCGGCCTTCGGGGCGTCGGGAAGGTAGAGCACTGGGACCCCACCGCCCACGGGAAGGCCCTTGACTCCGGATGACCTGCCCTGGAACGTGTGCCGACTACCCTGCGCATCAACGAATTCGACCACCGCGAAGTAGACAGGGCCACGCCCCTTTCCGGAGCTACTCCTGTGGTGGCGGACCACCAGGCCCCCGGCGCGGATCCCTTCTCGTTGGAGGCGGTACTGGATCATGGCCTCACGGGTGCCGAACCCGAGGAGGGTGAGACCTCCCAGTAGCGACATCCCCACCCACACCGTTGCCTCGCCCCTCCATGCTTTGCACGACTCTTCGGGCATCTCCTGTCGCAGGAGTGGACGCTACATCGACTGGATGCGGTTCCTGGTGAAAGCGGTGGGCTGTGCGGAGACGCCGACGAGGCCAGAACAGGCCAACATCCGCCTCACCACGTAGGACGCGGTCTTAGTACTCACCGGTGTTCACCGTGACGGTCGTTGGTCCTTTTGAGGAGCTTCGATGCGGCGGCCCAGGAGCGGGCCCAACTCGCCTGCAGGCGAGGCACACCACGCTTTCCAGAACAGTTCGCCTCGACTTCACCGAGCGGGGACCCCCGCGTGAGGATCACCCTCAAGGATCGCGAAAAGGTAACGGGTCTAGACCCTGAGCCGGTGGTCCGCTACACCTGAAGCAGCCCATCCGGCCGAGCAACTCACCGCCCGTACAAGGGAGTTGCACCGGCCACTCCGTGCGGAAGCCCCGGCCTCGGCTCGAACCGGCCGATCGCCGATCACCACAACACGCCCCGCTCGACCACACCTTGGAGAATCGAGTGCGCCCTCTGTCCCGCCGCTCCGTCCTGCTCGGCACCGCTGCCATAGCCGCCGCGGCCGGCCCGCTCACCGGTGCCGCCCGAGCCGCGGCCAAGACTCCGAAGGTGCTCGTCATCGGCATCGACGGAGCACTTCTGAACCGCGTCGAAGAGGCCAACTCGCCTGCCCTGAAAGGCCTGATGGCGGCCGGTGTCTCCGCGCCCAGCAGCATCTACGCCAACCCGCTCGCCCCCACCATGTCCGGCCCGGGCTGGGCCACGCTCCTCACCGGAGTATGGCCGGACAAGCACAACGCCAAGGACAACGCCTTCACGGGTCACAGGTTCGCCGAGTACCCGGACTTCCTGACCCGGATCGAGACCGCCAAGCCCGAACTCGGCACGCTCGCCATCTGCTCCTGGAACCCCATCACCGACACGATCTTCAGCCCGAAGGTGGACACCAGGATCTCCACTCCGTCCGCCGAGTACGACGAGGGCACCACCCGGCGCGCGGTCGACAAGCTCGGCACCACCGACCCCGACGCCGTCTTCGTCCACCTCGACAACGTGGACCACGCGGGGCACGACCACGGGGCGGCGAGTCGCCAGTACCTGGATGCGATCGAGGGCGCCGACGCGCAGGTCGGCCGGATCATGGAGGCCGTCAAGTCCCGTGCCACGTACGGCGAAGAGGACTGGCTGTTCCTCGTCACCACCGACCACGGCCACACCGACGCGGGCGGGCACGGAGGCTCCAGCTGGGCCGAGCGCCAGACCTTCCTGATCGCCACCGGCTCCGGCCTCGGCGCGGGCGTGGTACGGCACGACGTGAAGATGCCGGACGTGGCCGCAACCGCCCTGGCCCACCTGGGAATCCCGCTCGACCCCGCCTGGAACCTGGACGGCCGGCCCCTGCAGCAGCCCACGCCCGAAGCGTTCGACGCGCTGCGTGGCCAGTTGCAGCCCCCGGCCGACGAGACCGGCATCGGGGACGGCGTCATCGGTTTCACCCACACCCCGCCGAGCGGCTGGAGCGTGGACAACTCCGCGATGGGCTCGGGCGGTGTCACCGAGTGGCGCGGCTGGACGTTCACCACCGACGAGTTCTGGACGAAGGCCGAGGCGGGCCAGGAGCGTGAGTCCAACGTCCGCGCGCGTGGCGTCTTCGCGGTGGCCGACGGCGACGAGTGGCACGACAAGAGCGTCACCGGAACCTTCGACTCCACTCTGGTCAGTCCGGCCTACCCGGTCACGGGCGGCGCCCGCGCGACCCTCACCTACACCACGTACTACCGCCACGAGGGCAGCCAGAAGGGCGAGGTCTCTGTCTCGTACGACGACGGCGAACCGCAGCTCCTCAAGGTGTACGAAGCGAACGTCCCGTCCCGCGTGGAGCGCCTCGCTCTGCGGGTGCCGGGCACTGCCCGCACGGCCCGGTTCCGGTTCCGCTACACAGGCGGGAACAACTGGTACTGGGTCGTCGACCAGGTGTCCGTGACGGCAGGGGACGGGCGGCGGTCGGCGCGATGAGCCTGGAGGGGGCGGGACTCCGGGGACTCTGGCAGGACCCCCGGAGTCCCTCCCTCAGGTCGCATCTATGGCTGTTCCAGCACCTGGGGGTAGCCAGGGCTCCCCGTCCAGCGACAGAAGCTACCCGATTCCGGAATTGGAGAATCCGGGACTCCAGGCTCCAGAGGGGACTCTTCCTGATCGCGAGATTCGCTGTGCCCAACAGCTCGACAGCGGTTCACGCCTCCCTACCCGTCCCACTCTCCGCGCGCGGAGCATGGCTGAGCTAACCTGCCCGCATGCGCGGACAGTTCACCGGCTGGCCGGAGCAGGCCATGGACGTGTTGTGGCAGCTCCAGGGCGAACCGAGCCACGCGACTCGCGAGCGCTGTCGCGCGGACCGCGAACGCCTGGTCCGGCAGCCGATGATCGCCCTGCTCAACGAGGTCGCGGACACCGACCCCCGGTACGAGGACTTTTCCGTCTGGCACTACCGCACCGACTGCTGGTGGTGGCAGCACCAGAGCGCGGTGATCCGGCTCGGCCGCAGGATCGAGGTCGGTCTCCGGTTCTCCCTGGACGGCCTGCGCATCCAGGGCGCCTGGTGGTACCCCGATCCCGGCCAGGTGGACATGTTCCGCAAGGCTGTGGCTTCCGAGGGGAGCGGCCGCGAACTGTCCGCCATTGTCGAGGACTTGGGGAAGAAGGGTTACGACGTCTCCGGGGACGTGATGAAACGGCCCCCGCGCGGCTATCCGACGGACCACTCCCGTACGAACCTGCTGCGCCACCGCTCCCTGATCGCCGCCCGCCCCCTCGGCTGCGAGGAGTGGCTGCACACCCCTGAGGCGGTCGACCGGGTCCTCTCGGCCGCCGCCGACCTGGACGCCCTGCTGACGTGGCTGGTCCGCCACGTGAAGCCCGCCGCCTGACATCACGAGGGAGCCGCGCGGCACGGGAGGAACCACACCGTGTCGCCAGACCTGGCGGGGATGCACCGCGACCGGCACGTCGCCGTCGACGATCACGACCAAGCGGGCGAAGGACGGGCGAGAGCGCGCCCGAACGATCACGGCGTCCCGTGCCGAGAGCACGCGGGACGGGGACGGGCCTCCAGCACGTCTCACCTTGAACTGCGCCACACTGCCCGCCGATGCTGGGGTGAGCATCGTCCCTGGGGAGCGTCTCCTCGATCTTTGCGGGCCCGCGACACCGACGAAATCGGTGAAGCGGCCGGGCTGTCCGCGCCCGCTGCCAAGCGGCGGCTCGATCGTCTGGTCGCCTCGGGCGCAATCCGCGGGTTCACAGCGATCATCGACCCGCAAACACTGGGCCGGGGGACCGAGGCGTTCGTCGAGGTGTGCTGCAGCGGAAATCCCCCTCCGGCCGAGCTGCGACGGCACCTGGAAGGGATTCCGGAAGTCATCGAGGCGTACACGGTCTCCGGTGCGGCGGATGCGGTGCTGCACATGCTTGCCAGGGACATTCCGCACCTGGAGCAAGCTATTCAGAGGCTCCGTGAGGCCCCCGTCATCGACCGGACCGAGAGTGTGATTGTGCTGTCCCGACTGCTCGACCGCCCTCGTGTGTGAGCCGCTCGAGCTGTCCGAGCTCAACGTCGCCCCAGCCTGCGGCGTAATGCGTGCGACTCGAGCGGTATGGCGTCCGCGAGGTGTTCAACCTGGTCAAAGCGGTATCCGGCGAACTCCTGATTTGGTCGAGAAGCCGTCTACCGTGAGCCTCGTCGCTGCCCAGGACTCCCTGACTCGCTGACGACGACGCCAGGTTGTAAGAGGCTCCGGCAACGAAGATCGCCCTACTCGTGATGTGGGGCGTTCTGAGCCTCCGTATGCGTACGCCGCCCGGCCGCGCGTAGCGCCAGCGCCACCAACGCTGCGTCCTCGGGGCGGCGTACGTCCCGCCCTGTGAGTTCGGCGAAGCGGCCGAATCGGTGCTGGACCGTGTTGCGGTGGCAGTAGAGAGCGGTGGCCGTGTCGGCCACGATGCCGGTTCCCGCGAGGTGGACCTGAACGGTTTCCAGCAGGCGATCGGCCTCGGTCTGGGCGACGTCGGCTGTCCGGAGACCTCTGAGCACGTCGTCTGCCAGGTCGCGTGCCACGTCGTCGGCACGGTGCACCAGGACGTCGAGCCAGCTGTCCTCGAGGCGGCGCGGGTGTGTGGCCTCCGGGGGGAGTGCCCTCGCGGTGGCGGCGGCGAGGGTCACCGCGCGGGGCACAAAGGCGAGTCCGCCCCGGGTGGTCGCGACTCCGCAGGGTTGGTCGTGGAGCTTGTCCAGGACCTTCTCCTCGGTCGTGCGGCGATCCAGCTGTACGGCCAGCACCACGTCCGACGCGAGTTCCTGGAGCTGGACCGGCACATCCAGCGCTCGTAGTTCGGCCGCTGCCTTGCGCATGGCTGTGCTGTCCTGAGCGGTCGACACGACGCACAGGAACTCTGCGTTCGTGGTGAAGCCGAGGGCATGTGCTGCGTCTGCGACCACCGTCGGATTTCGGCCCTCGGTGTCGACGAGCCGCGCGAACCACATGCGCCGCTCGTCCGCCGTGCGCCGCCCCATTTCCAGGACCGTCCGCTGGTAGGAGGTCATGATGCCGGTGACATGCTTCTCGACTGCCTCCCACACCTGGTAGGCGGAGTTGACCAGTTGAGCGCTGTGCTCCGAGCCTGCCTTGCGCACCAGCGCCGCCCAGACCACACGGAAGTCGAGTCGCGCTGCCTCGAGCAGCGTGGCCAACGGGACGCCCTGCCGGGCGCGTTGCTCTCCGACGCGCTCCGATACCGAAGCGATCGGTTCGGGTATCGGCATGCGGGCCACCGTGCGCAGCAGCAGTTCGAAAGCCTGCCAGGCGGTTTCGCGGAATTCCTCCTCTGAGACGCGGCTCGCGTAGGGCGAGCGCACCGGCCGTACGTACTCGAGCCAGACCTCGACCACCGTGTCGATCTCGTCGAGGAGTTGGCGTGCCAGGTCGGCCACGTGGGGGTCGGGGGAAGGGAAGAGGCTGGGATCCGCGGAGGGGGAGAAGGGCGGGTCAGTGTGCATGTGCACAATTCTCGGCGCTGCGTCGGTGGCATTTCAACGTTGGCTGGATGACGCTCCACGTCAATGCTTTGTGTGTCTGACAGGCCGTGGCCTGATCCGATCACATGGAGGGCGGCACCGCTGTGCATATGACTCCTCGCGAACGGGAGAGGCTGGAGCTGTTCACCGTCGCGGAACTGGCCCGACGGCGGCTCGCGCGAGGCCGCAGGCTCAACGCTCCGGAAGCCATCGCGCTGATCTGCGACGAGATCCTCGAGGCTGCTTGGGACGGAATTCCCCTGGAAGGGGTCATCGAGGTCGCCCGCAAGGTGCTGACCGAGGCCGACGTGATGGAAGGCGTCCCGGCGATGATCCCCCAGGTACAGGTGGAGGCGCTGTTCCCTTCCGGGACGTCACTCGTCGCCGTCGACCGGCCCATTTCCACCAGTGCCTCGGCCGACACGGACGCCTCAACGGCACCGGGTGAGGTGCGTCTCGCGACCGAGCCGGTCGTGATCAATCCGAGCCGGCAGCGGTCCCGCTTGAGTATTCGCAACACAGGCGACCGCACTGTCTACCTCTCCTCTCATTACCCCCTCGCCGAGGCCAATGCCGCACTCGACCTCGACCGCCGCGCGGCCGCCGGGATGCGTCTCGACATTCCGGCCGGCACCGCGCTGGCCTTCGAGCCGGGCGTCGAGCGGGAGGTCGAGGTGGTCTCAGCCCGGCACCCGTCCGCTGACGCACAAGCGCAGGAGGAGCAGGCATGACCCACGTCGACCGTCGCACTTACAACGCCCTGTACGGGCCCACCACAGGGGACCGGATCCGGCTCGGCGACACCTGTCTGTGGGTGGAGGTCGAGGCCGACGATGGTCACCCGGGCGATGAACTCCTTGGCGGCTGCGGCAAGACGGTCCGGGACGGGCTGCTTGCCTCGCCGCGCTCCGACCGCGCGTCGGCCCTCGACATGGTCGTCGCGGGGGTCGTTCTCATGGACCCGGTGCTCGGGGTGCGCAAGACCGACATCGGGATCAAGGACGGGCGGATCGTCTCCGTCGGCCGTGTCGGCAACCCCGATGTCATGGACGTGGACTACGCCATCGACTCGCACACCTCGGTCGTGCCGGGAGAGGGGCTCATCGCCACTCCCGGCGTGGTCGACAGCCATGTGCACCTGTCCTCGCCCGAGGTCGCCCCGGCCGCGCTGTCCGCCGGAGTCACCACGCTCGTCGGCATGGGGCTCGGCGGCGTGTGGGAGATCGGCTGCAACCCCACCCACAACCTGCATACGCTGATGAGTGCCTGGCAGGGCACGCCCCTCAACATCGCGTTCCTGGCCCGGGGTTCGTCGAGTTCGCGGGCGCTGCTCGACGAGATCACCCTCGCCGGGGCCGGCGGCTTCAAGATTCACGAGGACTTCGGCGCGACCCCGCGCATCATCGACACCTGCCTCGACACCGCCGAGCAGGCCGATCTGCCGGTCGCCCTGCACACCGACTCCATGAACGAGTCGGGGTATTTGAGGGACACCGTCGGCGCCACGCGCGGCCGGACCGTGCACGCGTACCACGTGGAGGGCGGCGGCGGGCACCCCGACCTCCTGGAGATCCTCTCCGAGCCGAACATCCTGCCCTCGTCCACCACACCCACCATCCCGTACACCCCGAACACGGTCGGCGAACTGTTCCCGATGACGATGACCGTGCACCGGCAGAACCACCACTCCGAGAGCGATGTCGCGATCTCGAAGGGCCGCATCCGCGCGCACGCCATCGCCGCCGAGAACGCCCTGCACGACATCGGCGCCATCTCCATCGTCAACTCCGACTCGATGGGCATGGGCCGGATCGCCGAGACCGTACGCAGGACCTGGCAGCTCGCCCACGTCCAGGCGCGGGCGAACGGAGGCGGGGGAGTGGAACGCCCCGAGAACGCACGGGTGTTGCGCTACCTCGCCAAGATCACCCTCAATCCGGCGCTCGCGCACGGCCTCGCCCACGAGGTCGGCACCGTGCAGGCCGGGCGGATGGCGGACCTCGTCCTGTGGGACCCCAAGTGGTTCGGCAGCAAGCCCGAGTTGGTCATCAAGTCAGGGTTCGTGGCGTGGGGCAACACCGGCTCGGGGTCGGGGTCCACCCGGCTCACCCAGCCGCGCGTATACCGCCCGTACTTCGGGGCGCTCGGCGCGGCACCGGCCCGGCTCGCCAAGGTCTTCGTCGCCGAGGCCGCCCTCACCGAACGGGCCGCACGGGCCGCGCTGCCGACCGGCCTCACCTACGCCCCGATCCGGGGGAGTCGGGGACTCAGCCGCGCCGACATGCTGCACAACACCGCGACACCCCGCGTGGTCGTACCGCGCGAGCCCGCGCCCGTCCTGGTCGACGGCGTCGAGACCGGCACCGCGCCCGCCACCGAACTGCCGCTCGCGCAGCTGCACCACTTCGCCTGAGAGGCCCCGACATGCGACTCGATCTGCTCGTCCGCAACGCGCGCATCCGCACGCTCGACCCCGAGCGGCCCACGGCCCGCACCCTGGGCGTGCTGAACGGCATCGTTGTAGGACTCGACGGGGAGGTGGATCAGCTGTCCGCGAGGCGTGTCCTCGACGCGGGTGGCGCCACCGTGGTGCCCGGCTTCAACGACGCGCACTGCCACACCGCCTGGTTCGGCCTCAACCTCACCCAGCTCGACGTCTCCGTCTGCCGCACGGTCGACGAGGTGTACGCCGCTGTAGCCTCGGACGCCTCCGGGCGTGCCTCGGACGCGTGGGTGATCGGGGCCGGCCTCGACCAGAACAAGCTCGGCGGGCAGTATCCCCACCGCGACGCACTTGACCGCGCGGCAGGCGGTCGCCCCGTATGGCTCAAGCACACCTCAGGTCATGCCTGCGTGGTCAACACCCCGGTGCTACGCGAGGCGGGCGCCCTCGACCAGGGGTTCGCCGATCCGGACGGCGGCGTCGTCGCACGGGACCTGGACGGCCGCCCGAACGGCCTGCTCGAAGAGACTGCCCAGAGCCTCGTCCAGGAACAGGTCCTGCCGTACCCGGTGGAGACGGTCGCCGACGCCGTCGACGCGGCGACCCGGCACTATCTCACCGAAGGCGTGACCAGCTTCACCGAGGCCGGGATCGGCGGCGGCTGGATCGGGCACACCCCCGTTGAGCTCGGCGCCTATCAACTCGCCCTCGACACTGGCAGGTTGCACACCCGCGCCCAGCTCATGGCCGCCTCCGACGTGCTGCACCCGCTCACCGCACACGCCGACGACACCCTCACGCTCGGCCTCGACCTGGGCATGCGCACCGGCTTCGGCGACGACCGGCTCTCGCTCGGCCCGGTGAAGATCTTCCTCGACGGCTCACTCCTCGGGAAGACCGCGGCCGTCACCGAACCGTTCTGCGGCTGCCCGCGACACGGTTCGAGCACTGCGCGGCCCACCGGCTACTTCCAGGGCGACACCGAGGCGATGACCGACCTGGTCGTTGCCGCGCACCAGTCGGGTTGGTCGGTGGCCGCGCACGCCATCGGAGACCGGGCCGTCGACCTGGCGCTCGACGCGTTCGCCCGCGCCCACAAGACACTTCCGCGTCCCGGCGTGCACCACCGCATCGAGCACGCCGGCATCGTCCGCCCGGACCAGCTGGCCCGCTTCGCCGAACTCGGCGTCGTCCCCGTACCGCAGCACAACTTCCTGCACACCTTCGGCGACGCCATGGCCGCCGCACTCGGCCCCGAACGCACCACCTGGTCGTACCGGATGCGTTCCTTCCTGGATCTCGGACTGCCCGTCCCCGGCAGCTCCGACCGGCCCGTCGCGCCCGGCGCACCCCTCCCGGCGATTCAGTCGATGGTGACGCGGCTGACGGAGACCGGTGTCCCGTACGGGCCGGACGAGAGCATCCCCGTGCTCGCCGCGCTGCGCGCCTGGACCGAGGGGTCCGCCCGCGCCACCGGCTTCGGCGACCGCAAGGGCCGGCTCGTCCCAGGCCAACTCGCCGACCTCACTGTCCTGGACGGCGATCCCGTCCGCCATGACCCCGATCGCATCGGTGAGATCGGCGTCCTCGCCACGGTCGTGGGCGGCCACCCCGCCCACGACCCGCACGGCCTCACCCGCACCTGACCCGCACGCTCCGGTCCCCTGTCCCCTCCGGCCGGCCCCGGCCGCACCTCCCCTGGAGAACGCGTGAGCACGCCCACCAAGCCAGACCTCAAGGACATCAGAAGACTGCTGACGGCGGCCTTCAGCGGCACCGCCCTGGAGTGGTACGACTACTTCCTCTACGGCACCGCCGCCGCCCTCGTCTTCAACAAGCTGTTCTTCCCCGAACTCGACCCGACGGTCGGCACGATCGCTTCGTTCATAACCTTCGCCGTCGGCTTCGTCGCCCGGCCCATCGGCGCCGCGATCTTCGGTCACATCGGTGACCGCTACGGCCGCAAGGTCTCCTTGATCATCACCGTCGTCATGATGGGCGCCACGACGGGTTGCATCGGCCTGCTGCCGACCTACGAATCGATCGGCATCTGGGCCCCCGCGCTGCTGTCCGCACTCCGCTTCCTGCAGGGCATTTCAGTCGGTGGTGAGTGGTCCGGCGCGATGCTGCTCACCCTGGAGCACACCCCGAAGGAGAAGCACGGCAGCTACTCGTCAGTGCCCCAACTCGGCTCTCCTGTCGGCACGTTGCTCTCCTCCGGGGCCTTCGCGCTCGTCGGGATGCTGCCCGACGACGCGTTCTACGCGTGGGGCTGGCGCGTGCCGTTCCTCATCGCGTTCCCGCTGCTCGGCTTCGCCCTCTGGCTGCGCGTGCACATCGAGGAGTCCCCGGTCTTCCACAAGATGCTGGAGGACGCCGAGCAGAACGGCCCCAAGCCGGCCCCGCTCATCGAAGCCTTCCGTCGCACCTGGGGCCGCATGATCATCGGCATCGGGGCTGCATTCCTCGGCGTCGGCGGCTTCTTCCTGATGAGCACGTTCGTCATTTCCTACGGCACCGACAACCTCGGCATCGACAAGCAGACGATGCTGAACTCCACAGTCATCGGTTCGGTGGTGGAGATCGTCGTGCTCGTCCTGGCCGGGCGTCTCGCCGACCGCATCGGCGCCTGGAAGGTATGCGCCCTCGGCGCTGTGGTCACGATGGCGGTCGCCTTCCCGGCCTTCTGGCTCGTCGACACCAAGGAAACGGGTTTGGTCTACCTCGGCGTCTCGCTCGGCATCGGCGCCCTGTCCATCCCGTACGCGCCGATCGGCGCCGTCGTCTCCGGCATGTTCCCGGAGGAGTTCCGCTACAGCGCCGTCGCCATGTCGTACAACCTCTCGGGTGTCCTCGCCGGCTTCGTTCCGCTGCTTGCCACGACGCTCACCAGTGCCACCGGTGGTGCCTCGTGGGGTGCCGCGCTGCTGCTCATGGCCATCGCCGCCTGCACCGGCGCCGGGTCCTGGGCCGCAGGCAGAATCCTGCGCCGCCACGACACCACTGTCTCTC
>NZ_JAAAHS010000240.1 GCF_009908195.1 Streptomyces boluensis | reverse complement strand
CAGGGTGGGAGCCTTGCGGGGCCCGGCGAGGGCGGCACGGCCGTGGCCTGTTGGCACTGTCGAACGGAGCGGCACCGTCGCCCGCCGGTCCGTGCGGGGTGGAGTGACCGGTGTGGTCAAAGGGCCTTTCAGGGGCGGGAGTTGAAGCGTCTCGCTGAGTGCGAGGCCCGGCGGCAACCGGCGGTAAGTCGTCAACACGCAGTACACAGGCAGTACTTGGGGTTTCGTCGGTGTGCGATCACAGTCGGGTACCGGTGCGGGGGATGGCGGGTCGGCCGGGCGGTTCCGGGGTAAAGAAATAGCAGGCGGGTGGCGGGTGGAGAGCGGGCCGGGCGTTCGGTCGCGTGTTCCGGGTGGCCGCGTGCCGCTCGTCGGCCGTCGGTCCGCGCCTCAACCTGTGTGCATCTGCAATCGGCCAAGTGCACGTGCAGCTGCAGGTGCACTCGTCGCAGGCCGTGACCGAGAACGGATGAGCAATTTCCGGTTCTGCTCGACCCGTTGGCGAGCGATCAGTAGCCTCGGCTCGAACACCGGCTCGCCTACGCCTTGGAGACACGATGGATCGACCCGCCTGGGCCCCGCCGGGCATCGACACCTCGAAGCCCAGCGTGTCCCGTATGTACGACTTCTACCTGGGCGGATCGCATAATTTCGAGGTGGACCGGCAAGCGGCCCGCCAGGCCATGGAGTTCATGCCCGGACTTCCCAAGGTGATGCAGGCGAACCGTGCGTTCATGAGGCGAGCGGTGCGATTCGCCATCGAGTCGGGAATCACGCAGTTCCTCGATATCGGCTCCGGTATTCCCACCTTCGGAAACGTTCACGAAGTGGTGCAGGCGGCAAATCCCCGGGCAAAGGTCGTATACGTCGACCACGACCCGGTGGCGGTCGAGCACAGCCGGGCCGTACTCACCGGGAACGAGTCGGCGGGCGTGGTCGCCGCCGACCTGCGCACCCCGCAGGAGATCCTCAACAGCCCTGAGGTGAAAGCCCTGTTGGACCTGGAGCAGCCGGTGGCGCTGCTCCTCGTCGCTATCCTGCACTTCGTGGAGGACGCGGACGATCCGTACGCCGTGGTGGCCGAACTGCGCGACGCGCTCGCGCCCGGCAGCCTGCTCGTGCTCACGCATGCCTCGTACGACGGTGTGCCGCAGCAGGAGCAGGCGGCCGGCACGGTCGGGGTCTACCGGAACACCCGCAACCCGCTGGTCATGCGCACGCGCGACGAGATCGCGCGCTTCTTCGAGGGGTACGACATGGTCGAGCCAGGGCTCGTACAGATGCCGCACTGGCGGCCCGAGACGCCGCCGGAGCTGGAGGACCCCTTCGCCTTCTCCGGGTACGCGGGTGTGGGGCGCACGGCGTGACCGAGCAGAGCGCGGCGCCGGACGGGCCCGAGGGAAGACTGCGCAGATTCGCCACCATATGGAGCCGGGCGGTCTTCCCCGTCACGGCGACCTCGCTGAGCCGCGGCGAGCTGGAACAGCAACTGGTGCCGCTGGCCCGGCGGTTGCGGGACGCGCTCGCCGCCCGTTGCTTCACCGCCGCCGAGGGGCAGGCCGTCGGCGCCGCCCTGATCGGCGCGCACTGCACGGACCCGGACGCGCTCAGCCGCACCCTCGACGTGGTCGACGCCTACCTGGTCCTTTACTGCGGCAGCGAGGACGACCCGCGCGGCAAGGACGCACTCAGGTCGCGCTGTTCGCGCCTCCAGCACGCCGTCGCCGCCGGGTTCGCGCAGGCCCTCAGGGAGCGCACCCTCGCCGAGCAGGAGGCCATCTCGCGGGCCGCCCTCGACGCCCGGCACGCCGTCGCCGAAGCCCTGCACGCCAGCGAGGCCCGCTTCCGCGCCGTCTTCGAGGGCGCCGCCATCGGTATCGGCATCGCCGACCTCGACGGCACCGTGCTCCAGGTCAACGACACCCTCACCCGGATGTTCGGCGGCGGCCTCGGACAGCAGATCCGGGGCCGCAACCTCAGCGACTGGACCCACCCCGACGACGCCCCGCAGGTCTGGCGCCTCTACGAGGAGCTGGTCCGCGGCGAGCGCGAGCACTACCGCGTCGAGAAGCCGTACTACCGCCACGACGGCACCGCCCTTTGGACCAACCTCACCGTGTCCCTGCTGCGCGACGCCGAGGGCCGGCCGCAGTACCAGCTCGCGCTGATGGAGGACACCACCGAGCGCCGGCTGCTCAACCTGCGCCTGCGGTACGAGGCGACGCACGACGCGCTCACCGGACTGCCCAACCGCACCCTGTTCTTCGAACGCCTGGAGAAGGCGCTCGCCGCGGGCGAGGGCAAGCGGTTCGGCCTGTGCTACCTCGACCTCGACGGCTTCAAGGCCATCAACGACAGCCTCGGCCACGCGGCCGGCGACCGGCTCCTCGTCGAGGTCGCGGACCGGCTCCAGTCGTGCGCGACCGCACCGGGCGAGATGGTCGCCCGGCTCGGCGGCGACGAGTTCGTGGCGCTCACCACCGGCACCGACACCGAGCGCGAGGTCGACGACCTCGCCGGGCGCATCCTGTCCATGCTGGCCATCCCCGTACGCATCGAGGGCCGCGAGATCACCGTGCGCGGCTCCATCGGCATCGTCGAAGGGCCCGCGGGCGAACGCAGCCCCGCCGAGGTGCTGCGCAGCGCCGACATCACCATGTACCGGGCCAAGTCCGCGGGCGGCAACCGCTTCGAGCTGGCCGACCCCGAGGTCGACGCGCGCACCATCACCCGGCACGGGCTGACCACCGCGCTGCCCGCGGCGCTGGCGCGCGGCGAGTTCTTCATCGAGTACCAGCCCCTTGTGCACCTCGCGGACGGGTCGGTGAGCGGGGCCGAGGCGCTGGTGCGCTGGACGCATCCGCAGCACGGGGTGCTCGGGCCTGACCGGTTCATCCCGCTCGCCGAGCACACCGGCCTCATCGTGCCGCTCGGCCGCTGGGTCCTCGAGGAGGCCGTACGCCAGGCTCACGAATGGCAGCAGCGGCACGCGGACGCCGGTCCGCTGCGGATCAACGTCAACCTCTCCCCGGTCCAGCTGCACCACCCGCACCTCGTCGCCGACACGGTGGAGGTCCTTGAGCGGGTCGGGCTCGAACCGGGTGCGCTCTGCCTCGAGGTCACCGAGTCGGCGCTGATCGGCGCGGACGACGACCTGCTGAAGCCGCTGCGGCGCCTTGCCGAGATGGGCGTCGACATCGCCCTCGACGACTTCGGTACGGGGTACTCGAACCTGGCGAATCTGCGGCGCCTGCCGGTGAGTGTGCTGAAGCTGGACCGGTCCTTCACGCAGGGCATGCAGCGGTATCCGGTCGACCCGGTGGACCTGAAGATCGTCGAGGGAGTCGTCTCCCTCGCCCACAGTCTTGACCTGTCGGTCACGGTCGAGGGCGTGGAGACCGGGGCTCAGGCGGAGCAGTTGCGGGATCTTGGGTGCGATACGGCTCAGGGGTGGTATTACGCGCGGCCCGGTCCGCCGGAGCGGTTGCATACGTTGGCGATGGTCGACGCGACGGGTTGAGCTTCCAGGGGGCGTTGCCCCCTGCTTCCCCTTTTGCCTCCCGGCTGTGGGGCCCTCCCTCTCCCCCCTGTGGGCAGCTGGTCCGCCAGGGGCGATGGGGGTCCCCCCTGCTCGAGCGAAGTCGAGAGCTTGGGGGAGGGTGGGCACAGCCCCACGGTGCCGAGTGCGATGTACGTACGCGTGCACCGGTGCGGGTCGGTGGGGGCTGGTCGCGCAGTTCCCTGCGCCCCTGGAAGGCCGGCTGCGCCTGGCCTTGCGCAGTTCCCCGCGCCCCTGAAGGGGCACACCTCAGCCGGAGACGTTCGTCTCCACCAGCATCCGCTGCAACTCCCGCGCAGCCCTGGGCGGAGCCACATCGCTGCGGTGGGCCAGGGCGATCGTGCGGTGGAGGCCCGGGCGGGTGAGCGGGGTGACGCGGAGGTCGCGGCCCGCTCGGGTGGCGACCATGCGCGGGACCACCGCCACCCCCAGGCCCGCGCGCACAAACCCGAGGACCGCGTCCATCTCCCCGCCCTCCACCGCGAAGTCCGGCTCAAAGCCCGCCGTACGGCACGCCGCGACCGTGAGTTCGCGCAGGTCGTAGCCGTGCCGGAACATCACGAGGCGTTCGCGCTGCAGGTCCGCCACCCGTACCGAACGTCCCCGCGCCCCCGGCGCCGGCGCGTCCGGTGACGAGACCACCACCAGGTCCTCGCGCAGCAGCTCAAGCGTCGTCAGGGCGGGGGAGGGGGACGGCAGCGGCAGGACGACGAGGGCCAGGTCGAGGGCGCCGCGAGCGAGTTCGCGTACGAGATCGTGGGAGCCGCCCTCCTCGATCAGCAGGCGGATGCCCGGATAGCGGTCGTGGAAGGCGCGTAGGACGTCCGGAAGCAGACCTGTGCAGAGAGAGGGCGTCGCGCCCAGGCGGACCCGGCCGCGCTCCAGGCGTCCCAGCTCCTGCACCTCCTGCCGCGCCGTGTCCGCGTCCGCGAGGATGCGCCGGGCGAGCGGCAGCAGGGTCTCGCCCGCGTCCGTGAGCGCGATGTTGCCCCGCGCCCGGCTGAACAGCTCGGCGCCCAACTCCCGTTCCAGCGCCCGGATCTGCTGTGACAGCGAGGGCTGCGCCACGTGCACCTGCTCGGCGGCACGGGTGAAGTGCCTGGTCTCGGCCACCGCGACAAAGTATTGGAGCTGCTGCAACTGCATACCCCGCAGCGTACAAGCTCGATAGGTAATGGCTATGGAAACGAGGTGGTCAATGTCTTGGACCTCTGAGGCCTTAGGCCCGTAGCGTCTTGCGTCATGGCTCTGGCAACGCGGACGGACCGACGGCCGTCCATGCCCCGCACCATCTGGGACAGCTCCGTCGGCAAGAAGACCGTGATGGCCGTCAGCGGCATCGTCATGCTGCTCTACCTGGTCGCCCACATGATCGGGAACCTCAAGATCTTCTTCGGGCCCGAGGACATCAACCAGTACGCCCACTGGCTGCGCACCATGGGCGCGCCCGTGCTGCACCACGAGTGGGCGCTGTGGCTCGTGCGGATCGTGCTCGTGCTCGCCGTCGTGGCGCACGCGACCTCCGCGTACCAGCTCAGCCGCCGCGACATCAAGGCGCGGCCGAGCAAGTACGTGCACAAGAAGGCCAAGTCCAGCTACGCGACGCGGACCATGCGCTGGGGCGGGATCATCCTCGGCCTGTTCATCGTCTGGCACATCCTCGACCTGACCACCGGCACCGTGCACCCCGGCGGATTCGAGCACCTGCACCCGTACCAGAACATCATCGACACGTTCTCGACCTGGTACGGCAACGTCATCTACATCGTCGCGGTGGTCGCCCTCGGCTTCCATGTGCGGCACGGATTCTGGAGCGCCGCGCAGACCCTCGGCGTCGGCAGCGCCACCCGCGACCGCGTCCTGAGGGCCGTCGCCGACGTACTCGCCGTACTGCTCACGCTCGGCTTCGTCGCCGTGCCCGTGGGCGTCATGACCGGAGTGGTGAGCTGAATGAAGACCCCTGATTCTCACGGTTCCTACGGCTCGTACGCCGACTACACCACCGGCGATCCGGTCGTCGACGCCAAGGCGCCCGCAGGGCCGATCGCCGAGCGCTGGGACACCCGCCGCTTCGAGGCCAAGCTGGTCAACCCCGCCAACCGCCGCAAGCACACCGTGATCGTCGTCGGCACCGGCCTCGCGGGCGGCAGCGCCGGGGCCACGCTCGCCGAACAGGGCTACCACGTCGTGCAGTTCTGCTACCAGGACTCCCCGCGCCGCGCCCACTCCATCGCCGCGCAGGGCGGCATCAACGCCGCGAAGAACTACCGCAACGACGGCGACTCCGTGCACCGCCTCTTCTACGACACGGTCAAGGGCGGCGACTTCCGCGCCCGCGAGTCCAATGTGCACCGGCTCGCGCAGATCTCCGTCGAGATCATCGACCAGTGCGTCGCACAGGGTGTGCCCTTCGCGCGCGAGTACGGCGGTCTGCTCGACACCCGTTCCTTCGGCGGCGTGCAGGTGTCCCGTACCTTCTACGCGCGCGGCCAGACCGGTCAGCAACTGCTGCTCGGCGCCTACCAGGCCCTGTCCCGCCAAGTCGCCGCGGGCAACGTGGAGTTGCACCCCCGTACGGAGATGCTGGATGTCATCGTCGTGGACGGCCGGGCCCGTGGCATCGTCGCCCGCGACCTGATCACCGGCAAGGTCGAGACGTACTTCGCGGACGCCGTGGTGCTCGCCTCCGGCGGCTACGGCAACGTCTTCTACCTCTCCACCAACGCCATGAACTCCAACGCGACGGCGGTCTGGCGGGCCCACCGCAGGGGCGCGTACTTCGCCAACCCGTGCTTCACCCAGATCCACCCCACCTGCATCCCGCGCACCGGCGACCACCAGTCGAAGCTGACGCTGATGTCGGAGTCCCTGCGCAACGACGGCCGCATCTGGGTGCCCAAGGCAAAGGGCGACGACCGCCCGCCGAACAAGATCCCCGAGGACGAGCGCGACTACTACCTGGAGCGCATCTACCCGTCCTTCGGCAACCTCGTACCCCGCGACATCGCATCGCGCGCCGCGAAGAACGTCTGCGACGAGGGCAAGGGCGTGGGGCCGGGAGGCCAGGGCGTCTATCTCGACTTCGCGGACGCCATCGCGCGCATGGGCAAGAAGGCCGTCGAGGAGAAGTACGGCAACCTCTTCGACATGTACGCGCGGATCACCGCCGAGAACCCGTACGAGACGCCGATGCGGATCTACCCCGCCGTGCACTACACGATGGGCGGACTCTGGGTCGACTACGACCTGCAGACCACCGTGCCCGGCCTGTTCGCCGTCGGAGAGGCCAACTTCTCCGACCACGGCGCGAACCGCCTCGGTGCCAGCGCGTTGATGCAAGGGCTGGCCGACGGCTACTTCGTCCTCCCCTCCACCATCAACGACTACCTCGCGCGCAACCCGGTGGGAGGCGAGGTCGACTCCCAACACCCCGTCGTACGCGAGGTGTTGGCGGAGACCGAGGAGCGTCTCGCCCGTCTCCTCGCGGTCGACGGCGACCGCACACCCGACTCCTTCCACCGTGAACTCGGCGAACTCATGTGGGAGTTCTGCGGCATGGCCCGTACCGAGGAAGGGCTGCGCAAGGCGCTCGACCGGATCCCGCAGATCAGGGACGAGTTCTGGCGCCGCATCAAGGTCCCCGGCGTCGGCGAGGAGTTCAACCAGTCCCTGGAGAAGGCCAACCGCATCGTCGACTACCTGGAGCTCGCCGAGCTCATGTGCCTCGACGCCCTGCACCGCGCCGAGTCCTGCGGCGGCCACTTCCGGGAGGAGTCCCAGACCCCCGACGGCGAGGCCGAACGCCGCGACGAGGACTTCTCGTACGCGGCGGCCTGGGAGTTCACGGGTACGGGCGAGGCCCCGGCCCTGCACAAGGAAGACCTCGTCTTCGAGTACGTCCACCCCACTCAGCGGAGCTACGCATGAAGCTCACCCTGCGCGTCTGGCGCCAGAAGAACGCCGACGCCGACGGCGGCATGTCCACGTACGAGGTGGACGGCATCTCGCAGGACATGTCGTTCCTGGAGATGCTCGACACCCTCAACGAGGAACTCATCCTGCGCGGCGACGACCCGGTCGCCTTCGACCACGACTGCCGCGAAGGCATCTGCGGCGCCTGCTCGTTGGTGATCAACGGCGACGCGCACGGGCCCGAGCGCACGACGACCTGCCAGCTGCACATGCGGTCGTTCCGGGACGGCGACACGATCGACATCGAGCCGTGGCGGGCCGCCGCGTTCCCGGTGGTCAAGGACCTGGTGGTGGACCGCTCCGCGTTCGACCGCATCATCCAGGCCGGCGGATACGTGTCCGTGCCCACCGGCGCGGCCCCGGAAGCCCACGCCACCCCGGTCCCCAAGGCGGACGCCGACGCGGCCTTCGAGCACGCCGAGTGCATCGGCTGCGGCGCCTGCGTCGCGGCCTGCCCCAACGGCTCGGCGATGCTGTTCACTTCGGCCAAGGTGAACCACTTGAACGTCCTTCCGCAGGGCGCCCCCGAGCGCGAGACCCGCGTCCTCGACATGGTCGGCCAGATGGACGACGAGGGCTTCGGCGGCTGCACCCTCACCGGCGAATGCGCCACGGCCTGCCCGAAGGGCATCCCGCTGCCGTCGATCGCGGCGATGAACAGGGAGTGGTTGCGGGCTACGCGGAAGGTTTCTCGGGGCTGAGGCGACACCGCGCGCCTGGCTGAGCGGCTGCGGCGCGCGCGGTGAACACGGAGAGCGGTGACGGCGGGTGAGGCTGCTGTCACTGCTCTCTGTTAGTTTTTTCCGCAAAGATCACATGCGATCCAGCGCGCTGGCTGCGGGGATCGCGTATCGGGGGGTGCGGAAGCATGGAGGGAAGCGGCTATCGCGTCCAGCAGGGCGGGATGGATGACCAGGCCCAGAAGCTGGACGCGGCGGGTGATGACGTCGGCGCGATCGCCAGGGCGGTCAAGGACACGGCGTGCTACGGCAATGACGTCCTGGGCGGCTCCGACGCGGGCCCCGCGTACAACAACTTCGCCGGTGACTGGCAGGCCGAGGCGAAGGTTCTGGAGAGCGCACTCCACGAGCTGGCCGACAAGATCCGTACGTCCAAGGCGAATTACCGTGGCGCCGAGAACGCCGCCATCCGCGACATGAGTGCGGCGGGCGGAGAGGACATGACCACGATGCCGGCCCCCGCCGGATCACTGCCCGGCCCCGGCTACCGGACGATGCCGGCGCCCGCGGGCGATCTGCCCGCGCCCGGCTACCGCACGATGCCCGCACCGGGCGAGGCGCCCAGGACGCTGTCCGACTTCGACTGAACTCGGACCTTGAGGTGGTGCTTCGGTGAACACCGCCCTGCTCCATAGCCGTTCACATTCCCGTCCACTCCGATATCCGCCGGAGGCAGCACGACCATGCCCGAAGCAGGCGAATCCACCACCGACCGCAGACAGAGACTCACCGAGTACCTCGGAGAAGTCCTGACCGCGGACGACAAGAACGACCTCATCGAGATCATCAACCTTGCGCTGAGCGTCTCACCTCCGGTCGGCGACCCCGCCGTTCTCGAAGGGCTCGCCAGGACGTACCGCAGACAGGTCGACGACATCGCCGACGTGCAGCGGCGGGTACGGCACGTGGCCGACACCGGGATCCCGGACGCGTGGGTCGGCAGTACCGGGGGTCTGGCGGCAGAAGTGGTGATGGCCGCAGCCGACTCCGCCGACGCGATGGAGCAGGCCTTCGAGGCCGCCGCGAAGGCCCTGATGCATCTCGCCGACGAACTCACGGCGGCGCAGAGCCAGGACAAGCGTGGCCGCGAGCAACTGCGGGACGCGCTCGGCATGTTGGGCGGGGAGGACGGCTTCTTCGACGACCTGGTGGAGAAGGACGCCGAGGAGGCGGAGCGGCTGCGGGCCCGCAGCGTCGCCGGCAATGGGGTGTCCAACCTGCGCTCGGCGGCCGAGACCGCCGACGACGCCGCCCGCGCGGCGGCGCGAGACCTGAACAAGCTTGCCTCCGAGGCGCGGGCGGGGCAGATGAAGACGGACAGCATCTCCGCCGCGGACAAGCTGCTACTGGCCGACACTTCCGCCGGCGACCCGGCGGACGATCCTGCCGAATGGAACGAACTGCTCACCGCGAACGACCTGGAGAGGTCGGGGCGGGCGATGGAGCGCATGAACGCGCGTGACCAGGCGAAGATGGAGGAAATGCTGGCTGAGGCCGGCAGCCCCCAGGAACGGGCCTACCTGATGAAGGCTCTGGCAGCCGGGCACGACCTCAAGGAGGTCGAGGGCTTCCGGGACAAGATCCACGACAAGGACCCGGACTGGCTGCGACGGCACTTGACGCCGGTGACGACGGCCGGGGACAGCATGAGGGACGACGGTCGGGTCCCTTCCGGTGGCTACAAGGGCGCCAACGCGAACTCGGACGAGCAGTGGTTCCACGACGCGAAGTGGGAGCAGGAAGGCAATACGTGCGTGCCATCCTCCGTCGTGACCGGGCGTGCCATGGTCGACCCCGTCTATGCCCTTGGGCTCACAGGCGGCCGTGACGGAAAGGAGGACGACGCTGACGCGTTCACCGAAAGGCTGCGGCGCGAGCAGCTGCGGCTGCACGAGGAGGGCGACGGTCTCAACGAGTACGAATTCCCCTTCGGTGGCGACACTCCGGCAGGGATGGCACCAGAGGGTGGGGCGACCATCGCCAACAAGGAGATCAGCCCGCACACGGGTGGTGAGTACGCCTATCAGGAGACGGGCAGCGCCAACGCCCGACGGGACGTACTGCCGGACATCGAGAAATCGGTGGCCGAAGGAAGGCCCGTGCCCATCACGCTGGACGGGCCGGACACGGACGAGGGACACGCAGTGATGATCATCGGCCAGGAGGGCGACATGCTGCAGGTCTACAACCCCTGGGGGCACACCACTTGGGTCAGCGAGGACGACTTCGTCCACGGCCGTATGGACAAGGCGGCCAACAGCACGCTGCCGGACGCCACAGGCGTTCACGTACCCGCCGAGTGACCGAGGAACGAAGGTCAGCCATGCGCAAGGCGCTCGCCACTGCTCTGCTGCTCCCGACGGCCGCGGTGGCTCTTACCGGCTGCGGGCTGTTCGGCCCGACGACGTACGAACCCGAAGAACGAGCGGCCATCGAAGTGGACGCCGGCGAGGAGTTCACCCTTTCCGTACCGGCGAATCCCGCGATCGCCGAGTACTGGTACCTGGTGAAACCGCATCCCGACCGAGACGTCGTCGAGCGTGTGGGGAAGCGTCTGGAGACCGAGCCGAGCGACCCGGATGTCATCGGTGACGGTGACGGCACCCTGTACTTCGACTTCAAGGGCGTCAGACCGGGGACCACGGAGATCAAGCTGCTCCACTGTCCGGCCGTGGTGTGTACAGGCACGAAGGACAACCCGGAGCCGCACCCCACATCCTCGATGTACGCCCCCGTACCCACAGCCACCGGAACCCCCGGCAACGACCCCGCGTACTTCATCTACAAGGTCACCGTCCGATGACCGGAACGGAGCGCCCGTGAATCCCGTCGAACGTCCGCAGAAGACCGATGACGAGTCCGCCCGCGTCGATGTGGCGATGCTCTTCCGCTACGGTCTGGGCGCTCACGGGCCGCACCGTGCTGCGTTGTTCGGAGAGGGCGCCGTGGGAGCTGCGGTGCTGCTGGACCGCATGGGGGTGCTGCCCCGGTCCGTGGCGTTTCTCGGCAAGACCGTTCGTGCGGGCGGTGTGGGATACGCGGCCCGGCTGCCGGAGTTGTTGCCCGGCCGCGAGGCCACCGAACTCGTCCGGGGCTGGCTGGAGTCGGCGGCGCAGGTGGCGCAACCGGTCGAGGGGGATGAGGTCGTCGCGCGGTGGCTGGAGTCCGTCGCGGAGTTGATCGGCCTGCGGCGTACGGCACGGGAACGGGTGGGGCGTTGAGTGCACGGTCGGCTCGGATCCACAGGCGCCTGGCCGTTGCCCTCGTACTGCCGGTCGCTGCTGTCTCGCTGACGGGGTGCGGGTTGTTCGGGCCCGCGTCGTACGAGGCGACCGATCGGGCCGTCGAGGTCGACGTGGGGGAGGAGTTCGAGTTGGAGTTGCCGGCGGGGGTTTCGCGGGGGCAGAGCTGGTCGCTGGTGGACCCGCGGCCCGACCGTGATGTCGTCCGCCTCGTCAGCAAGGAGCGGGAATTCGGGGACAGCGGGGACAACGACGGCGGGGACGGCAGCACCCAGCACTTCACGTTCCGCGGGTTGGAGCCCGGCACCACGAAGGTGAGGTTCCTGTACTGCGTCAACGGCCACTGTGGGGGAGAGGGCATAGGTG